>JBIJDM010000198.1:0-5452 GCA_044344145.1 Phycisphaerae bacterium
GGGGGGGAATTGGGCGGCGGGTGGGCCGTGGCGGTTCAGGGGGTGGACGCCGTAGTAGTCGAAGACCTCGATATTGCCCCAGCCCAGGGCGGCGGACCAGCCGGGGGGCAGTTGGCGCATCTCGACGGCGACGGCGCGGTAGTCGTCGCGGGCGTAGCGGGGATTGGTAAAGTAATTGACGTTGGAGAGGGCGGCGAGGATGGCCCAGAGGGTGAGTACCCAAGGGCCGAGGGTGACGCTGCGCAGGAGTACGAGGCCCAGGGCGATCAGGGGGAGCAGGCCGAGGAGGTGCCGGGGGGCGAGTTGGAGTTTGGTGAGGGTGGCGAAGGCGCCGGCGGTCAGCAGGCCGATGAGCAGGCCCCCCCACGCCCAGCGGGCGGGGTGGAGTGTGGTGTGGGGTGCGTGGGGGGCGCGGGGTTTGAGGCAGCTTAGTAGCGCGAGGAGGCCCACGCTGGCCAGACATACACCTGCGAGCGCGAGGGCGGGGATATAGGCGGTGAGGGCGGTGGACAGGCCTTCGCGCATGTCGGCGAGGGGCGGGCCCCAGGTGGTGCCGAAGAGCAGGGCGTAGAAGCCGTAGGCGAGATTCATCAGAGGCAGGCCGGGGGCGCTGGCGACACCACTGGTGGGGAGTGAGAGGCGAAGATAGAGATACCACCCCACCACCACGGCGGTGATTCTGACCACGGTGAATAGAGCGCGGAAGCGCAGGCGCCCGCCGGCGAGATAGAACCCGGCGAGCAGGCCGGCGAGGGGAATGACGAAGAGCAGATTGCTCAGGAGGCCCAGTGCGACCACGGCGGGGAGTGGCCAACGGTGGCGCGAGGTGGGGGCGACGGCGAGGTGGCTTAAGCAACCGAGCAAAAGCGTGGAGGCAAGCAGGACGAGGCTATAGGGGCGGATTTCCTGACTGTAGAGCACGGCGAGGGGTAACAGGGCGAAGATCATGAGGCCCAGCAGGCGCGCGGAGGCGGTCAGCAGGTGGCGCGTGGCCCACCACCAGGCGGGGAGGACCGCGGTGCCCAGGAGGATGGAGAGCAGGCGCGCGGCGAGTTCGCCGGGGCCGAAGAGTTGTTGCCAGAACCAGAGCAGGTAGAGGTGCAGGGGTTGGAAGCGTTCGCTGGCGGAGGCGACGAAGATGCGCTGGGTGAGTTCGGACAGGTCGGGGGCGCTGGCGGCCCAGAGGCTGGTGCCTTCGTCATACCAGACGCTTTGGCTGGTGGGCCAGAGGCCGCGCAGTAGCCCCCCCACCAGCATGACCACGACGGGCCAGAGCCAGACGGGCGTATTGGAGGTTGCCGGGATGCGGGCGGTGATGTGATCCGACATGGGGGCGTATCCATTTAGAGACGCGGGCGGCAGCGCAGGGTCTGCCAGAGCGAGCGCACGGCGGCTTTCCAGAGGGTCCAGCGCACCAGCGACACAGCGCCGGTGTGACGGCCGTGATGGGGTACGGGGATCCAGGTCACCGCGCAGCGATTGCGAACCCAGGCGGCGGATAAAATAACATTGGGGGAAAAGGTCGTGGGGGGAATCTGGGCGCACAAACGGGCGAGGGTGGCGGATTCCATGAGGCGGAAGGGAACGTTGACATCGTGGACTTCGCCGCCGGCGAGGAATTGGACGACCCGTCGGGCGGTGGAGGTAAGGATACGGCGGGAGGCGCTTTGGGCGCGGCCGACGCGGTAGCCGATGACGGCGGACTGGCCGGCGCGGGCGGCCCAGAGGGTGGCGAAGTGTTCGGGTTTGACTTCGTCGTCGCTGTCGCATTGGAAGACCCACGCGGCCCGGGGGCAGGCGCGGGCGTAGCCTTCCAAAATGGTGGGGCCATGGCCGGAGTTGGGTTTGTGGATGATTTCGGTGCGGGGATGGCCGGCGAATTTGGATAGTTCGGCGGCGGTGCCATCGCGGGAGCCGTCGTTGAGGACGCAGATGAGGTAGTTGAGGCCGAGTTGGCCGAGGACATCGTGCCAGGCTGTGAGGACGGCAGCGATGCACTCGGCCTCGTTATAGACCGGCATGACCAGACATAAATCCAATTCCGCCATGCAGATACCGCCAAAAAGACCGCGAAGCGTAGTATATGCGTGAGGATAGCCGTGGAAGGCAGCGGGGGCAACTGGGAGCGGGTGGCTGGGGAGGTGTTTTAGGGGGCGCTAAGTTTGGTTGCGGGTTAACATGGCAGGCGGCGCTTATGCTAAACTATAGGGCTTAGGTTTTATAGGTGGAATGCGTATGAAAGCTTGGTTGTTGGCGTTTTTTATTGCCGTGTTGACGCACGGGTCGTATTTCGGCTTGATCGGCGTGCTGTTGGCGGCCGGGCTGGGGTTGCCGTTGCCGGAGGATATCCCGCTGTTTCTGGCGGGGAATATCTGTTCGCCGGAGGGGTTGCTGGTTAAGGCGGGCAGCGAGCCGGCGAATTTATATGTGATGATGCTGGCGGGGATGGTGGGGGTTTTGGCGGGTGATACGTTTGTATTTTATGTGGGCCGGCACGGGCTGGGTGGGAACAATATCGTGGCCCGGCATATCCGTAAGGTGATGACGCCATCGCGGCGGGCGAAGGTGGACCACCACTTCCACCGGTTCGGGGCGTTTACGGTGTTTATCGGGCGGTTTGCCCCGGGGCTGCGGTCGCTGGTGTTTGCGTCGGCGGGGATGAGCAAAATGGCATACTGGAAATTCATGCTGATCGACGGCTTTGCGGCGAGTATAAGCGTGCCGGTGTTTATCTGGCTGGGGTATCATTTCGCAGCGGAACTGGCGTGGTTGCTGGGGAAGGTGGACTCGGTGCAGCAGGTGGTGATGATATTGCTGGGGGCGGGCGCGGTGGCTGGAGCGGGCTATTGGGGCTATCGCTGGTATCAGCGGCGCAAGCAGCAAAAGAGCACATATCCGCCGGTTTCATGAGGGGAGGAGTCAATTACGAATTACGAATTGTGGGACGGGGGGAGTGGAACAACGGTAGACGCGGAAGGGCGCTTATCCCCCGGTGTCTTGAGGGGAATTTTAGGGTTGGCCGGGACAGATTCCGTGTTACAATGAGGCGGTTTGTGACGCCAGCCGAAGGAGCCTGAATTGGACGAGAAGAGCCGTCATGCAGAGATTGATACCAACGCGGCCACGCAGGTAATGGACGCGGCGGAGCTGGCGTCGGCGAATGCGGCGACGGACCAGGAAGTGCTGGGGATGGACCTGCCGGTGGTGCATCTGCCCAATCCGGGGGCCGGGGCGGGGATCGAACACCACGAAATCACCAAGCTGCCTTCGCAGGCGGGCGAAACGATCATCACGTGTATTGATTACAGCGCCGAAAAAATCACGGTCGAGAAAGTGGAGGATCTGGAATTTTTCATGATCTATCACCGGCCGGAATGGGCGTCGGTGCGCTGGATCAATGTGGACGGCCTGAGCGACATGAATGTGATTCATGCCTTCGCGGAGAAATATGACATTCATCCGCTGGCGGTGGAGGATATTCTGTCGGTGGGCAACCAACGGCCCAAGGTGGATTATTACGGCGATGAGGGGGTGAAGGCGCGGCTGTTCATGATTCTGCGCATGGTGGAAATGAAGTCCGACCATATCGCCACGGAATCCATCGCGATGATTCTGGGACACAAGACCATCATCACGTTCCAACCCACGCCGGGGGATGTGTGGGACAACGTGCGGCAGCGGCTGCAAAGCCGGGGCAACCGGCTGCGTTCGGCGGATGCGTCGTTTCTGGCGTACACGCTGATTGATGCGATGGTGGATAATTGTTATCCGATTCTGGAATATTACGGCGAACGGCTGGAGACGCTGGAAGAGGAAGTGATTGAAAATCCGCAGCGGCCCACGATCATGCAAATCCATGCCATCAAGCGCGAACTGCTGCTCCTGCGGCGGGCGCTGTGGCCGATGCGCGATGTGGTGATGGGGTTGCAGCGGGAAAGCCACGAATGCCTGAGCGCCCAGAGCCAGACGTATCTGCGCGATGCGTATGACCATGTGGTGATTCTGCTGGAAATGATTGACACGTACCGCGAAGTGGGCACGGGGCTGACGGAAATTTATATGTCGAGCCTGTCCAACCGCATGAACGAAATCATGAAGGTGCTGACGCTGATGACGAGCATCTTTGTGCCGTTGACGTTCCTGGCCGGGGTGTATGGGATGAATTTCAAGTTCCAGCCGGAATTCCAGTGGGAATGGTCGTATCCGATTTTCTGGGGTATCTGTATCACGCTGGCGACGATCATGATTGTGTGGTTCCGGCGGCGGGGCTGGATTAGTTCGCGGAAGTGAGGAGGAGTCAATTACGAATTACGAATTAACAATTACGAATTGGGGGACGGGGGGAGATTGACCACGGAGGACACGGAAGGGCACGGAAATGAGGGGAGGGGATGGGGGGATTCGGCCTGGGGGAGGCGTAGGACACAACACCCGCGAGTAGCGAGGTGTCCCATGGGTTCGCCCCCCCTACTAATAGAAAGGTTGTTTCAATCCACGCCCGAGAGTAAGTCGGGCTCGCCCTCGTGGAATCGTTCGAGGATGGTGCTCAGTAACGCCTGCCAGTTGACACCGTATTTGGCTTCATTAGGACCAACTTCTTATGTGTAAAACCCGCCACGTGCCAAATTACACTCATTAATGACAAACTTTCGAGCTTCTACTTTTAGGCACTCAAGCATGCAAGCTAAAGAGAATAAAAACAATGATGTCCGAAAAGAATGGGACCCATATCACGATAGACCATAATGCAAAAAGTACACCCCCAACACATGAAAAAATAACAACCCACGCGTTATATTTTTTGATACGCGCAATCAAATATACTACCGCCATGCCAACCATCAAAACGGGCGCAATCAATTTTATTTCATTGCACAAAAGCATGTAATACAACAAATTTTCAACCATAGTGAGTCTCCATAAATCCCTAGATTGAGCATCGCAATATCACGGTCATCGTCCATGCCGTCGAAAGATAACTCTAGCAGGTGTTATGAAGACGGTTTCCATGCCGGGCTTTCGACGGTGACGTTGGGATATTGCTTGATGAGGCCGGCGATCATTTCGATGCGCTCGGCGACGGGGAACAACTCGGCCTTTTCGGGGTTTAGGCCGATGGCGACGATGAGCTGATCGAAGAGGTGACAGGAGCGGGCGATGACATCAAGATGGCCGCGGGTAAGCGGATCAAAGGTGCCGGGGAACACCGCGACTTTGGGAATATGCTGGTTCACAAGTTACCTCGTAATGCGGACTTAGTATGAGTATAGCGGAACCGGGGCGGGTAGGGAACTGGAGGGAACCACAGATGGGGATGGAGGGTAGCGGTATGGGGGGCATCACTGGACAAGTAAGTCGTTACACCGTGCCGCGGACGCGGGCTACCAGGCTGGGGAGGAGGGCGAGGACGGTTTGCAGGTCGGTGGCGGTGGTCAGGGGGGAGAGGGAGAAG
>JBIJDM010000199.1:0-5425 GCA_044344145.1 Phycisphaerae bacterium
CCCCTGGCCGGTCGAATTTCCCGATATCCCTTCGCTCTGGCACTATGCCCAACAGCACTGGCGCAATCATCCCGTCATGGGCCGGGTGGTCGAACATGGCTCCTACGCGCTCTTCCAATACGCCCAAACGCTGGGCTATCCCGCCCGGCCTCAGGGTTATGCCAATAAATGCCATCTGTGCCACGACGTGCGCCGCTGGTTGCATGGCCGGGGGCATTGGGCGGGGGTTTTAGGGCCAACCGAGGTATATCACGAGCTGCCTCCGGCCCCCGGGCCGGGGCAAAATTCGCTGCCCATTCTGGGAAGCTGACGAAATGGCTTGCGTATCCTCCGCTAACGTAGGAAAATACCCCTTGGTGGATATGTGTGGGCCCCATCTGGTATTCCCTGTCTCCACCGTTGTAACGCCTTGCCATAAATCGAGTGAATGACTATGACTCAGGATAATACCAATAACGACAGCCTCATTGCCCGGGCGCTGGTTGAACAGGGCCTGGTGACACGAACCGAACTGGAAGATTCCCAGGCTCTGCTCGAGCAGGCCAAACAGGATGGCTCCACCCGCACCCTGCGCGAGATCATGATCCAAAACGAAATTGTCACCCAGCACCAGTGGCGCCGCGTCGCCCGCGGGGCCGAGGAGCAAAGCTCCGCCCAGCAGATTCCCGGCTATAAAATCATGTCGCGTCTGGGTTCCGGCGGCATGGCCGTGGTGTTTCTGGCCAAACAGATTTCGCTGGATCGCATGGTCGCCATCAAAGTGCTGCCCCAGCGCATGACCACCAGCGCCGAATTCGTCGAACGCTTCTATAAAGAAGGTAAAGCCGCCGCCAAGCTCAATCACCCCAATATCGTCAGCGCGGTGGACGTCGGCGAAGCCAGTGGCCGGCACTACTTCGTCATGGAATATGTCGAAGGCGGCACGGTACAGGATCGGCTCGACAAAGGCGGGGTATATTCTGAAAAAGAATCCCTCGTGATTGTCAGCCAGATGGCCAGCGCGCTGGATCACGCCCACCACGCGGGCCTGATTCACCGCGATGTGAAGCCGAAAAATATCATGATCGCCAAGGATGGCAGCGCCAAGCTGGCCGATATGGGTCTGGCCCGCGAACAGGGCGACCAGCAGGCCGCCGAACAGGAAGCCGGCAAGGCCTTCGGCACACCCTATTACATTTCCCCTGAACAAATCCGCGGCGAAGCCGAAATTGACGGCCGGGCCGATATCTACGGTCTGGGCGCCACCTTCTATCACATGGTCACCGGGCGCGTGCCGTTCGATGGCCCCTCACCGACCGCCGTGATGCACAAGCATTTGAAAGATGAACTGGTGCCTCCGGATCATCTGAATCCGTCGCTCAGCGCCGGCGTGGGCGAGATTATCGAAATGGCCATGGCCAAAAAGAAGAGCAACCGTTACGCCACCGCGCAGGATATGCTGGTGGATTTGCAATTGGTGGCCCGGGGCGAACCGCCCAAATTTGCCCGCCGCAGTTATGACCTGAACTCACTGGCCGAACTGGGCAAAGCCGCCACCCCCCAGGAAGACTCCGTCGCGGTCCCCGCTCCGGGCCCCGGCACGCCCGAAGTCTACTCCCAGCAGCACACCATTGACCTCGCGCCCCCCTCACTGGCCGACCGTCTGCGCGATCCCATCGTGCTGGTCCTCGCTGGTGTGGTGGTGGTGGAACTACTGATTATTATCATTTTACTGGCCACCCGCTGAGCAAGAATCTATACCAATGTGGCCGTGGTGTCGTCCTGCGCCAGATTTTCACTGGAATGACCGGGAAACAGCTTGGCCTTGGGGTCCAGACGGGTCTTGATCGTATTCACCGCAATCGCCGCCTCGCCAAAGCCCGTGGCGATGAGCTTGATTTTTCCCGGATATGTGCAAATGTCCCCGGCCGCAAAGATTAACGGCACGCTCGTCTCCATATGCTGATCCACCGCGATGGCATTACCCTCCAGCCGCAGACCCCACTGGGCCAACCGCCCCAACGTGGACAGAAATCCGACCTGCACGAGAATCCGGTCCATTTCCAGCCGGGTGGTGGCTTTGCTGCGGTTATCAAAGATGGTTACCGCCCGCAGCGTTGTGCCGTCTGCTTCGACGCTCTGCAATTCCTTGAACGTCAGGACTTTCACCCCCGCGGCCAGTACCCGTTGCAACGTGTCCTCATGGGCCCGAAACTGATTCCGCCGGTGTATCAGCGTAATCTCCCGGGCCGTATCCCCCAGATTCAGCGCCCAATCCAGCGCCGAATCGCCACCGCCGATAATCAGCGTGCGTTGCCGGTGAAAATCCGCTTTCTGCCGGACCAGATAAAACAGACTGTGATCTTCCAGCGCTGCAGTATTGGGCAGCGTGAGTTTGCGCGGATGAAATGCCCCGGCCCCGATCCCAATCAGCACCGCCCGCGCCTGATGCACGCCCTGTGTGGTGTGCAGAGCAAACACCCCGCTCACAGGATCGTGTTTGATCTCCAGTACCGTTTGCCCCAGCGCCCACTCCGGCTGGTTACTCTCGGCCTGAATCCGTAGTTGCTGCACCAAATCACGGGCCAGGATTTTCGGAAAGCCCGGCACGTCAAAAATGTATTTCTCGGGATACAACGCCGTCAGTTGTCCGCCCACCTCCGGCAACGAATCAATCACCCGGATCCGCAACCGCCGCAACCCGGCATAAAACGCCGCATACAACCCCACCGGGCCGGCGCCAATGATAATCAAATCGAGTATATCTGCTGGGGGTAGGGTCATGCTTAAATTATAGTAGTGCGATAGCCAGCCGGGGCGCTAGCCACTATATTTTACCAACACTGGGTCGTTTAAGGAGTTACAGGATGCGCCGGGCCATTATCTTCGCGGTCGTAATCGCTGGTGTACTGGGCTTTGGCGGTGGTGCGGGCATTATGCGGCTGCTGACTCCGACCACCCCGTCAACCGTGCCCGCGCCCAATTCCGCGCCGCCATTCTCCGACGCCAGCGCATCGGCCAACACCCGAAATATTTCCCAATACGGGGCTCCGGCCCATTGGCCCAATACCTTGCGTGTGGCCACCTACAACACCCAGAATCTCTGCGACCAATACGACAATCCCTACACGGCCGATGAAGGCACCGGCGCCAAACCCGAAGCCCAAGTCAAAGCGCTCCTCGCCGCCATCAAAATCTTAAACTGTGATGTATTGATCCTGCAGGAAGTCGAGCAGGGGGGCTATCTGGCCAAATTGGCCGGTGATCATCTGCCGGAATATAAAGTCGTGGTGGACCCGCCCTCCAATGATCCGCGCGGCATCACCGTGGCCGTCCTCAGTAAACTCCCCGTGACCCGCATCGTGAGTCATAAAACCGTGCCCCTTGAACCCACCGCCACCCCCGCGGCTATGCCCGAAGAATTTTCCCGCGATCTGCTCCAGGTGGATGTGCAGCTCGCCCCCGGCCTGGACCTGTCGGTCTACGGCGTACACCTTAAGAGTAAACGCGACGCCACCGGCGACCCGAAAGGCGCCCACAAACGGCTGGCCGAAGCCCAAAAAGCGGCCACCATCATTCGCCACGAACAGGGCGCCACCGGCCTGTTCCTAATTGCCGGGGATTTTAACGACACCCCCGACAGTCCTACCTTTGCCACGTTACTCGCCACTGTGCCGGGCATGGTGGATGTGCAGGCAGGCCGTCCGCTGGCCCAGCGCATCAGCTTTGCCAATCCGCGTTACCGCGAGGCGATTGACAATATCTTCCTGTCGCCGCAACTCGCCCCCGCCTATGTGGCCGATTCCGCTCAGATCTGGTGGGGCGAGAACTTCGACACCGCCAGCGACCACCGCCCCCTCAGCATCACCCTGCGGCGGCCCTGAGCGTTGGCCCGGACCGCCGCAGCATGGTCTGCTGATTTACATCTCCCGATCCACCGCTGCCGCAATCCGCTTCAGCGACCGCATGGTCTGCTGGAGCGTCTCCGGTGTAATGGACTGGGCGCCATCGGTCATGGCATGTTCCGGATCGCCATGCACCTCGATAATCAAACCATCCGCGCCCGCCGCCACCGCCGCCCGGCACATATCCGGCACCAAATGCGCATGGCCCGTCCCTTGGCTGGGATCCACCACGATGGGCAGATGGCTCTTGCGGTGGACTTCCGGCACGATCGCCAGCGGCAGCGTGTTGCGGCAGTAGGTTTCAAACGTGCGGATGCCGCGTTCACACAGGATGACCTGATTGTTCCCGCGCGACATCACATATTCCGCCGCCAGCAGGAACTCCTCGAACGTGGATGCCATGCCGCGCTTCAGCAGCACCGGCTTGCGTTGTTCGCCCACCGCCCACAGCAGATTGAAATTCTGCATATTGCGTGCCCCCACCTGCAGCACATCGGCATATTTCGCCACCAGTGCCACCTGCTCAACCGCCATGACTTCCGTCACAATCGCCAGCCCGGTCTGCTCCCGCGCCTCGGCCAGAATCTCCAACCCCTTTTCCCCCATGCCCTGGAACGCATACGGACTGGTGCGCGGTTTGAACGCCCCGCCGCGCAGCGCTGTGGCCCCGGCCTCTTTGACCGCGTGGGCAATGTCCAGCAATTGGCTGCGACTCTCGACCGAACACGGCCCGGCCATCAAAGCCACCTTGGTCCCACCGACCGTTCCGCCCAGTGTCCCACCCAGCGCGATCACGCTGCGTTCCTTTTTGACTTCCTTCGACGCCATCTTGTAGGGCGCCAGCACGGGCATCACTTTTTCCACACCCGGGAGTACTTCCAACTGGTCTTTACTCTTGGCCCGATCATCACCCAGTGCCGCAATCACGGTTCGCTCCGTTCCCACAATCACCTGATCAGTCAGGCCTTGTGCATGTAAATGTTTTTTTACCCGTTCAATATCCGCCGCTGAAGCATTCAGTTCCATCACAATAATCATCGCCAACCTCCGCTGGTAAAGGGTTCGAAACGTAGTCCGTAATGCCGACACATATTCCACCTTAAAAAATAAAAAAACCTCGAACTCGTCAGAGCTCAAGGTTTCTAGTCATGCCGTTTTTTTATGGGTCAGACGCGTCCGGAGCTCACAGGCTTAATTGGAGTTGGTATACCAATAAAATCGGGCCGCAGCAGTGCGGTTACCGGCCAATGTGAGTTTGTTCGCAGCGTTCAACATGCCATCAGTATTGCCCGCACGCAGGCAAAAGTCAACTATCACACCGTGGCCTTAAATATCCCCACCCGGCGCAGCCGGTGGATTATCCGTCGGTGCCGGTGCTGTCCTGGGCGCCGGTGGGGGCACCGCGTCGCGTGGTTGATTGGGATTTGGCCCGCGATTTTGCGGTCCCCGATTCTGCGGGCCCCGATCACGGTCGCGGTCGCGATTCTGTTGCGGCCCGCGTTGCGGCCCACCGCGCGGGGGCCGGTTGTCGCCGTTGCCAT
>JBIJDM010000046.1:0-14473 GCA_044344145.1 Phycisphaerae bacterium
TCTTCCTTGGCGGTTTGCATCTCCTCGCGGATGGTTTGCACGTTCGACTGGGCCTGGCGCAGTTCCAGATCCAGTTGTGCGATGCGGGTATTACTGGCGCGATTGGACAATTTCTGTCCCGGCATTTTAGCGGTAATGGGGCCTGCCACCTCGGTGAAGACAAACAGGACCGTCCCCCGCAGCGCTTCGGGCTCGGTTTGGAGTTGGACCGTAATATCCACGTATTGGGTACCGCCATTGGTGCCCACCTTGAGCCCTTTGAGGGTGACCGCAGTCGGTTGCCGTTGGGCATTCTGGCTGGCCTCATTCAGGGTGTAGCGCAGCCCCTCCCGGGCCATGGCAAAGATATTCCAATTGGCCTTGCCCGCAGCGGGCTCCAGATACTTGCCGGTCCGCCCGCTGATATAGATAATATCGCCCGCAGCCGTGGTTAAGACCCCAGCCGGGGCATAGCGTTGCAAAATCAAGTTGTCCACCAAAACCTGCATATTGGTGACGGGTTTCGCCGCTTTCCCGGCCGTACCCGTGGCCCCCAACTCGTGCATAGCACGTGAAAAGGTGTCCGGGAAAACCGCCAAACGTTCGCGCGCCGCGTGGTCCAGGCGACGATACAAACGTAATTTCCCATCCAGCGGGGCAAAGAGGTCGGTACTATTGCCAATCGTTTCAGCGCTGCCCAGAAACAGGAATCCGCCGGGGTTAAGACTGTAATGAAACAGCGGGAAGATTTTCTTCTGTAGTTCCGGGGTCAGATAAATCAGCAGATTACGGCAGGTGATCATATCGAGTTTGGTAAAGGGCGGGTCCATAACCAGATTCTGGGGCGCAAAGATGACCATTTCGCGAATCTGTTTGCAGACCCGGTACCCGTGTTCATCGGGCACAAAGAAACGTTGCAGGCGGGCTTCGGAAATATCGGCGGTAAAATTGGCCGGATAGACCCCCAGCCGGGCCTTTTCAACGGCGTCTTTATCCAAATCCGTGGCAAAGATTAACAGGGTCAGGTGCCGGGGTGGTTTGAGCTGATCCATGGCCTCCTTGAACACGATCGCCAACGAATACGCCTCCTCCCCGGTTGAACAACCGGGCGTCCAAGCCCGCAGTACAGCGCCATCGGGGCGGTTAGCCAATAGGTTGGCCATAATCTCCGCCTGCACCTGCACCCAGGCCGCGGGATCGCGGAAGAAACTGGTCACCCCGATCAGCAACTCTTTGAACAAGAGTTCCGCTTCCTGGGGATTGGCCTGCAGATAGCGAACGTAATCTGTGATTTTGGGAATCTGGTGCAGACCCATACGCCGTTCGATACGGCGGTAGATGGTGTTTTTTTTGTACAGCGAGAAGTCGTGCCCGGTCTGATTCCGTAACATGAGCACAATCTTGTCCAGCACACCCTGCGCCTGGTCATCCATCGGCATATCGGGCAGCACAAGCAGCGGGGTATGCTTGAGATAGGCGACGATTCTTCCGGGCAATTCTTCCACCGGGGCGATCACGTCGGCCAGTCCGGCATCAATGGCGCTTTGGGGCATGCCGGAAAATTTGGCGGAGGTGGGCGCCTGGACGAACACGGCGCCGGTTTTTTCTTTAATGGCCCGTATGCCCAGTGTGCCATCCGAGCCCATACCCGACAGGATTACGCCGATGGCACCTTCCGGAATATCATCCGCGAGAGAACGGAAAAAGGAATCAATCGGCAGGCGCAGCCCGCGCGGCGCCACCGGCGGGAGTAGATGCAGGACACCATGCAAAATGGACATATCATTATTGGGGGGAATCACATACACCTGGTCCGGTTCCACCCGGGTACGATCTTTCACCTGCTGCACCGGCATACGGGTGGCACGTTGCAGTAATTCCGGGAGCAGGTCTTTCTGGGTAGGGTCCAGATGTTGTACGATGACAAAGGCCATGCCGCTGTTTTGGGGCACATGATGCAGAAATAATTCCAAAGCTTCCAGCCCCCCCGCCGAGGCGCCGATGCCGATAATGGGGAAGGTCTTTTTGGCTACCGGTACCGGTGCCGACGCAGGCGTATCGGGGCGGGGCGGACGCGTCGGGAGCGGGGTTGACTTACCGGACGAGGTAGACTTTACCAACTTGGATTTGGTCACGGGTGGTGTCTTCGCCATAATGATTCAAACTCCCAGTTAACTGTCATTGTAACATGGGATGGCGAATCCACACCCGGATAAATGCCATTATATTCACGGCCAATCGGGTACTTCCGCATGACACATACGCGCGGTGGCCCCCGGCGTCACCACTGGCAATGGTTCACCGCGCACACTTAAGCCGGGATGGAATTTACCGCTTAAATTCCATCGTCACACGCTGTTTGTCACAATCCGTAGTGGCCTCCCGAACCGACATCAACCGAGATTGGACTCGATATATCTTTTAGGCATCATCATTTTGGCTACCGCGCAGGATGGTCAAGTGTCAACATATCAGCTTTGCGGGCACATTGTCACCGTACCGGATTGCTTAATTCGCCGGGATGACGATAATCTAGCCCCTTATGGCATTGGCGTACCTTAATCGCGTGACGAAAAGTTTTGGGCATCGGATCATCCTGCGTGAGCTGGATATGGAAGTCCAGCCGGGGCAGCGCATTGGCCTGATCGGGCCTAATGGGGCGGGAAAATCCACATTACTGAAGATTTTAGCCGGGGAAGAGCAGGCCGATACCGGTACCGCAGGCATCGCCCGTAATACCCGCTGGTCGTATGTCTCCCAGTATCCCAATCTGGATCAGGAAGCCAGCATCCACCATGTGGTCATGCAGGCCTTTCAGGAAGTGGACGGGGTTTACGAAGATATGATGGCCCTGGCCCAACGGATGGCCGAGGCCCCCGAAGAGTTTGAAACGCTGGCCAATCGGTACAGCGAGTTGGAGCATCGTTTCGAGCAACTCGGCGGGGCCGACATCGAGCGTAAGTTGGAAATGATTCTGGAACAACTGGGCTTTGCCCGGGAAGTCTGGGGCCAAAAAATCGGCACCCTCTCCGGCGGACAGAAATCACGCGTGCAGTTAGCCCGCATGCTGCTGGAAGAACCTGAATTTCTCATTCTGGACGAACCCACCAATCACCTTGATATGCAGATGATGAATTGGGTGGAAAAGACCCTGAGTAATCTGACCAATGTCACGATTCTGGTGGTCTCGCATGATCGCTACTTCCTGGATTCTGTGGTGGACGAAATCTACGATCTACGCGGCGGGGTGATCGAAAAATACCCCGGCAATTACAGCGCGTATCTCACGCTCAAGGCCGAACGTGAACTGGCGTTGGATCGGGCCAGCAAGCAACAGCAAAATTACATCGCCAAGCAGGAAGAATACGTCCGGCGGTTTTCCGCCGGCCAGCGGGCCAAACAGGCCCGGGGCCGTAAAACCCGTCTGGAACGCCTCAAACGCGACAACCTGATCAACGGGGTGCAACGCGACAACCGCCGGGTGATTCTGAATCCCAAGGTGGAACGCCCCAGCGGTAACGATGTGTTACTCATCGAAGATTTGAGCAAGAACTACCCCGGCCGCAAGCTGTTTGATAACCTCAATCTGCGGTTGATCCGGGGCAAGCGCGTGGGCATCATCGGGCCCAATGGTTCGGGCAAGACCACGTTGCTGAACATCCTCTCCGACATTGCCCAACCCGATTCGGGCACGTTCCGTTGGGGCCATGGCGTCCAACTTGCCTACTACCGGCAGGAACAGCAGAATCTCGATCCCAAGCTGAATGTTTTGGAACAACTACAGAAAGTCCGCATCACCGCCAACCAGCAACAACTCCGCGATCTGGCGGCGATGTTCATGTTCAGCGGTGATAACGTGGAAAAAGAAATCGGCGTCCTCTCCGGCGGAGAACGCGCCCGCGTGGCGATGGCCATTCTTCTGATGAATCCGGCCAATACCATGCTGATGGACGAACCTACCAATCACTTGGACCTGCAAACCTGCGATGTGCTGGAAGATGCGCTAGATGATTATGACGGCACACTGCTGCTGGTCTCGCATGACCGTTATTTCCTGGATCAAGTGTGCGATACCATCATCGCGCTGGATGGTCTGGGCGGATGGATGGTTTATGCCGGTGGGTATACCGCGTATACGGAAAAACTGGCGGAGTTGCAGTCCGAGAAAAAGAAAGCCGCGGCTGTGGCTACCGCACCACCCAAGCCGGTGGTGAAAAAGACTGCGGAAAAAGCGCCTAAGCCGGCGGCGGATAAACCCAAAATCCCCTACGTGGTCGCCCGGTTGTCGCTGCCTGAAATCGAAGCCAAGATTGCCGAAATCGAAGCCAACATCAAAACCCACAACAGCAAATACAGCCAACGTGACACCCGCAACCGGCCCGAGCGCATGGCAGAACTGCAGGCGGAATACAATGCGCTGCAATCAGAACTGCAAAAGTGGCTGGGGTATTGGGAACTCAAGGCTGCCCACGGCTGATCACCAGCTGCGGCGTTCCAACATGGCATCCGACAAAATCTGGAGATTGGAATATTCGATCTGAGCGCCGGTGGGCAAGCCCCGGGCCAGACGTGATATTTTCACCGGAGTCCCCTGTAAACGCTGCTGGATATAGGTTGCGGTCGCGTCGCCATCGGCGGTGGGATTGGTGGCCAGAATGATTTCCTTGATGGGGACGGCCTGACTCTGACTGGCCATGATACGCTGATACAACGGCTCCACCGTCAACTGCTCCGCGCCCAAGCCATCACGCGGTTTGAGCGTACCGAGCAAGACGTGATACAGCCCCTGAAAGATGCCGGTAGCTTCAATCTGGAATAAATCGCGTGGCTGTTCCACAACACATACCAGACTGCGGTCGCGTTTGTCCGAGGCACACAAGGGACAGGGGTCTGCTTCGGTGATATTGAAACATTGCGAGCAATTGCGGACTTGTTCTTTGATGGCGCGGATGGCCTCGGACAACGCCAGAACTTTGTCTTTGGGTTCGCGCACGAGATGATATGCAAGCCGCTCCGCCGTGCGCGTGCCGATCCCCGGCAGGGCGGCAATCTGTTCAATCAGGTCCTGCAGCACTTTGGTATAACCATCATAATTCCGGCCCATGGTGCCCCCCTGCCGCGAGTTAGGATTGCCCCAGCGATTTCATGGCGTCCTGCATGGCGCCCAGATCCACGCCTTCCATGGCTTTGGCGGATTCCGCCTGAATCTGCAACGCCATCGCCCGCATGGCCTGATTCACCGCCATCCGGCCCATGTCCGCGATGGTCTGTAAATCCGACGTGCTGGCAGTAGCCGCGATACGGTAATCCACCACCTGGAATTCCCCGCTGACGATGACCGTCACGGGGCCGGCCTGTCCGGTGGAACGCAACGACGGCACCCGGCGCTGCACTTCCTGCATACGATCCTGCATCTGCTTGGCTTTACTGAGCATTGGCCCCAATTGGGCCAATTGCTTGATGGAATCAAACATAAATTATCACTCTCGGGAAAAAATTAGTCCTGATACTGGGCTTCTTCGGCCTGCTTGACCTTTTGGCCCATGATGATGGCCATAACCACCAGCACCACGGCAATCGGCAAACACATAACCATCGAATACGCCATAAAAGCGGAGGCGAATTGCACACTGTTTTCTGCGGTATTGGGGTCGATATACCAGCGTACCAGCGGGAAACCAGTCATCTTACCCATGATCGAAATGACCGCGCCCACGGCCCACAGGCCAATAAACAGCAAGATGGCGGAGAGGGTGAACATGATCGGAATAGCGGCGTTGTACCAACTGGGCACTTTCGCAACCCGCGCGGGACGACGCTGGGAGCGTTCGCGTTCGCGCACCGGCGCCCGAACCTGACGACGCACGGGCACTTCCTCCTCAACTTCTTCTTCAATTTCCTCTTCGACTTCTACCTCGGACTCATATTCCTCTTCTGCTTCAACTTCTTCGACTTCTTCCACCGCCGCTTCGGGTTCGGATTCCACTTCGGTCGGCGCGTCCGGCGCTTCGGCGACTTCTTCTGGAGCCTCTTCGTAGGCTTCAACTGCTTCGGGCTGGGCCAATTCGGCCTCTTGGTCTTCGTCCACACGATTATCCGCTGGCCGGGAGACACCGATGTTATTTAAATCAATTTCTTTGGCAGACTGAACTTCAACCAGATTGTTGTTGGCATTACCCGATGAAGTCTTGGCGGTAGGTTTGATGAGTTTTGGGGTAGGCAGACGCGAAGCTTTGGACGTTGGGAACGGTTCTTGCGGGCTGGGGGCGATTTGGTCTTCTGGACCTACTTGTCCACGAACCATCATTCCGACATAACCGCTGGCACTGGCACTATCATCGTCCTGATTAACCGGCTTGCCGGTACGCACGGGCTGCTGGGGAACACCTTTAGCCCCCTGGGCTGGGGCCTGCGCGTCCCCCTGCAATGCGGCTAAGGCATCAAAGGCACTTGAGTTACGTTTGGGTGGTGGCATGAGTATCGTACTCCAAAGGACACGTGGCAGATACGGACGTATAAGTCGCTATTAGCCCTTAGTATACCCCATCCGACAGGCCCTCGGCAAAGTCTAATTTGTGATTTTGGTTCGATCCGAATTATGCCGACCAACGCCTTTCCAGAGCGAGAAAATCGGCTTTTTGGTCACAGCCGCCATGGCCGGAATAACCCGTCAGAGCACCATCCCGGCCCAAAACACGATGGCAAGGGATGATCAATGGCCACGGATTACGGGCCAGGGCCTGTCCCACCCACCGAGCTGCACGCGGACTGCCGATCATGGCCGCCAAGCCACCGTAGCTGGTTGTCGTCCCCACCGTAATCGCACAGACACCCCGCAAGACGCGCTGCTGGGCCAGCGAACAGACCGACCAATCTACATATTCACGTAATTTATCCCAAGCCGCTATTTGCTTCCGATTAGGCTGCGAGTCTTGGCGGTAATAACAGTCCAGTAAGTCTGTTAGCAGGTCCAACCAAGGAGGGGCAACATTACTGGATACGGGTTTCGGGATCGGACCGGCTGATAAGGAGCGTGGCAAGGTAAGACTAACCAGTTGGTACGGCGCATCCGGCCGATATTCGACTTCCCAATATAGCTTCTGGGAACCCCGCCCCAAGGTAAGATATTGTCGGCTGGATCGTGTTATTTGGCTGGTTTTATGCAACATGCTCATCCTCGCGACGTTAACGTGCTGAAACAGACGTACCAGCGGAGTATAGTCCACCATGCGCATCGTGATCAACCTCAGAGCTATCCGTGACCGCTGGGAGGCGGTGCGGGACTGGTTCGTGGATACTTTTTCGAATTTCCAGTGGCGGGTGGAACTGACGCGCAGTCATATCGTACAGTTGTGTGTTGCGGCGGTGCTTCTAATCGTGGCGGTAAGCATATTTGTCTATACCTGGGATACGGTCACCGGGCATGGCCAGGACGCGACCATCACCGTGTGGAGCCAGACCCGCACTTTTGGGACGGACCCGCGGCAACCCATCTCCCCCCAGAACCTCGAAAATCCCCAGCGTCGCCAGTTGGCTACGGTCTGGGCAGGATATGACGGACAATTAACACTCTTCGAATACCCGATACAACCGGAACATATGCCCCATTTTGGTTTCTCGGCGGATCGTCGGCCGGAGTTTCGTTATTGGCATGATGTTATGGGTGCGGGAGTCGCCGCGGCCACACCCGCCCAACGCATCCTCATCCGACTGGGGCTCAATGTGCAAAACCACGGGGAGAATTTCTGGAAACGCTGGGTGGAGAGTGTGGGATTTACTGCGGAACAACGCCCTATCGAACAGGCGGCCCGGGAAGAATTACAAACCGCCCTGACCAAATTGGATCAGGAGGTGTATCGGGGCGAATTTGAAACCCGGACCTACCGGCAAATCATGGACCTGATCGAAACCTATCGTGCCATCGAAGCGCCACTGCCCCAGAACAAACGCAAGCAGGAACTGGCCGAACAGATTTACCGCAAAGGTATCGCATTCTATATGCTGCTCCAACAGCAGCGTTGGGATATCGTCACGAAATATTCGCAAAGCGTCAGTGCGTTAATGGACAGCAAACAACAGGAACAATTGATCCAATGGCAGCAGGATTGGAATCAGAATGCGGCTACCAATCCCAAGCGCAAGCCCACGGATCCGCCCCGTGCGCCACGAATCAATTAACCTAATGTAGTCTGTTCGGTTACGCGTTTTCCCGCGCCGCCAGCATCATCTCCAGTCCCTGCGCCACGCCGTCGTCGTCGTTGCTGGGCAGGATATGCTGCACATAATCCCGCACTTGCGGCCAGGCATTGGCTACTGCAAACGTATGTCCGGCCCATTGCAGCATGGGCAGATCATTGGCCGCATCGCCAATGGCCGCACACGCGTCGGCGGGAACGCCAAGATTGTCAGCCACCCAGGCCAGGCCGGAGCCCTTACTCACCTGTGGGGCCATCAGTTGCAGCATGTGCCCATCGCTGCGCGCGAGCGCGACCTGGGTATAGTCCCGGAACGCGAGTTCCAACGTGTCAATCCAAGTGTCTTCCCCCATCAGCATCAACTTGGTGATTGGTTCGGTAATAACCGGGTCCAGCGGGCCGATGTAGTCGGGAGTGAACTCCTTGGCAGTTTCCAACTCAAAATCCGCCAACGGCCCCAGATGATCGGTGTACCAACGGTCCAGAGTTTCCACGCTGACGAGTAATTCTGGGAAACGCTGCCGGGCCTGATGGATCATATCCAATGCGATCTTCGCGGCCAGCGGTGCATGCAAGAGATGCCGTTGGGTCGGCTCGTGCCAAATCAACGCGCCGTTATAGTTGATCTGCGGGGTGGTGAGGTGGATCTGGCGGTAGAATTTACGCACACTCCGGGGCGGACGGGCCGAAGCAATGACAATGTGCATGCCCGCGGCCTGTGCGGCGGTAACGGCCCGAACACACCGGGGCGTGATGGTCTTATGACTATCCAGCAGCGTGCCATCCAGATCAATGGCCACCAGTTGAATCGCAGCCAGGTCGGCAACGGACATAGGCAGACTACCTTGTTAAAGTTCGCGCTGGCAAGGGCGGAAACGCATTGCGGTGATAGCGAACGTCAAAATCTTCCCGGGACCGGTATTCCAAGGCCAGAAAATCAAACCGATGCTCCAGTATATGCAACTTACGCGTGCGGATAAACCACTGGGCGGAATGCCGGATGTGTCGGCGTTTGTCCTGATCCACGGTTTGTTCGGGCGTTAACAGCCCCTCGGCATGGCGGGTGCGTACTTCCACAAACACCAGCGTGTGCCGGTCCAACGCGACAATATCAATCTCGCCCTGCGGCGCCTGCACGTTACGGGCCAACACCCGGTAGCCCAAGGTTTTCCGCAGGTAGCGGGCCGCCTGCGCCTCGCCCCACTGCCCGGTTTCCAAATGTGAGGCCTTGGGCGCGGGGCGGAACTGGGCGGTGAACCTGTCGAACCAATCTAACAGCATGCCGAATCATGGCCCAAAAATACCCATCCGGCAAGTCATGCAGTATTTTTTAATCGTTCGGGTACAATCGAAGCCATACACAAGGAGACCCCTATGGCACGTCAGGTAAGCAAGCGTAAATCCGTCCTTAAATCCGTGGCTGGACAACCGTCCTGGGTCGTCAAAAGCGACCGTGTGCAGCTTAATCTCACGCAGTTGGGCGGACACATCGGGCCGGTCACCTTCACCCTGCCCAATGGCCACAAAATCCAACCCTATCATGTGGCCCCGTGGGCCCAAGAAAAACTGGCCCCCGGCATCCCCCCCATCCTGCGGGTGCTGCGCGGCGATTTCCTGTGTATGCCCTTTGGCGGTAACCAGCAACCCTGGCACGGGGAACAACACCCGGTCCATGGCGAGACCGCCAATGCCCGTTGGCAACTCATGGACCAGATGACCAACGAATTTGGGGTGGGTTTCCATACCCAACTACAGACCAAAACCCGCGTGGGTACGGTGGATAAATTTATCCAATTACGACATGGTCACACCGCCATATATCAGGAGCATGTGTTCACCGGTTATCGCGGTCCCATGAATGTCGGCCATCATGCCATGCTGGCGTTCCCTGTCACGCCGGGCGCGGGGCTGATCTCCACCAGTGCTATCCGCTATGGCCAGGTGTTCCCCGGGGAGCTAGAAAACCCCGCCGAAGGTGGTTATCAGGCGTTGCAGCCCGGAGCGCTCTTTGACACCCTCGATCATGTCCCCACCCGCATCGGCGAGGCCGCGGATTTGTCACGCTATCCCGCCCGGAGCGGGTACGAAGACTTGGTCTTAATGGCTGCCGAACCGATGCTTAATCTGGCCTGGACGGCAGTGGTATTCCCGAAGGAACGTTATGTCTGGCTGGGGATCAAACATCCCAAACAATTGGCCGCAACGATTCTTTGGCATTCCAACGGTGGACGGCATTACGCCCCATGGAACGGTCGGCACCGTAACGTGCTGGGGCTGGAAGAAGTCACCAGTTATTTCCATACCGGGATTGCCGATTCCGCCAAGCCCAATCACCTTAACCAACATGGCATTCAGACCACCATCACCCTCAGTCCCAAACAGCCCGCGCGGCTGCGGTACATCATGGCCGTAGGACAAATCCCTGCCGGGTTTAATCATGTGCAGGAAGTGGTACCGGAAGCCGACGACCGGATCGCGGTCATTGCCCGCAACGGCAAAGTGATTAAGTTGGCGGTGGATGTGCGGCCCATACTGGAAGCCCAGACCTTAGTGACGGGTGGCTAAGTGCAGGACTTTGCGCAGTTGCTGCGCCCACGGTACGGAAGTTTCCAATACGTGGTGAGTGATGCGCATCTGACCGCAGCGCTGATGGATTAAATGCAGAAAATCCTGCATGGCCTGCGCGTAGGCCGCTTTCAGCGGTTTGGGATCGAGCGTGAGCTGGGATTGATCTTCCATGTCCTTAAACGTCACCGGCCGATCATGATTGAGGGTCAATTCCCCCCGATCCAACACCTGCATCACGATGACATGATGGTGCCCATGCCGCAGGCGTTGCAGGGTATGCACGATGCGTTCCGGTTCGTCGAGTAAATCAGAAAGTAACACCACAAGCCCCCGCCGGGGGATGCGGGCGGCGACCTGTTCGAGCGCCGCGGCGGTATCGGTCTGACTGGCGGGTTGGGTACGTTCCAGATGTTTGAATATTTGGTCCAGATGACCCGCCCCGTGGCCGTAGGGCAGCATATACCGCACCTGAGTATCAAAGGCCGTCAAGCCGACCATATCCTGCTGCATGGCCAGCAGGTAACTCATACTCGCGGCCATGATGCTGGCGTAGTCAAATTTTGTGACCCCCTGCCGGAGACTACCGTCGGGGCCGGGTAACTGGGCATTACCAAACGCCATCGAGCCCGAGCAATCCAAGCAGATCATGGCCCGCAGGTTGGTTTCCTGCTCGAATTGTTTGACGTAATAACGGTCGGTTCGGGCCAGCACATTCCAATCCAGATGTTTCAATTCATCGCCGGGGGTATATTCGCGATGTTCCGCAAACTCGACCGAAAATCCCTTGTGGGGTGACTTGTGCAACCCGGCATAGGCCCCCTCTACAATCCCGCGCACGGTCACCTCCAACGGCTGGAGTTGGGCCGCCTGACGGGGATGGAAATACTTATAGCGCCACAGGCTCATGTTGCCGGTTCTCTGCTGGGATCAGCCAGGTAATGGCCATTTCACTGAACTTCATTTCGCGGAAAATCTGGGTACACGTCACCGTGGCGTCAATCATCACCCGGGTGGGATGGCGGATGATCATCAGCCCGTCGGGCCGCATGATTTCCTGCGCCATGAAACGCGTCAATTCATCCATCCGCCGACGTTCGTGCCCGGTTTCCATGTGCTTATAGGGCGGGTCCAAAAAGGCCAGACCCAAGGGTCCCAACTCCGCACGCTTGTTCCGCAGGGCCGTCTGCAAACCCGCACCGTAGGCGTCACAGGTTAGAACGTGCGTCTGGGCGGTTAGTTGCAACGCGGTGATATTGGTTTTAAGCGCCCGCTGCGCGTGACGGTCGCGTTCCACAAACAGGGCGAACTTGCTGCCCCGGCTCAGGCATTCCAACCCCATCGAACCGGGTCCGGAAAAACAGTCCAGCACCCAGGGCAATTCATCGAGTGTCCCCAGCGCATCAAAAAGGGCCTGTTTGGCCCGGTCGGTGATGGGACGGGTGACTTGATCTGAGGGCGGTCCAACCAGCGGACGCCCCCGATAGGTGCCGGCGATGATACGCATTTAACCCCGTGCCTGTTGTTCCAAAGATTGTAGTTCCTGGGCGAATGCCGCCAGTGCGGTGCCAAACAATTCATGGGGGACAAATTCGTCCACCTGGGCCACCTCAGGCAGAATCCCACGCACCGGAACGCCACAAAACTGCTCGATTTCCTGGGCAGCATAACTCTCCGCCACCCCGGGCGTCTTGGGCATACGATTGATCACCACCCCCGACACGGGCAAACTGCGTTGCTGGATCGCATGCACGGTCAAGGCCGTGGTATTGAGCGTCCCCAATTGCGGGGTGGTCACCACCAGCACCGGCAGACGCAGAATCGCGGCCAAATCCGCCACCGTAAAATAACCTTCATCCAAGGGGACCATCCACCCGCCGGAACCTTCCACCAGCAGGATGTCGCAGTGATCTTCCCAATAGTCAAACGCATCCTCGACCCGCGCCCATTCCGGCGGACGGCCTTCCAGCCGGGCGGCCACATGGGGCGAAATCGCCTGCTGATAACGGATCGGCGACACATAGCGATGCAAACCGACATCTTTGACATCCAGTCCCGCTGCCCGGGCGAGAATTTCGCCATCCAGACAACTCAAGGCATCATTGGGGTCCAGTTGCAAGGAATTGGTATTGTTCACCACCGCGCAACCGCTGGCTACCGGCTTGCATACCCCCACGCGTATCCCGCGTTTGCGCAGGTTTGCGGCCAAGGTGGCTGTGACGGTGGTCTTCCCCACCCCGGTGCCGGTACCGGTAATGAACAGACCGGGGAGGCTATACCGATGCAACACGTTGCGCGGGTGAACCGGATTGGGATTCTTGGTCATCGTTATGACTCCTGCATTTTACGCTCGATCAAGTGCGGAATCTGCACTATTGATTCTACCGCAACCCGACATAAATAACGCAAATCATTTTCGTTAATTGCCAGTGGGGGCATAATTACCACCACATCCGCCAATGGCCGCAGCAAGACTCCTTTGGACCGCAAGGCGGTGCATAACTCACCGCCAATCCGCCAGTGATAGGGAAAGGGTTGCTTTTCCGCCGGATCGGCCATTAGTTCGATGGCTCCGATCAGCCCACAGGTCCGCACATCCGCCACATGGGGCATTCCCCGGGCCTGGGCCAATTCTTCGGCCATAATGGGGGCCATGGCTTGAACGTGGGACAAAAGTTGATTCTGTTCAAAGAGGTCCAGTGAAGCCAACGCCGCGGCACAGGCCAGCGGGTGACCCGTAAAAGTGTGGCCATGAAAGAATGTCTTATGTTCTTTGGGGTCCGCATAAAATGCGTCATAAACCCGCTGGGTAGTCAGGGTTGCCCCCAGGGGCATGTAACCGGCGGTCAAACCTTTGGACAGGCACATAAAGTCCGGGCAGACATCCTCTTGCTCACAAGCGAACATCGTCCCGGTACGGCCAAAACCGGTCATCACTTCATCGGCAATCAGCAGGACATCATAACGCCGGCACACATCACGCACGGCCCGCAGGAACCCCGGCGGGGCCATCAACATCCCCCCCGCGCCCTGCACTAGGGGCTCAACAATTAAGGCCGCATAGGCGTCTGGTGATTTTTGCAGCAAAGCTTCCAACAGGGTCAGCGTTCGGCCACAACAAGCCGCACCAGGCTGATGGTCCCGGCAACTCCAACAGATGGGTGGAGCCACTAAATCCACTGGGAAGCACAGGTTTTTGAACGCCTGATGAAACAGCGGAATCCCACCCAGAGAAACTGCCCCGAGGGTGTCGCCATGATACGCCCAGTCAAAGGCCAGAAACCGTGTACGTTGCCGTTGGCCTTGGTTCTGCCAGAACTGGTAGGCCATCTTGCAGGCCACCTCCACGGCTGTCGAGCCGTTATCGGAATAAAACACCTTGCGCAACCCGGCGGGGGCGAGGTCAATTAAACGTTTCGCCAACAGGATACTGGGGATATTGGCCAGTCCCAAAAGCGAGGTATGGGCCACCTGCTGTAGTTGCGCGGTGATCGCCGCATCAATTACCGGTACTGCGTGGCCATGCACATTGCACCAGATGGATGCACTGCCATCTATATACCGCCGGCCAGTGGTATCGTAGAGATAAATCCCCTCCCCCCGGGCAATCACCAGCGGGTCGGCCTTTTCCACCCAGGCTTTCATGGGGGTAAAGGGGTGCCAGACATACTCCCGGTCCAGCGCGATCAAAGTTTCTGTGTCGTATGACATCAAGAGCAGTATCCTAGTTTCGA
>JBIJDM010000261.1:0-3244 GCA_044344145.1 Phycisphaerae bacterium
CGAGGTTTTTCTTGACCGAAGTGCCTGCTCAACCTCTGCGTTGGGATACCCCGCTGACGGTTTTTCCCGGGGTCGGTCCCAAACGCGCTGCCGGACTGGCCAATCTGGGCCTGAACACGGCGGGCGATTTATTGGATTATATCCCACGCGATTACCTGCAATTTGCCCCCGAAGCCGCCGTCACGGGATTAAAACCCGATACCATCGGCACGGTACGCGGTACCATCATCCAAACCCGGCTGGTGCGCCGCCGGCCCCTGCGTTTTGAGGCCCTGCTCGACGACGGCGCTCAACGTTGTGTTTTAACGTGGTTCAATATGCACGGGCTGGAGAAAAAGCTTTACCCCGGCGTGCGTGTGCTGGTCACCGGGAAAGTCGGGCAATATGATGGCCGGGTCCAGTTTGTGAACCCACGCTTTGAGATCCAACCCGAAGGTGTGGACGTCCCGATGGTCGCCACGGCCCGGATTGAACCCGTTTACTCCGCCAATAGTGAGATCAGCAGCCACTTTATTGCCCTGCTGATCCAGCGCCACCTGACAGCGTTGGTTGCACTGGTGCAGGAATGGTATCCCGAGGCATATCTGACCCCGCGCGGCATGTTGTCGCGCCAACAAGCCTATGCCTTAATCCATCAACCCCAGGAACTGCTTCAAGTCACCAAAGCCAAACGCACGCTGGCCTACCATGACTTTATGATTCAGCAACTGGTCGTCGCCCTGCGCCGGCACGGCATCCAAACCGGCCCCAGTGCCCAACGGTTGCGGATTGATGACTTGGTGGACCAACGTATCCGTCGGCTGGTCCCTTTTACCCTGACCCAAGCCCAGGAACGCGTTATCCAGGAAATCCGGCGCGATATTTCCGGCCGTGTCCCGATGAACCGGCTGATTCAAGGAGACGTGGGCAGTGGTAAAACCATCGTCGCGTTATATGCCATGCTCTGTGCCGTGGCCACCAAGCTGCAAACCGCCCTTATGGCCCCCACCGAGATTTTGGCCGAACAACATTTTCTTTCCATCCAGCGCTATCTGGCCAACAGCAAAGTACGGATGCTATTGGTCACCGGCAGCATGACGGCCACCGAGCGTGAACAGGCCATGACCGCTATCGCTAACGGCAATGTTGATTTGGTGGTCGGCACGCATGCCCTGATCACCGAAGCCACCAAATTTGCCAATCTGGGCCTGGTCGTGGTGGACGAACAGCATAAATTCGGCGTCAACCAACGCGCGGATTTGCGTTTACGGCATGGCCATCCCCATACGCTGGTCATGACCGCCACGCCCATTCCCCGTACGCTGGCCATGACGGTATATGGCGATCTGGATTTGTCGGTGATTGACGAATTACCCCCCGGCCGGCAACCGATCCACACGCGTAAAGCCATCCCCGCCAATCGTTCGGAAGTGTATGAGTTTGTGCGCTCCCTGCTGGTCCAAGGCGCCCAAGCCTATGTGGTAGTCCCCGCCGTGGATGAGAACGCCGATGATCTGGCCCATGCGGTGGGTGTCCACAAGGAATTTCAGCAGGACATTTTCAAAGAGTACCGCATCGGGGTGGTTCATGGCCGTATGAATCGCGCCGAGCGTCAAGGGGTTATGGAGCAATTTCGCTGCGGGGAATTGGCGGTGCTGGTCGCCACCACGGTGATCGAAGTCGGGGTGGATGTCCCCAATGCGGTCGTCATGGTGATTGAACATGCCGAGCGCTTCGGTCTGGCGCAATTACACCAACTGCGTGGCCGCGTGGGACGCGGACAAGCTAAGTCGTATTGTGTCCTGATTGCCGATACCACCACCGATGACGCCCGGCAACGCATCGAAGCCATGATCGAATACAAATCCGGATTTGATATTGCCCAGAAAGACTTGGAAATCCGCGGTATGGGCCATCTGATTGGGACCGAGCAATCCGGCGCTTCGGGGATCCGCTTTGCCGACATGCTCGGTGATACCCGGTTACTGAATCTGGCCCAACGCGATGCCCGGGCCATCATTGCGGAGGATCCCCATTTAATCGCCCCCAACAATCAGGTATTACAACAACAAATCCGTCGCACGTATGGTGAGGCGATTTTACTGGCCGATGTCGGCTAAGTTGGTATTCGTATGCATCATTACCCCTGGTCCTTCGTTAGACATGTTATGAAACCGACTCTCGTCCTTCTACTGCTGGGCTTATCCACCTCTGGTTTACTGGCCGAGTCGTTAGGTGACGGCTGGGGCTGGCGGCGGGAATTGCAGGTCAAAGTCGCTGCCTCCAAGGCCCCCGGGCCAGCGGCGGCGTACGCCGAATTCCGCACGGAAGGCAGTCAACTTCCGGACGGCAAAGATATTCGTGTGACCACGGCCGAGCGCAATGTGGTCCCTAGTAAGCTGCTGCTAATCAGTAACAAGCATGATTTTATGCGGCTGGCTTTCGCCACCCCCAAAGACGGCCCCTACTACGTTTGGTGGGGTAACCCGAAGGTGGATATAGCCGCACCAGAGTTGGACTTGCAGCGTGGCTTGCTCGTGGAGCAATGGGCCTTGCCCGGCAATCAAGCCCCCCAACCACAGGCCATCAAAAAATGGTTGCAGAGCAAACCCGAGCCCGTCTGGACGGGGGTTTGGGAGAAGCCCTTGAAATTGGGGTGGAACCCCTTGGGTGATGATATAGAGATTGTGCTGCGTTACCGGGGACAGTTTTTGGTAGATCGGGCAGGGACGTTCCACTTTGCCTTCGCAGCCGATGACGCCGGATATCTCAGCATAGACGGCAAGCAAATATTGCAGCATCAGGGCATAATCGGGCGCCAAATCCGGCATCAGGAAGCACTGGATTTAACCGCAGGCTGGCATACTCTGGATGCGATCCAGATCAATGCCAATCGGGACAAACGCGACCGTCGGGAGACCGGGCTGGTCGCGGCCTGGCAGACCCCGGGCGCGAAGCATTTCGAGAGTATCCCGGCCAACGTCTTTGCCCCCCTGCCCGCGGCCACGGTGGGCATTTTGGAACAAACCGGCACGGGTAAAACTGGTGATTTCGAGGCTTATCCAGCGGCCGAAGCCTTCATTCCGCCAGAGCATTACGCACAACGCTGGGTATTTTCCGGCCAAGCGCCCCCGGAGTGGAAAAACGCCCAATGGCAATGGGATTTTGGTGACGCGCAAACCGCCAGCGGAGCTGCCACCCAGCACGTGTTTCTAATCGAAGGGGTCTATCCGGTAACACTTACGATCAAGACACCCCAAAAGAC
>JBIJDM010000200.1:0-5371 GCA_044344145.1 Phycisphaerae bacterium
CTAGATAAACTATTCTTTCGCCGGAATTGTTGTACCAAACTTGCTTGGAGTCTGTATGCCTAATGTACGCACCTTTGTAGTGGTCCCCTCAATTCCCGAAAAACTCAAACCCATGCTGGAATTGTCCCATAATCTGTGGACGATCTGGAATTTTGACGCCATCAGCCTCTTCCGTCGTCTGGATGCCGAATTATGGGATAAGGTCAACCACAACCCTGTGCGGATGTTGTCGCTGGTCTCGCAGGACCGCCTGCAGGCCGCCGCGGCGGATGAGGGGTTTGTGGCCCAACTTAACCGCTTGGTGGGCGACTTGCACCAGTACATGAGTTGTCCGACCTGGTACAAGCAGAACCATCCCAATTCCAAGGCGGTCATCGCCTATTTCTCCGCCGAATACGGCCTGCATGAATCCCTGCCGATTTACTCCGGCGGTTTGGGCGTGTTATCGGGCGATCACATGAAATCCGCCAGCGAACTGGGCCTGCCCCTGATCGGGGTGGGATTGTTTTATCGCTTCGGCTATTTCCGTCAGCAATTGAATGCCGACGGCTGGCAGACCGAGCTCTATCCCGAGAATGATTTTTACACCATGTCGGTCACCCGCGTGCAGAACAGTAAAAATGAACCACTGGTGGTGCGGGTTGAATTCCGCGACCATCCCGTGCTGGTCAATGTGTGGAAGATTCAGGTCGGGCGTATCCCGCTGTATCTGATGGATGCCGATGTGCCCGATAACCGCCCCGAGGATCGCGAACTAACCGCCCGGCTGTATGGCGGGGATCAGGAAATGCGCATCCGGCAGGAAATCCTGCTGGGCATTGGCGGGATTCAGGTGCTGACCGCTATGGGGATCAAACCCAGCGTCTGTCACATGAACGAAGGCCACTCGGCATTCCTGTCGCTGGAACGCATCCGTGTGATTATGCAGGAACGGGGTCTGGGTTTTGAAGCCGCCCGCGAAGTGGTGGCCGCCAGCAACATCTTCACCACCCACACGCCGGTACCGGCGGGTAATGACGCCTTCCATCCCGACATGATTGACCGCCATCTGGGCCATTACTATCCCAAACTCGGTCTGTCGCGCGAACAGTTCATGAACTTCGGCAAGATTACCCCCAACGACCCGGCCGAACATTTCGGCATGACCGTGTTGGCCCTGCGTATGGCCCATCACTGTAATGGCGTCTCGGCGCTGCATGGCAAGGTCTCGCGCGAGATGTGGCATCGCATCTGGCCGGATGTGCCGGTGCACGAAATCCCCATCGAATCCATCACCAACGGCGTGCACACGCAAACGTGGTTGTCGGATGAATTCTCCTATCTCTACAGCCGTTATCTAGGCTCCGACTGGACCCAGCGCCCCACCAATTATGCGGTGTGGAACAATATCGAACGGATTCCCGATGTGGAATTGTGGCGTTCCCACGTGCGGCGGCGCGATCACCTGGTGCATTTCGCACGCAAACGCCTGCGCAAGCAGTTGCAGGATCGCAATGCCTCGCTGTTGGATATCCAGCGCGTGGACGAAGTGCTGGACCCCAACGCCCTGACCATCGGCTTTGCCCGGCGGTTCGCCACCTACAAGCGCGCCACCATGCTGTTCCGCGATCCGGAACGGTTGATCCGGATTCTCTCGAACCGCGATCGGCCCGTGCAGTTGATTTTCGCCGGTAAATCCCACCCGCGCGATGACGGTGGGAAACGCTTTATTCAGGACATTGTGCGTTTCTGCCGGCGCGAAGATGTGCGGACCCGCATTGTGTTCCTCGAAGATTACGACATGAATGTGGCGCGGTATCTGGTGCAGGGTGTGGATGTCTGGCTGAATACCCCCAAACGGCCCATGGAAGCCTCGGGCACCTCGGGCATGAAGGGCCCCATCAATGGCGCCATCAATCTGTCTATTCTGGACGGCTGGTGGGAAGAAGCCTACAAGACCGACTCCGGCTCGGGCTGGGCCATTGGCAACGCCGAGATGTTCGACAATGAAGAACACCAGGCCGAACACGATACGCAGGCCCTGTTCAATCTGCTGGAAAAACAGGTCGTGCCCGAGTTCTATGAACGTGGGGCCGACGATGTGCCGCGGCGCTGGATCGAACGCATGAAGAAATCCATCCAGACGGTGGTGAGCTTCTTCAACACCAACCGCATGGTGCAGGAATACTTCGAGCGTTTCTATCTACCCGCCAATGAACGCTTCGAGAAACTGACCGCCGATCAGTGGCAGACCGCCATTGATGTGACCCAATGGAAGTCCAAGGTCAGTAGTCACTGGAATGAAGTACGCATTTTCGATGTGGATGCGAACACCAATCAACCGCTGAAGTCCGGGACCCCCCTGCAGATCAATGCCAAGGTCTACCTGGGCACCCTGACCCCGCAGGAAGTCCGGGTGGAAATCTCCCACGGCCCGCTGGACGCCAATGGCGCGGTGATCCACAAGCACCGCACCCCGATGACGGTCAACCAGAGCGACAATGGCGTACACCAATACAGCGGGACGATTGTCCCCAGCACCTGCGGCCAGCAGGGCTATGGTATCCGGGTTCTGCCCAAACATCCGCAAATTGACCTGCGGCTGGAACCGGGGCTGATCCGCTGGTTCTAAACGTAAACTGCTGTCAAATATGGCTTTTCGCGGACCAGCTTCGGCTGGTCCTTTTTCTTTCCCGTCGGACAGTGGCGGGGCCCCGGGCAAAGAGTATAATCCCAGCATGGCCGAAAGTTACACAGTATTAGCCCGCCGCTACCGCAGCCAGACCTTTGACGAATTGGTCGGCCAGGAAGCCGTGGCGCAGACCCTTAAAAATGCCGTTGCCTCCGGCCGGCTGGGGCATGCGTTTTTATTCACCGGCACCCGCGGGGTGGGCAAGACCAGCGCGGCCCGGATTCTGGCCAAGGCCATCAACTGCCCGCAAGTGAAGGACGGCAATCCCTGCGGCATTTGCGAAGCGTGCAAAGCCATCGCCCGGGGCGATGATCTGGACGTCATCGAAATTGACGGGGCCAGCAACAATTCGGTGGATCAGATCCGCGAACTGCGGCAGAATGCCAGCGTGCGCCCGGCCCGTTCGCCCTTCAAAATTTACATCATTGACGAAGTCCACATGGTCACCACGGCGGCCTTCAATGCCCTGCTGAAAACGCTGGAAGAACCCCCCGCCCATGTCAAATTTATTTTCGCCACCACCGACATTCACAAAGTACCCGCCACGATTATCAGCCGGGTGCAGCGTTACGACTTCAAAAACATCGCCACGTCCAAGATTGCCCTGCACCTGAAAGAAGTCTGCCAGCAGGAAGGCATGACGGTGGATGATACCGCCCTGCAACGCCTGGCCCGGCTGGGCAACGGCTCGATGCGCGACGCACTGTCCATCATGGACCGCGTGATGTCGCTGGGCAACAAACAGATTACCGATGCCCTGCTGGATGAACTGCTGGGCAAGCCGGCGGCGCTGGCCATGCTGGATGTAGTCACTGCGCTGGCTGCGGGTGACCCGGCGGCCACCCTGACCAAAACCGACGAGTTACTGACCCAGGGACTCAGCCCGGAACAAATCTGCGGTGAGTTGATTCAACTCTTCCGCGACATGATGGTGGCCCAGGTCTGCGGGGCCGGTTCTGAGCTGATTGAAAGCCCGGCGGACTTGCGACCTGCCATCAATGATGCCGCGGGCAAATTCGATGCCGCCGCGTTGGTACATCTGATCGCCCTGTGCGAACAAACCCAGCGGAGTCTGCGTTCCAGCACCATGGGCAAAGTCCTGCTGGAAGCTCTGATGGTACGGCTGGCGCTGGCGGATCAGTTCAGTTCCATCCGCGATCTGCTGGCACGTTTACCGGCCGGTGGGGCTGCCCCTCGCGCCTTGGGCACCGCGCCCGATCAAAAAAAAAATGACTTAATTAGTCCAACTGTGCCAACCCCGGCACCGCGGTCCAGCCTGCGTCCATCTCTGACCAGTGTGGCAGCGCCGAATCCCCCCGCCCCGGCCCCGGGGGAGGCACCCACCAGTACCCCGCAGAACGCCCAGTTGGAAGATGCCATCAATGCCTACACGCCTACCGCGGAAACTGAACCCGCCGGCGATTTGTGGCAGGCCGTTCGCACCCAGTTGATCACCAACCAGAACAGTTCGCTGGAAATGGTCTTGGGTGGAAAAGTCACCATTGGACACCAGCAGGATGGCCAGATCGAACTCATCGCCCCACAAAGCCTGCAGGCCAGTTGTTCACCCACGGCCACGGCCAAAGTAACCGAAGCCTTGAAAGTCGTATTACAACTACCGGCCGTAACCGTGCAATGGCGCTTTATCGAATCCGCCCCCACGGCCCGGCCAGCGCTTGCTCCGCGCCGCCCGGGGACCCCGACCCCACCACCCAGTGCAACGCGGATTGACCCCGAGGTGATGCAACAGATCAAAGCCCAGCCGGTGATCAAAGAATTGATGGACCAAATCGGGGTGAGTATCACCAGCGTTGAACCTTTACATGCCGATCCGGTGGAAGCGGAAGCTACGGCCTCCTCACCGCCCCCCACCAACCAGAACTCCTTGCCCGGGGTATAGTCATGCGCCACGCTTTTGTCTTACCACTGGTAATCTTGGGCCTGACGTGGGCTATGCCATATGGCTTGGATGGCTCGCTCCAACTCTCCGCCGCCAGTAGTACCATGCCTGCAACCACACAGCGCAATGCCCTATGGGCCCAGCCAACGACCTGTCCGGGTCTGACCAACTTCTATCAGGTCAGTCCCACGCTCTACCGTAGTGCTCAGCCGGATGCCAGTGCCTTCCCCAAGATTAAAGCCATGGGCATCAAAACAATTATTTGCCTACGGGCCAGCCACGACGACCGTAAAGCCGCCGAAGCGGCGGGGCTGAAGTATGTCAATATTCGATTCCGCAGTTGGCATGCGGAGCATGAGGATGTAGCGGAGTTCCTGCAGGCGGCGCTGGATCCGCAACTCCAGCCGGTGTTGGTCCATTGCCAGCATGGCGCGGATCGGACCGGCACCATGGTAGCGATGTATCGCATCGCCGTACAGAATTGGACCCCGGCGGAGGCCAGTGCGGAAATGACGCAGGGCGGTTATGGCTTTCATCCCATCTGGGGCAACCTGATCCGCTACGTGGAAAACGTGAATGTGCGCCGCCTGAAACAAATTGTCCAAGCGATCCCCAGCACCCAGCCGGCTACGCAACCCGCCCACCATTAAGTTAAAAAAAACGCCACGCTCGGATGAGCGTGGCGTGGGGTTTTAGAGCGATTGCCAAAAATAATCCCCGCATCCGCTTGCGCGAAAGCGAATAATGGGTTTTAATGTTGGGCATGGCTGCTGCGTTACTCATGCCCAACGCCGAGAACT
>JBIJDM010000201.1:0-5324 GCA_044344145.1 Phycisphaerae bacterium
AACGACCTTGACACCGCTGGAGCTACCGGAACTCGACGGGCTGCTGGAGCCCTTTTCGGGACGGACCGATTCCAGCAATTCTTCGACGGTCATGGCTGCCGCGGAGGTCATCTTGTCAATCTTGGTTCGCATCATGCCGTAGAACACCAGGCAGGGCAGGGCGACGCCCAGACCAAAGAAGGTGTGCCACAAGGCTTTCGAAATACCGCTGGCCAGATCCGAAGGCTTGGCGTTGCCGGACGTGGCGCCCAGCACATGGAACGCTTCGATCATACCGAGCACCGTACCGAACAACCCGATGAGTGGCCCGATGTTGCCGATGATGTTAAGCATTTCAATGCGGCGGAAGTAGCTGGAGATACGTTCGCCGATGGCGGATTCCATCGCTTCCCGCATGGCGGCATAACCCAGATGGGCGCGGCGCAGACCGGCATTCAGGCTGTAGCTGACAAAGCTCTGGTCTTCGCTGGTGAACTCCAGCAGTTCCTTGAACTGCCGTGCTTCGATCAGCGAGCGGATATGCTCGGTGGTCTCTTCCGGCGCGACGACTTTCTGCCGCAGGTGGATGATGGCGTCAATGATGATCGCAATCCCCGCCACCGAAGCGGAGAAGATCGCGGGCAACACGACAAACCAGTCCAACGCCTTGTAGGCATTGAACCCGCCGGTTGCGGCGGCGGGGGCAGCGGCGCCCGGAGCGGCGGCAGGGGCGGCGGCTTCCTGGGCCAGACCGGTGGAGGCCAGGACCAGCAGGGTGATCACCCCGATGGCCAAAGCCGCGACCAAACTCATACGACGTACTGATAGCATCACAAACTCCTTTGCAAAGCAAGAGTAAAAAAACTGTAGCGCCCGTATTCTGACAGCGGGGTAGATAACTAATTCGTCAAATCTTTCTCTTTGACCAGTTTGTACTGGCCTTTGTTGTCCGTGGCCATCTTGCGCAACTGGTCGATATACTTGGGGTCGTCCCTGATGAACGCTAGCGTGTTGATAACGACTTTGCGGTCTTTGTTCAACTCTTGAATCACTTCCACAAGCTTGGGATCAAACGCCCCGTCCGTAAGGAAGTAAATCAGTTCCGGCTTCATAGCAAAGGCTTTACGGAACGCTTTTTCGAACGGGTCCAATTTGTTATCGTTATCGCCCGCAGCCCGAATCAGCTCAATCTTGTCTTTGAAACTTTGCTTGTTGGGAGCCGTGGCATCCATTAGTTTCTCAGGGCCTAGCACCGTGACATCTTCCGAGTACATGATGACCGCAAAGGACTGCACGGGAACGAGTTTGTTCACCGAACGCAGTACTTCCATACGAAGAAAATCAAAACTATCCACCATCGAACCGGAATGGTCGAGAATGTATACCAGTCGCGTGGCGGAACCGCCGGTACCGGCGAAACTGGAACGGGGACCCATCATACCGCTGCCGCCGCCGGGGGTGCCGAAGGGAGCCAGCCGACCGGTGCCACCGGCCCCGCCCGCGCCGGAACCACCGCCACCCATCTTGCCGCCGGTGCCACCAAAGATGGCATCGGTCACCACTTCGCCCTGACCAGCGCCGCCATTCAGGGCCTGGCCGATTTCTTCAGCGCCTTCCTTGGACGCCCAGCCATCTTTTTCGCCCTTATCGGGGAACAAATCCTGCGCCGCCTGACGCGAGGGATCGGTGCCTTCGCCGGGGTTGACCACCCCGCCGGGGGGTTGGCCCAGCGTGGGATTATCGAAACTGGAGGGAACGACAATCTTTTCGGCGTTTTCTTCTTCTTTTTCCGAGGCGGCCTTGGAGGCATAGACCACGAACATAAGAATCATGCCCACACCCACGTGGATCATGAAGCTGGCGGCCCAGGGGAAGATGGCTTCCAGCCAGGGGGGCAGGCCGGTATCGGTGCCATAGGCCGGGGAATCGTCTTGGGCTTCAATATCCTGATCAGCTTCCACCTGACTGGCGCGGATAGCCGCGGCTTTGGTGGCGACGACGGCAGAAGCCCGAATCGGCTTGGTCGAGGTTGGATTTTCGCGTGGCAAGGTCATACCTCCGTAAACGGGAGCGATAGGACTTAGAAGTATGTTCCGTACGCAATAACGATGCCAGAAATCCAAGAGCGGGGGACATTGTAAAAAAACAACTTAAAGGTTCGGTATTACATGGTATTTTTATATATACGAAGCTATTTCGCGGACAGTCGTGCCAGGGTTACCTGTGACAGACTTGGCACAACCCCGGTTGGCACTGTGACAAAAATGTCACAGTGCCAGAGGGATTAATTCAAGTCTTTGGCCTTCACCAGCCGATAGGTGCCGTGATTTTCGTCCGCCATCTTATGCAGCTGTTCGTTGTAGCGGGGGTCTTCCTTGATGAACGCCAGGGTGCTGATGCTGACTTTTTGATCCTTGTTCAGAGTGGTGACAATTTCCGCCAGTTTCGGATCAAAGGCGCCATCGGTCAAGAAGAAAATCTGGTCCGGCTTCATGGCGAAGGCTTTGCGGAAGGCTTTTTCATATGGTTCCAGTTGGTCATCATTGAAACCCGCCGCGCGGATCTTGTCCATCTGGGTCCGGAGCAACTCTTTGTTGGCTTTGGTCGCGGGCACGACCCGATCCGCCCCGAGTACCGTAATGTCTTCCGCGTACATGATCACGGCGAAGGACTGGAGCGGAATCAGATTTTCCACCGACCTGAGCGTTTGCTGCCGCAGGAAGTCGAAGTTGTCCACCATCGAGCCGGAGTGGTCGAGGATATAGACGATCTTGCTTTCACGTGCTGGGGTGGGGAAGAAGGTGGGAATCCGGCCATTACCGCCCCCGAGGCCATCGCCATATGGAGCGAGTATGCCACCGTTGCGGTTGCCACCATTACCATTGCCTTTACCATTAATATTACCGCCACTGCCACCCACAATCATATCGGTAAGTACATCACCCGAACCCGCGCCGGACCCTAGTCCTTTGGCAATTTCATCAGGACCTTTGTCCAAGGCCCAGCCGGTCGGATCGCCTTCATTGGGGAACTTGTTTTGGAGTGCTTGACGCGACGGATCGTCACCCAGGCCGGTGCCGCGAATCGGATCGGGCGTGGTCACCGCTACTCCGCCATTGAACATGATGGGTTGTACGCCGGGACGGTCATCCTCAGCAGTGTCGGCCCGGGCTGCGTAGATGGCGAACATCAGTATCAGCCCGGTGCCGATGTGCACACTGCAACTGGCGGCCCAGGGGAATACGGCTTCGAGCATGCCGGATATCCCGCCGGTACCCACGATTTCTAACGATTCATGCGCCAGTGGTTGTGCAGAACTGCCGGAATGTTGGCTCGTCGTGTTGGTGATGGGGGGTTCGCGTAACATGTTGGTGCCTCCGAAAAAGGTGTTGGAGTGAACACTTATCTCATAGGCAACCATCGTGCCAAGAAAATATTGCTGCAGTTATATGGAAAATATCTGCATAAACATTGGTGAATATGCGTCTATAGGGGGCAAGGATAAAATTTCGCGGGTCTGTGGCCGTACTTAAGGTCTGTGACACTATTGGCACAAAGTGTCATTTCGCTGTGACAGATATAGCATATGAACGGGCGTTATGAACCACAATATCGGCAATGTTTCTATCCGCTGATCGTCGGTAGTACGCTTATCCAATAGGCGCAGTACCAATTGCGTCACCGGATTGTCAGTTTTGACACGGGGATTTCCAGCGGTATACTGCGGAGGGTAGGTACTATTGTGTGAGATTAAGTGCCCCACGAGACGGGAACATCCCATGGCCGTTGTGGAAACCATCGCAGGTATATATCGCCTCATTAGCAAAGCCGCGCCCTCGCGTGGCCCCGGCGATTATCCCCAACTGGCCACCGTGGATGCCGATGGCGTGGCCCGGACCCGGCTGGTGATTCTGCGCGGCTTCGATGCCCCCCAGCGGCGGGTGTGGGTGTGTACCAATGTCTTTGCCAAAAAAGTCGCCCAACTCACCGCGCAGCAAACGGCGGAGATGACTCTGTGGTTGGCCCGGCCCCGGGTCCAATTACGCTTATTGTGTACCTGGAAAATCGCCCGAGCAGAGACCAGCGATCCGGAATTGCAGCGACTGCGGGATGAGGAATGGCAGCGCCAAAGTCCGTATGCCAAGGTTCTCTACCATTGGCCGGCCGGGACGCAGGACCCGGCGGAAATATTGGCCCGGTTGCCTTCGCCCCAGCAGGCGGAAGCTTTGCCTATGCCAGGAGGGTACTGTTTATTGGTGGGGACGATCACCCGGATTGACGCGCTGCAATTAACCCGGCCCCTGCATCACCGCTGGGTGTATGAGTGGGATGCGGTCAATAACGCCTGGCAAGGCGCCCGGCGGTTGCCGTAAGGTTTAGCGTTTGCCGATCAGTCCGTCAGCATGTTGGACGAAGATCAATTCGCGCTGGGCATTAAACCAGAATGTGGTAACGGTCCGCTGATATTCCACCAGCCGTACGCGATAGCCCTTGGACTTGCCATCGGGCAGGGCCGCTTCGCCATCGGTGGCCAGAGCGAAGCCCAGACGGGTCTGGAAGTCGTGTTCGGAAATCTGGGCCACGGGCATGACCACACCTTGTTCCTGCGGCAGCGCCGCCGCCACCTGACTGATCAGATAGCTGGGAATGGCTCCCATGACCGTAGGCAAGGTGGCCACGGGGGTGGGGGGCGTTTGCGGGTCGTTGCTTAGTTTGAAGGTCCGGAGGGTATTGCCCTTACGGATCACCTGCATGGTCGGGGTGGTGATCGTATTCACGACCAGCGCGGGGCCATCTTTATCGGGATTCCGCGCGGTGAATTCCATCAACAGTTGGGGCGTGGTGGGGAGGTTGGGCTGGCGACCGGGCTCGGTGATGAAAACTTCCAGCACATAGCCTTCACCCTTGCGGTACAGCCTCTGGTGTTCGCGCTCGGCGGGGGCACCCTGGAACGTATAGTCAATAATCTGATCGCGGGGAATCACCTGCCCGGTGGTGATAGCCAGAGGTAATTTATCCCAGGCCATTTTCCAGGTTTCGCGCGGGCTGGGGGGGGTGATGGCCCGTTGCTGGACGTGTTCTTTGACGGTCAGCAGACTGATACCCAGAGGCCGGGGCGGTACGGATAGAGTGATGCGTTGGCCATTACGGACCACGACCAGCGGCAAGCGCCGGTCCAGCACATCCTGAGCTTCCTGCGTCCTGGCATTGGCATACACCTCGGCAATGGCTTCGCGCAGTTGTTCTTCCTGCGTGATTTGCATCTGGTTATACGCCACAATAATGTCGCCCATGGCCACACCCCGCGCCGCGGCGGTGGACTTGGGCTGTAATTGCACCACCAA
>JBIJDM010000202.1:0-5257 GCA_044344145.1 Phycisphaerae bacterium
GAACTGGCTGATCGCGCGCACGGAAGATAACCAAACCACCGCCGCGATCCGTTGATTACTTTTGGCAACCGCTATAGTCATCAAGGAGATGCCCAGATAATTCACATAGATGGGGGTAGTATTTATGGCATAGGATGGTGATTTTCGCCAGCCCATGTTTTTTTGAGGAGGCATATTCCCATAAAAAATGACCAAGGCGGTGAGCCTTGGTCATTGGTGAGAATCGGGATATAACCTTAAACGTATGAGCGATTACTTTAAGGTGATTTGCAGGCCAGCGCGGGGATTACCCTTTTCGATAGCGCTGAGACTCAGGAAGCCTTCTTCCTGAAGTTCCTTGAGCACCCGGGCAGCCTGAATCCGACGGTCTTCGCCGAATTGAGCCAGGAATTCTGCCTGCTTGACGGTCCGCAGACCACCTGTCAGTTTGCTCTTGACATCATTCACCAAAGCACTCTTTTGTTCTTTGGTCATACGGCCACGTTTGTCTTCGGATTCCGTATGGGCCACTTTGCGTCCGGTGATTCCGGCGATGGCTTCATCAAGCAAATCCATTTGCTTGGACAAATCATCAATCCGAGCCTCGATTTCGTTCTTCGCATCACGGAGTTTACGTAATTGCGACTCTTTCTTCTGTTTGGCTTCGTCATCAATTTGTTGAATGGCGGCCAGGGCTTCTTGGGCCAGTGCGTTACGTGCAAGATTACTCAAGTTAGTATCCTCTACAAAAGGGGGTTAAATGGATTAATCACCAAACATCGTCTCATTGTACAGACCTGATATGCTGGATGCAAATTTGAGGTAAGTAAATTAGATAAATTGCGGTCTTTTACGTCGGGCATAGCTGGAAAAATAATGACTTTTGCCGTAGCATGCTGCCCTCATTCTTGTGCTTTTGAGGAGTTAATGGAATGAAACTTGAACTTGCCCCCGCTTTGACGGCTTTAAAGCCCGCCCTGAATCAGGTTTTTGATCTGGCTGCGGCCAAGATTTCGGCCTTGGACCGGGCATGGGACAGTAAACGCGGTACCCCGGTATTCACCGTGACCGGGCAATATACCACCCGGGGTTGGACGGAATGGACCCAGGGGTTCCAGTATGGCATGGCCATTCTGCAATTTGACGGCACCGGTGATCGGGCCATGCTGGATATGGGCCGGCGGATGACCACGCTGCGGATGGCTCCGCATGTGTCGCATATCGGCGTTCATGACCATGGCTTCAATAATGTTTCGACCTATGGCAACCTGCGCCGGCTGATGCGGGAAGGGAAAATCGCTCATAACCAGAGTGAACTGGATTTTTACGAAATGGCCCTGAAAGCCAGCGGCGCCGTGCAGGCCGCCCGCTGGACGTCCATTCCGGGCAATCCCGCCGAACGTCCGACGGATCGCGATACCGGTTACATCCATTCGTTCAACGGTCCGCACTCGTTGTTCTCGGATACCATCCGCTCGGTGCGGGCGCTGATGGTGGCCTGGCAACTGAACCATGCGCTGATGGGCGAAAATGACCGGGCGATTGATCTGCTCAAACGTGGGCTGCAACATGGTTTGACCACGGCCCAATACAACGTGTACTACGGCAAGGGGCGCGATGTGTATGACACCCCAGCCGAAGCCGGCCGGGTGGTGCATGAATCCATCTTCAATGTGACCGATGGCCGCTATCGCTGCCCGAGCACGCAGCAGGGGTATTCGCCCTTCAGCACGTGGACGCGCGGGTTGGCGTGGATTCTCTGCGGCTATGCCGAAGATCTGGAATTTTTGGAAACGTTGCGCGATGAAGTATGGCTGGGCATCGGTATGGATACAGCCGCGGTACTGGCCAAGTTCACCGCCGCCGCGCAGGCCACCGCCGAGTGGTATATCAAACATAGTTTTGATGACGGTATGGTGTATTGGGACGCCGGGGCGCCGGGGATTCCCACCAGCAACAATTATCAGGGGATTTCGGACCCGTACAATAACCACGAGCCGATGGATTCGTCCGCTGCGGCAATTGCCGCGCAGGGCTTCTTCCGGTTGGCCAATGTGATTCGCAAGACGGATGGTGTGGCGGCGGAACGCTATCGTGCTGCGGCCTTGCTGATTGCCAAGACGCTGTTTGCCACGCCGTATCTGGCGACCGATCCCACCCATCAGGGTTTGCTATTGCATAGTGTGTATCACCGTCCGAACAACTGGGACCATATCCCCGCGGGTAAGAATATTCCGTGTGGTGAGTCCAGCATGTGGGGTGATTATCACGGGCTGGAATTGGCGCTGCTGCTCAAGCGGGCCGCCGAGAATCAGCCGTATTACGTATTCTTTGACCGGTAAGTGGGCCGGATTCCACAGACGGTGCAGGCAAAGCAGGGGGGGCGTGTTACAGCGTCCCGCCAATGGTTTCGTGCACACTGCGCGGGGCGGAAATAATCAGCTTGTTGCCGATGGCTTTGATCGAGCCTTTACCGCCACCAGCCTGCCAGATTTCCGGGCGCACGGTGGTCTGGATGGTATCCACAATATTCTGCATGACTTCCTTGGCGGTGGGGGCCGGGGTGCCAGCGGCTTGCTGGGGTGGTTGGAACAGGGTACTACCGCCGGAGGACTTGGAATTTCCACCACTGCTACTGACGCCGCCGTTCATACTTTCGGCCAGATTCAGACTGGGCACGGTGGAACGATCCATGGGGGTGGACATCAGCACCAGATCATCGAGGGGATAAACCTTGGTAATGAGTTTGGTATCGGCCTGGGCCTGGGTGGTGATGTGGATGACGTTGTCTTCCACACCGATATCCATTGGTACGGTGGGGGCGGCCTGAGCCAGCGCGGTGGCCAGTGCTTTTTTGACGGTGACATCCGCCAGCGTTAATTGAATGGTCGTGGTGCGGGCCACGCCAGCGGCTTCCAGAACTTTCCAATCTACGAGCACATTCGCCCCGGTAAAGGTGCGGATGTAGGTGATAAAATTGTCCAAGGTGGTTTCATCAGCGGTGAATTTGCCGAGGGTCATATTAATGGCGGTCTTGGCCAGGATGGCCACGGCGGGGGTGTGATCCACACTGGCGGTGGGAGTTGCCGGTTGGGTGGTGGCCTGGGCGTAGAGCCAAACCGGAGCAGCAATCATGGCCATGGCTACCAACACGATGGTGTACTTACGCATGTGTGAAATCTCCCAAAACGACCGCCCCGGCCAACATCAGCCGAAGCATATCATTAAGTCTAACCATATCAAGTTTAAAAAGCCAGCAAAATCTCTTGCTTTCGCTCTCATGACAAGCAGGCAGTAAAGGAGTAGAATGCCCCTTTTAGGACCTTTGAGCAGGACTATTGTATATGGCCAGTCCCATCGCCGTCGCAGAAGTGTTAACCCAGGCCTTCGGGCCGGGGGTGTTGCTGGAAACGCATTTGGAAGGCAGCCACCCGCATGTGGTGGTGGCTGCGGCTGTTTGGCCGCAGGTGGCGGAAATGCTGAAAAACGATCCGCGCCTGGATTTTGCCATGTTGCGCAGCATTACGGGGCTGGATTACCCCCAACGGCAGCAAATTGTGGCGGCCTACGACCTGCTAAGTCTGACGCAGCATGCCGAATTCTGCGTCAAAGTGGCCGTGGAACGCACCCATGCGGTGATTCCTTCGGTGGCGGCCATCTGGCCGGCGGCCGATTGGCATGAACGCGAAGCTTATGACCTGTTTGGGATTAACTTTACCGGCCACCCTGATGTGGTCACCGAGGCCGGTGCCACCCACCCCCGACGGATTCTCCTCCCGGACGATTGGCAGGGCTTCCCCCTGCGTAAAGATTATGAATTTCCGCGCGAATATCAGGGGATTCCGGGGAGTGTCGAATTGGATTGGGCGCAAAAACCCAACTATCCCAAGTAAACCCCGGAACGACTTTTGGCGCGCTTTTGTAAGGTTGGAACCATGACGCAGACGCAAGTTAAAAACTATATCACCCTGCCTGATGTGGACATTGATCAGGATGTGCAGACCGAAGAAATGCTGGTCAATATGGGCCCGCAGCACCCCTCCACGCACGGCGTGCTCCGGCTGGTGCTGCGTACCGATGGCGAGATGGTGCTGGAAGCGATTCCGCATATCGGCTATCTGCATCGTTGCGCGGAAAAGATCGGCGAAAACGTCGCCTACAACCAGTTTACACCGTATACCGATCGCATGGATTACGTGGCGGGTATGAACAATAACGTGGGTTGGTGCGAAGCGGTGGAACGCCTGGCCAAGATCGAATTGCCCCGCCGGGCGCAGTTTATCCGCGTGATTATGTGCGAATTGAACCGCATCGCGTCGCACTTGGTGGCGTTTGGAACTTATGCGCTGGATTTGGGCGCTTTCACGCCCTTCCTGTATGCCTTCCGGGAACGTGAGTTCTGTCTGGATTTATTCGAGGCGGCCTGCGGGGCGCGCCTGACCTACAGCTACGCCACCCCCGGCGGTTTGATGCATGATCTCACGCCGGATTGGGTTGCCAAATGCAGCGAATTCTTGGATTACTTTGAACCCAAGATTGCCGAATATGATCAGTTATTGACCTATAACCACATCTTCGTGAAGCGGACGGCCAATGTCGGGGTGATTACCCCCAAGCTGGCCACCGATTACGGCCTGACCGGGCCGATTTTACGCTCTGCGGGTGTGAAGTGGGATTTGCGGCGTGATCTGCCTTATTTGGTCTATCCCGAACTGGAGTTTGATATTCCGGTGGGCACCGGCCGGATGGGGCAGGTCGGCGATTGCTGGGATCGTTACAACGTGCGTCTGGATGAGATTCGCCAGTCGGTGCGGATTCTGCGTCAGGCGCTGAAGATGCTGCCGGAAGGTCCGTATCGGATTGCCTTGCCGCGCATTTTCAAAGTGCCTGCCGGTGAAGTGTATGTGGAAACCGAAGGCGCCCGTGGTCAGTTGGGCTTCTATCTGGAAAGCCAGGGCGGCCCGGTGCCGTACCGCATGAAAGCGCGGGGCCCGAGCTTCTGTAATATCAGTGTCATCCCCGCCTTGTGCAAAGACTGTCTGCTGGGCGATGTGCCCGCGATTGTCGGGTCTCTGGATATGGTGCTGGGCGAATGCGACCGGTAACCACTGTCAGTACCGCGCAGGAAACGCACGGGGCGCTGTTGACCCCGGCGGGAGTGGGGGCCTTGGCGGTATTAGGGCTGTGGGGGCCGTGCGCGGTGGCGATTGCGGAGCAACTGGCTGGCGGGAAAAAAGCCAATATCAACAAACCTGTGCGGGTCGAGTGGCAGGTGGAT
>JBIJDM010000203.1:0-5256 GCA_044344145.1 Phycisphaerae bacterium
CCAATTTTATCCAACAATTGCGCCTGGTCATCCAATGTTAACGCCGCACCAAACAAGGCCAGATCAATATCTGATTTGACGGTGAATTTGCCCTGCGCCCGGGAACCAAATAACACCACACGATGCACCTGCGGATGGACCGCCAGAACATCAATGACGCTTTGCCGTTGCGTATCGGTTAATCCATCGTTCATAGGGTACGCCTCTGTCGCAACTGGTCAAAGATTTTGCGTAAGGCCGGAGTGTAGCGGTGTTTGATCAGGATTTCGGCTTCTTTGGCCGTACGCTCTTCGTAGGTATGACTGAGCAGATTGCGTTTCAGCAGTCCATCCAACAGCACTTCGGAGTCGCTTGCGTCCAGATACCCCAATTCAAACGCCTTGCGAATGGTTTCCCGCGGCGCCTCGGTGGCGTAGCCTTCGTAAAACAGCACGTCTTTTAGCGTTTTCCAGGCCAATTCAAAGGTGAATTCAAACATCTGCACCAAACCCGCACGCTCCAAATCACTGTAGCGTCCCTGCACACACGCCGCCTCCAACTGCACCAAGGCTTTACCGTAGTTATCGTGCCGTTGTTGCCAGCGGGTTTCGTCCAGATTAGCCATCGGGTAGCCTCCGAAAAGTATGTGTACCAAAATTCCTCACCTAGTGGTTAACCCGCTACCGAGTCCAGCCACCAAGAATTATTATCGTTTAAGTTCGCCTGAGCACGTTAAGACGATAACGTCTTTTAGCACAATATTCCATCGTTTTATTCACTCAAGCGTAGGAATGCCCGTCTCTGGGCAATCTATACTGACCCCACGCAATTTGGGATTTTTCCCACTTTTCCCTTACAATGCCCGTTTTACTGCACAGGAGTGCGCCTTTGACTGATAACGCTGCCAATGTCCGTCCCACGGATGTGCTGCTGTCCATTGTTGCCCCCGCGTATAACGAGGAGGGCAATGTCGGCCCGTTGATCGAACGGATTGACGCGGTCTGCAGCCCATTGAACATCAAGTTTGAGGCCATCATCGTGGACGATTGCAGTACCGATGCCACGCCGCAGCGGCTGCGCGAATTACAGGTGCGTTTCCCGTGGTTGCGGGTCATCCGGCTGGAAAAGAACAGCGGTCAGACTGCCGCGATGGATGCGGGTTTTCGGGCGGCTTATGGCCAGGTATGGGGCACCTGTGATGCCGACATGCAGAACGACCCCGGCGATATTCCACGTCTGATGGCCTTGCTGGGGCCGGATGTGGATATGGTCAACGGCTGGCGGCAGAAACGCAAAGACACCCTCTGGTACAAGGTGCAAAGCAAGATCGCCAATAAAATCCGCAACAGTATCAGCGGTGAGACCATCAAGGACACCGGCTGCGCTCTTAAGGTCTATAAACGCGAGTGTTTGCAAGGGCTTACGCTGTATAAAGGCATGCACCGGTTCTTCCCCACGCTGGTCAAAATGCGCGGGTATAAGGTAATCGAAGTCCCCGTCAGCCACAGCCAACGCCTGACGGGCGTCTCCAAATACAACATGATGAACCGCGCCCTGCGGGCGTTTGTGGATCTGCTGGCGGTACGCTGGATGAAGCAACGGGTGCTGCGTTATCAGGCCCGCGAGCGCGATGTTCAGGGCCAAAGTATCGGGCCGGTAATTTCAGGAGTCTAAGCGCGTGAAGCTCAAAGAATTTGTGGATAATCTCGAATCCGCCGGACTGGATCCGGTGGTCCTCACCGACGCGAATAGCGCCGTGGTCGTGCTACCGCAGGGGGCGCGGATTTTGGGCGTGTTCAGCAGCCCCAAGGCCGACAATCCATATTACGTGAATCCGGAATTGCTCGATCCCGACACCGGGCGCATCTTTGCCCATACGCCGGGCGTGGTATTGGGTGGTGACCGCCTCTGGCTGGCGCCGGAACGCGGCATCTTCTTCTACGGTCCCGAAGCCCGCTTCGGTGAAGCCCGTCCACAGCAGGTAGACCCCGGCAACTATATTTTAAGTGCCGCCGAGGAACGCCGCGTCCTGTTGATCAACCATTTTCAGGCCCCCTACTTCTGTGAGGGAGGCGGGGATATCTCCGGCGTCATCCAACGTGATATCCGCATACTCGCCCACCCGTATCGCCACAGCCCCGAGTTGCTTAAGCAGTGCAAAGGGGTGGACTTTGTGGGTTATGAAATCCAATCGTCACTGGCCGTGGATCAAGCCCCGGCCCACCTGTGTCTGGGCCTCTGGTTCCTGATTCAACTCGCCGTGCCCGTGGGCGGGTTTGTCTATATTCCCACGCTGGCGCGGACCGTGGTGACGGACTATTACGAACCCACCGGCGCAGATTACCTGCGCGTGACCGATGACCATGTACGTTTCAAACTCGATTCGATTTTCCGCCACAAGATTGGCGTGCGCAAGACCGAAGCCACCGGGCGGGTCGCTTATCTGACCAATCCCGATGCCAAAGGTCAGGCCACGCTGGTCATCCGCAATTTCCTGAATAATCCTGCCGGCGATTATGCCGATGTCCCGCTGCACACACCCTCGGGCACACAGGATTCGATCCAGAGTTACAATCATTTTGATCTGGGCACGGAAGGTATGGGCGAGATCGAATTTCATGCCCCCGGCATCCGCGTGGATGACGATGCCTTGGAACCCGCCGTCACGCGGGATGTGAATCAGGTTTTCATCTTTACCGGCCCCCGGGCCCAATTAATTAAAATTGCTGCCCGTGAACTGCGTTTGTTGCCCGAGGTTTTTGCTCTGTAAGGTCTATAGCCCGCTATGAGTATTCATCCTACCGCCATTATTGATCCCCGGGCCAAGTTGGCCAGCGATATCGAAGTCGGCCCCTATGTGGTCATTGACGGCCCGGCAGAGATTGGCCCCGGCTGTCGTCTGCAACCCCACAGCCGCGTCAGCGGCCGGACGCTGATGGGGGCACGTAATGTGCTGCACTCGTTTGCCGTGGTGGGTGATACCCCTCAAGACCGTAAATTTCATGACGAACCCAGCACCACGATCATCGGGGATGACAACATTTTTCGCGAAGGCGTAACGGTTCACCGCGGCACCGGTGAAAATACTGTAACCAAGATTGGTTCGCGCTGTTTTTTCATGTGTAACAGCCACGTGGGGCATAATTGCACTGTAGAAGACGATGTAATTTTGGTCAATGGAGCCTTGCTGGGCGGGCATGTGAAGGTCGGTACGCGAACAATTATCAGTGGTAATTGCGGACTTCACCAGTTTGTGCGGGTGGGCAAGTTGGCCATGATCAGCAATGCTTCGACCCATAATCAGGACATCCCGCCCTTCTGTACCGCCATGTTTTATGACCAAATTAACAGCTTGAACTTTGTCGGCATGCGCCGGGCGGGATACAGCCGTCAGGACATATCGGCCATGCGCTATCTCTTCCGAGCACTGTGCCACCGGACCACAACTCTGGCGCATGCGCTGGAGCAACTGCCTGCGGAGATCAAGGCCGCGGCCACGGTGCAGGAATTTACGGCCTTTTGCCAGCATTCCGAGCGCGGTATCGCGGATTTTGTCACAATTTCGCAAAGCCGTGGCGCTGGCTATACCGCCGAAGCCACCTAATCACCCCGCACAGCCTAAAAAAATCATAATATCAACCCCCTTTACGGTGAAACAAAACTCCGTTGGGGGATACGTTGTTATGAAACCGGGAACCTAATAGGCACAAGCAGCGTCTAACAGGCCTCGGTAAGACTCATAAATAGGAGTACAGCGCGATGACACAGGTTTCATTAGGTCAGGGCGTATTGGATCGACTGGGACAGTTGCGGCGTAAAGTTCGCATGCTGCTGGCCGCGCACGGCGTAGGCTATGTGTTGGCCATCTTTGGCGCCACAGGTCTGGTACTCGCGCTGCTCGACTACATGTTTGAATTCCGGGCTTGGTTGCGCATCAGCATCCTGCTGGTGGTGCTGGGCACCCTGGCCTATCTGGTCTATCGGCTGCTGGTCATGCCGTTGACCACCAAATTGAGCGATGAATTTTTGGCCGGCCGGATTGAACGCTCCTCGAACAGTTTGTCCGACGAACTGACCACGGCGGTGGAATTTGTCGCCACCGGGGCGGGTCAACAGAATGCGCTGGCCGCCGAGTTGTTGACTGCCGCGGAACAAAAAGCCTCCGCTTTGGATCTGGGCGAAACGCTGGAACCCAAACGGGTGCGCCGGGCCCTGGTGCTGGGCGCTGTCAGCCTCGCTTTGCTGGGTGGGTTGGCCGGATTGAATTTCAGCAGCGGTTATACGGGGCTGGCGTTACAACGCTGGTTTGCACCTCTGGGGGCACCGCAGTGGCCGCGTACGGTGGAAGTGGAATTGGACTGGACGCACATGGGGGGCAAAGTTCCCAGCGTCTGGCCGCAGGGCGAAAGTCTGCCGGTACGGGCTCAGGTCATCAAAGGCCATTATGACAATCAGCGCGTGTGGGTGGAAACCACCAACGAACAGAGCAAGGTCAGCAGCGAATTGATGAATCAACAAAATCTGGCGGGGAAAGCCGGGGCGAAGGTTTACGAAAAAATTATTGATGTGCCCAGTGGTAATCTGATGACCCTGCGCGTCGCGGCCGGAGATGACACGGATAATGAACCGTTGACGATCCGCCTGGCGCCGCGGCCGGTGCTTAGTGGCATGTCCGCCATCATCGCCCCCCCGCCGTATGTGAAGGTTGACGATCAGACTCCGGGCGCCAAGCCTTACAATGTGGATTTGCTCGCCCAGCCGGGCCGGGCGGTGGAAGGCTCGCGTGTGCGTTTGTTGCTCAAGACGACCAAGCCGCTTGGGGTGGATGCGCAAGGCATGCCCAAGGTGCGGTTCCTGGAAATGAATCGTGATGCGGAAATGGCCTTTGGCTACAGCCGCAAACTGGCCGACAACAATACCGCGGAAATCAGCTTCACCGCCGAGAAGAGTTTGCAGGCCCGGGTTTTGGTGGAAGACGCCGACGGGTTTGAAAATCGCGTGGGCGGCACGCTGGTGCTGGAAGTCTTGCCCGATGCCAATCCGATGGTGGTGCTCGTGGAGCCCCGCCGGCAGGTGCAGGCGGCCCCGACCAGCAAAGTCGAAGTCAAAGTGCAGGCCACCGACGATATGGGGCTGGATGATGTCTATCTGATTGCCGAAGCCGTGGAAGCCAAGCCCGACAGCGAACCCAAGTTCAAGACCACACTGAAGTGGCAGGAACAGTCCTTTGATCCCGCCGCCGGTGGGTTGACCGGGACGAGCAGCTATAAGTGGGAC
>JBIJDM010000032.1:0-17253 GCA_044344145.1 Phycisphaerae bacterium
CGCGCGGGTGGTGATGAGGTCATCACCACCCGTGGCAGGAAGTTTGTTTTTGTATAGGGCTCAGACCGCTTCGTATAACTGCAAGGCCCGGGTTAGCCGGCCCACGCTCTCGGTCAGGCCGCCGGGGCGGTTGCGGGCCAGCCACACCGCGCGGTGTTGGGCGATGAGGGGTTTAAGTTCCTCGGCCAGTGCCCGGCGCACCGCCACGGGCATATCCTGCACCTGCTGGGCCTCATGGCTCCACCGGGCGATGCCCAGATTGATCGCGTGCGTCAGCAGCGCCGCCGCACATTCATACTCCGCAATCAGCAACGCCGCATCCGGCCCTTGGGGCCGGGCGTTGGGCAGCTTCTGCATGACGTCCTGAATATGCGCCTTCGCCGCGTGCAGACCTTCCAAGGTGACCCCTTTGAAACGATGATCTGTCTTGGGATACAGGATTTCCTGAATTTGTCCCCACAGCGGACTGTTGCCGCCGTGCAGATAGGTATTACCCAGATCCCACGCCAGTTTCCCCAGTACGCCCGCGCGGTCGCGGAACGCGAACCGGTCCACCGCTTGCGGATAATCCACCACCTGATTGGTTTCATAACACCAACTGCACGCCGCACCACAGGCATAGCCGATATACGACACCGGCAACGGCTGATGATGTCCGCCGTCGCCCCAGTCGGTATTCAATAACCCCAGCGCACCAAACGTCAGCCCCACCCGGGCCATGCCGCGAATATTGTTCACACCATTGGTGGTATTGCCCACCACCGTGTTCCAGGTGCTGGTCCCCGGGCAGACATAGAACGGCACACCCGCCTGGGCAAAGCGTTCGCAGCGCTGCATGAAGGGGTCGAACTCCCAGTAACGCCATTCCAGCGCGATGGCATCCTTGGGCAGTTCCGGCACCAATTCGGGATGTTCGTGCATGATGTCCGCCCAGAACATCATGCGTTTGCCCCGGGCGCTGACCAGCGTGTGGATTTCCTTCAGGAAGTTCAGATACACCCGGCCTTTGCCCAGTTGGGCACACGCCGCGGCGCTGCGGCCTTTGTCGATGTCAAACGTTTCGTCACAGCCGACATTGAAATGCGCGCTGGAAAAATTCGGCAGCAGTTCATCATAAAGACTCCCGAGGAACGTCAGTGACTCGGGTGCGGTGGGGCACAGGCTAAAGGGATCGCCGAATTCGCCCGACCACGGGTAGGTCACTCCGGCGGGGGTTTCCGCCAGATGCTTGTACTCTGGATGCATGAACCAGCGGTGCAGATGCCCGAAGCTGTTTTGATTGGGCACCAGTTCCATGTGCCGGTCCCGGCAGTAGGCATCGAGTTCGCGAATCTCGGTGGCGGTCATGGGGCTGGCATTTTTCCAGACCGTCTCGTGGCCGGTGAAGGCAAAAGTGTGCTCGGTATAGAGTTGCAGTTGGTTGATCTTCCACGAAGCCAGCAGGTCCACCAGCCCCTTGAGCGTGGCCATGGTGGGCACCTTGTCGCGGCTGATGTCCAGCATCACACCCCGGTGGGCATAGTCGGGCCAATCCACAATGCGTGCACAAGGCACGCCATCGGGTTGGGCCTGTTGGCGGATTTGCTGCAGCGTCTGCCGGGCGTAAAACACCCCGGCGGGATCATGGGCAATAATCTGCACGGCGGTGGGGGTGATATGTAATTCGTAACCTTCGGTGTGGCTGATCTGCGCGGGAGCAAGGTTGACCGCGGGTTCAGCATTCAGGACCGTCAACGGACATTGGCCCGTGGTATAACCCAGACGCCGGGGCATGGGCAACAAACAGTACTTCAACATAGGGGACTTCCTGATAAAAAACGCACCGGGACCATCGTAGTGGTAGCAGGACGTTTTTACAAGAAGGCCAGCTTAACTGCCGAACAGGTTGTAGTTCTTGCAGTAGCCTTTGGCTTCGAAATACGCGAGGGCTTCATCCACACTCCGGAAGACTTTATTGGCGGTCTGGGTAATAAAGGGGCTCGGTTCGCGTTTGGGTTTCCAGATGACAAAGACATCTTTGGCGTGTTCATGGGCATGTTGCAATTCGCGTTCCACGCCGCTGGACAGCCCCGGCTTGCCGGTGGGCAGTTCCGGGATGTACGACACAATCATGTCGCTCTGGCGCACCAGGGTAAAATCGCGGGCGTAAATCTGGCCGTCAATGTCGCCCACGATTTGCAGAATTTCCGCGGTCTTGATCTGGATGGTATTGCCATTGACGTGCAGATTCAGCGCCTGCTTGCCTTCGCGCGCGGCGGCGATGGCCTGATCGGCGAGCAGCTTTTCATCCACATCGCCGGGATCAAACGTGACAAAGCGCTGGGCCAGTGCGGCGCGGAAGGCGTCAATTTCTTTGAGGATATCGGGCATATCGTTGACATGGCTCATGGGGAAGCTGGGATAGACCTTGACCATGTTGGGCCGGAAGATCAGCCGGAACATGGCGGCGCTGGTGTTCTGGTGGCGGCCCCGGGAGATGACGAAAAACTGGGCCAATTTGGCGGGGTTGCTGCGCGCGACAATTTCCGTGGCCAGCATTTCCTCCTCGCGCCAGACCATCAGGTCTTTCAGCGAGTGTTCCAGATCATGATCGCGGGTCATGCGTTCGTGGACGGCCTCGATATTGTCCACCAACGTCAGGTACATATCCGCCCCGAACAGGGCCAGTTGGTCGAAATCAAACGCGGAAAACAGCCCATGCTTCCAACGGAACGTGGCGTGGGTATTGACGATGACATGCTTGTGTTTGGCCGCGGCGGAGATGACATCGCGGAACACCGCCCGGCGGAGGTTGTTCAGCCGGGCCAGCGGCAGATCCAGAATCCGCCCCGGCCGCACATCGGGGGCTTCGCGGTACATCATGTCGCCGATATTGAACAGGGCGACATCTTCCCCCTGATCCAGCGCCATCTGGACGACCTGTTCCAGATAGTCTTTCTTGTCCAGCCCAACTTGTCCCGTCACAACCACGCGCATGGTGAATCTCCATCAGTGCCAACCGTCAATAGTTGCGATTATGCCCGAAGGCACGGGTAATGGCTAGGCCGCAGTGGGGTGGAGCAGGGAAATCCGATAGGGCATTCCCGGAGAGTTACCCGCCGGCCGTTTTACGCCGAAGCGGCGCGACGCAGGGGCTGGGTTTGCGGTTGCAGCGACAGTCGGGCTTGTTGGGGCTGCGCCTGGGGTTGCATCTGCCACAGCACCGCCACGGCTCCGGCGACCAGCGCCATCCCGGTGGACAGGGCAATCACATCCGCCACGCCCATCAGCCATAAGAGTCCGGCGCAGACGGTCGCCAGCGTTACCCCGGCCAGAGAGCCCAAGGCCCAATACGCCCCCCGGACCAGCCGCGGGAAGCGGAACTGATACAGCCGGGCAAGGTGTTGCAGGTATTGCATCTGCTGGCCCATGGTGAGTTTGCTTTCGCCCAGCAGGCGATTGCGGAACACGATGGGCACTTCGTGGACGCGTTGCGTGTCGCACTTGACCATCAATTCCAGACTGATTTTATAACCCACGGGATTCAGCGCCGCGGCCTGTTCCAGCGTATTACGCCGCAGGGCGAAGAAACCGGCCATGGGATCACGTACCGCGCCAATCAACGGACGGCTGAGTAATGTAGCGCCATAGCTATTGAGCCAGCGCAGGAAGCCCCAATCTTCGGTCCGACCGCCGTCCACATAACGCGAGCCGATGACATAGTCCGCCTGGCCTTGGGCGAGTGGTTTGATCAGTTCGGGGACCGATTCGGGCGGATGGCTGAGATCGGCATCCATGACCAGCACGTAATCATGCCGGGCCAGCGAGATACCCGCCAGCACCGCGGAACTCAGGCCGCGTTCGTTGGTCCGGATGCGATAATTGAATTCGGGATATTGTTTGCGCAACTGCTCCAGCACGGCGGGGGTGGCATCGGGTGAATTGTCATCCACGATGATCACTTCCCAGACCCAGCCCAGGGGCCGCAGGGTCGCGGCCAGCCGGCGGGTCAGAATGGGCAGGTTGTCGGCTTCACGGTACGTCGGTACAACTATGCTGACGCTGGGGACTGAGGTAGAATCAAGCATATAGGGCCGTTGCCTTTCGAGTAACTTAAAGTCGCAACACGCGTTGCTCGTGTGCTGGACACCCGAAATCAGGAAAGGTTTGCCAATCGGCACCCGACCGCCGGAATCTAAAAGGGGTACGCGTTATGTCGCATAAAAAACATCACGAAGGCGTCGCCATCATTCCCACCCTGTGGGCCCCCTGGCGGCTGGATTACATCAAATCCGTGGCCGATGGGCCTACCGAGTGCTTTTTGTGCGATAATGCCAAGCAACCTGATCGCGATCGCGAACATTTAGTGCTGCACCGCGGGGCGTTCGGGATGCTTTTGATGAATAAATACCCCTATGTGAATGGGCATTTGCTGGTGGCGTCATATCTGCACGGTTCGGATTTGCTGCATTTACCGACCGACGTGCGGGCCGAATTGCTGGAATTGGTGGCCTTGGGGCAGCAGCTATTAACGCAAGTGGTTAATCCACAAGGGTTTAATGTTGGCATCAATCAGGGCCGCTGTGCCGGGGCGGGGGTGCCAGGCCATTTGCATCTGCATATTGTGCCGCGCTGGAACGGGGATGTGAATTTTATGTCCGTGGTGGGGGGCGTACGGGTGATCCCGCAGGCCGTAGAAGTAACCTATGCGGCGCTGTGGGCGGAAATGGAAAAGTTGAACGCAAAGGGCGGATGAGGGAAATAAAGAACGTCTGGCATTGGCGTGAAATTTAATCAGCGCTGCCTTTACGCATCCACCCACCAGCGGGTGCCTTCCCGGTGGACCCGGTGGTAGAGGGTGTCGCGTTCGACGGGCAAGAAACCCGCTTCCACGATCAGGCGACGGATATCTTCCACCTGATATTCCTGATGGGTATTGCCCTGTCCGCCTTCGCGTTTGGTGATGTCGTACCAGACCACGGTACCATCCAGATCATCCACTCCCCATTGTAGACTGACCTGCGCCAGTTTCATGCTCTGCATGATCCAGAACGCCTTCACGTGGGCAAAGTTGGGCAGCATCAGCCGGCTGATGGCCAGCATCTTCAAGTCTTCCAATCCACTGGGGCCGGGCAGATAGCCCAGTTCGCTGCCGTCGGGGATGAAACTCAGGGGGATGATGGTTTGAAAGCCGGGGGCCTGATCCTGTAATTCGCGCAGTTTCAGCAGGTGTTGGATACGTTCCGCACGGGATTCCACATGGCCATACAGCAGCGTGGCATTGCTCTTGATACCCAGCTCATGGGCGATGCGGTGAATCTCCAGCCAGCCATCGCCGCGCAATTTGCCCTTGAAGACTTCATCATGCACACGGTCGTCGAATACTTCCGCGCCACCGCCGGGCAACGAGCCCAGTCCGGCTTCCTGCAGGGCCAGCAGCACCTCACGGATGCTGAGTTTGGCGATTTTGCTGAAGTGATTGATTTCGATGGCGGTGAAGCACTTCAGATGCAAGCGCGGGTATTGCTGGCGAATGGCCCGCAGCATCTGCAGGTACCATTCGAACGGCAACCACGGATGCAGTCCGCCGACAATATGCACTTCCGTGGCCCCGGCCTGATCGGCCGCCCCGGCGGCTTTGAGCACATCCTCATGCGTCAGTTCGTACGCGCCGGCCTCGCCGCGCTTGCGCTGGAATTCGCAAAATTTGCAGCTCAGAGCACAGATGTTGGTGTAGTTGATATGGCGGTTGATATTGTAATACGCCACCTGGCCGTGCATTTGGCGGCGGACGTGATCGGCCAGTGCCCCGAGGGTGAAAATATCCCGGGTGGCAAAAAGGGCCATCCCATCGGCAAAATCCAGCCGGATTCCTTGGGCGACTTTTTCCGCCACAGGCCGCAGGGCCGGGTCGGCAATGATCGCGGGATTCAGGTTAAAGGTGGGCACAACAGTGGCATCAGCGGTCATGGGCACATCCGTTCAATAATTTCTGAAAGTATTGTAGGGGTGCCCGGGCCGGATGCCAAGTTGAAGTCAGGACGCTTCCCGCGCTACCACATCGGTGCGGTAGATGTCACGCATACGATAGCGCACCCCACGCCAGGCGATGATGGTGCCCAGCGCGGAACGCAGGAGCATTAAGGCGTTGACGGTGTAGACCACCGGATGTAGCCAAGTGGCCCAGACCCGGGCCTGACCGATGGCAGTGGCATGTTGGGGTAAAATCCGCTGGCCGGCTTGGATCAGATAATAACCCCGCAGCCATACCAAACCGCCAAACAGAACCAATTCCGCTCCGCCGGTCAGCAGCAGGAACCAGTCCTGATTCAGCAGGCCATAAACAATTCCCGGCAGCGGTGCGATCATACCGTAAAAATAGAACAAGGCGCCCAGTATCGCGCAAATCCAAATCAGCGGTGCCCCGATGCGGGTAATGCGATATTGCCGGGTGCCGAATTCAAACAACCCGGGCCAGTCAAACTGGGCCTTGGAGGCGACCAGACACTGAGGGACGAAATGGATTTTGGCGTTTTTATGGTGGCGCATGACATGACTCATGACGTAGTCGTCGCTGAGCGCATTCTGCCAGGCCGCATAAATTCCAAACGCGAAGAAATCTTCCCGGCGGATGGCCATCGAACCGCCCCAGGCAAAATTATGCCGATAGGGACCCAGCAACGCCGCCACCCCGGCATTAAGCACACATACCACGGCATTCGCGGGGTGGGCATTTTGCGGCACGTAGTAGCGATACCCACTCGCCAGACTGATCCGGTGCAGGTATTCCAGCGGGGCAATCAGGGCTTGAACCCAGTTGGGACCGGGATGGGCATCGGCGTCCATAAATACCAGTACCGCGTCACGTTCGTCGGTCGCGATTACCCCGGCCAATTGGTTGTGAATCTTCTGGCCCCGGGCCATGGTCCGGCCCGAGACGATAATTTCGGCCGGCAAGGCCGGATATTCTTGAGCCAGACGTTCGATCAGGGCTTTTGCGGGGTCGTCATTCGCTTCGATACAGAAAATCAGCCTGAGGTGAGGGTAATCCTGTTGCCAAAGTGCCCGAAGGTTGGCTTCGGTGTCGGCTTCCACGCCTTTGATGGGCAGAATGACCACCGCACGTTGGGTGGCCGGGTCTAAGGGGCGTTGCAGGACCCGGGGGGTCCGTTGGTACATACGATAAGCCTTGAGCGCGGACCAAAAGGCCAGCGTTGCCGCCCAACACCACACAATGCCTGCAATTACCCAGCCGATCAAAGCCAACTCCTAATAATAGTGGTATTGTAAGAGCTAAAGGGTGCGGCGCAAACCGACGTAATTGTGAAAAAGTCGGTGGTGTAAGATTTCGCCCCGGACGGCAACATTGCCCGGATAGAGGATTTTTGTACCGCACTTGATCCGGTGCACCAAATAACGAGGATGCTACATGGTTAACGTACGACGTGCGCTGGGTTTGAGTATTTTTGCGGTTTCGCTGGCGGCCACGCTGGCCATGACGGGTTGCGGGCCCAAGAATAACGTTCCCGCGCTCGGGGCGGAACCCAATGTGCGCTATGCCCGGGACAAGGTATTCCCGGCCGTGGTGAGTCTGGACGTGGCGGAAGAGCGTTTTGTCAACGGGCAGGCCCGCACGATTCGCGGTACCGGATCGGGTACGATTATTGATGCCGAGGGGCATATCCTGACCAATTTCCATGTCGCCGGGCGCGGCAAGAAGATTGTCGTCACCCTCGCCAACAAAGAAACCATCAAGGGCACGTTGGTCGGGGCGGACCACTGGACCGATCTGGCGCTGGTGAAGCTGGATCCCGAAGAAATCAAACGCAAGAATGTTACCTTTACTTATGCCGCAGTGGGCGATTCTGAAAAATTGGAATTAGGCCAGCCCATTCTGGCGATTGGTTCGCCGCGGGGTCTGGCCCGCACCATGACTTTCGGCATTGTGTCCAATACCGATCGTTACATGGAAGTATCCAGCATTGACGGTTATGAGACCGGCTGGTTTAACAACTGGATTCAAATTGACGCGGCCATCAACCCCGGCAACTCCGGCGGGCCGTTGGTGAATATGGCCGGTGAGATTGTCGGGATCAATACCCGTGGCGTCACCGGGTCCAACAGTCTGGGTTTCAGTGTGCCCAGCAATGTGGCCAAGATGGTCATCGCCGATCTGCTGACCAAGGGTAAAGTCACCCGCAGTTATATTGGCGTGCAGTTCCAGCCGATGCAGGATTTGGAAGATTTTTATGAAGTGACCGCCAATCAGACCGGGGTGCTGATCGCCTCGGTGGATCCCGAATCCCCGGCTTCGCGGGCGGGTGTGCAACCCGAAGATGTGCTCGTAGCGATAAACGGTAAGCCCGTGAATGCCCGTTTTCCCGAAGAACTCGCGGCCATCCGGCATATGATTGCCGGTCAGGCGGTGGATTCGGAAATCAAGTTCACCATCCAACGGCCGCGCAAGAGTCGCGAGATTAAAATGGACATCGCCATCAAGACGGAATTGCTGGAAAGCGCCATCGCGGAAGAAGAGAATGTCGCCTCGTGGGGTGCCACCATCCGCAATCTGACCCGGGCGTATCTGCGGGAAAAACGTATGCCCATCATGAAGGGTATCTTGGTCACCGGCGTGCGCACCAATGTCATGGCGGAGATTGCGGGTCTACGTTCAGATGATATCATTGTCCGGGTCGATGGCAAACCGGTGGAAACGCTGGAGCAGTTCCGGGCCGTGGTGGCAACCATGGATAAGGCCAAAAAGCCCTTTGCCGTGGATGTGCGGCGCGACCGCAACGAAAAGACGCTGGTGTTCAAACCCTGACGCATTATTGGTTGGACGGAACTTTATTTTTCACGAGGATCATACGCATGAAAATGATGAAGCAATTACTGACCGCGGCCCTGTTGACCAGCGCCGTGGCCATGAGTGTGCGGGCGCAGGAATCCCAACCCGCCACGGCACCGGTGGCGGTTGCGGCGGTACCCATCCCGGTGGGGCCGATTACCAACCAACCCGAATTTGCCCGCAGTATCAGTGCCAGTTTGGTGCTGGTCGAAGTGACGCTGCGGAATGAAAATGGCTCGCGTGAAGACGCGGGGCAGGGGATTTTGTTGAATGATCAGGGGGTGATTCTGGTCAGTGGTGGTTTGGTGCCTGAGATTGTACCCCTCGATTTTATCAAAGACATCAAGGTGCGTGCTCCCGGCGGTAAGTTCCAGTCGGTTCCGGCCAAAATCCTGGGCCGTTCGCATGATCGGTTGTTTATTTTCCTCAAGGCCGACAAGCCCGTCGCGGGTACCCCGTTGGATTTGAGTCGTACCGCCAATCCCGATTTGGGCACGAAACTGTTGGCCGTCGGGCTGATGGGCAAAGATGCCGGCTATGGTACCTATGTAGGCGAAGGGAGCGTCAAGGCCCGTTTGAATATGCAGCATGAATTGGTGATCTCCAACAGCTTCAGCCTGACCCGGTCTAATAGTCCGGTGTTTGATCTCAACACCGGCGCTTTGCTGGGTTTGACGATTCCCTCGCAGGGCGAAAATATGCAACTCCGCCTGGGTAATCAGTCCCAGAACGTGGAACTATCCGATTCGGATCAGACCGGTACCTTGATCCCGTGGAGCGAAGTCGCCGGTATGCTCAAGGAAATTCCCTCCAAGCCCTTTGAGTCCAAACGGGGCTGGTTGGGTATTGACGGGATTACCGGCATCGAAGAAGACATGCGGACGCTTTATAAAATTACCCAACCCGCCGGGGTGACGATTGGTTCCGTGGTGCCGGACATGGCTGGCGAAAAAGCCGGTCTGCGTTCCAAAGACATTATCCTCACCATCAACGGCAAACCGTTCAGCGACAGCACCGTACCGACCCTGATGGTCCAGCACTACAACCGGGCCACCATGCAGGCCAAGCCGGGCGATAAAATGGTCCTGGGGATTCTGCGGGATGGCGCGAAACAGGATGTGACCGTGACCTTGGGTGCGTTCCCGAAAATTCCTTCGGAGATGAAGCATATCTACAGTCCGCAGGTGGGACTGGTGACCCGTGATGTGGTCTTTGCCGACACCTATACCCGCAAACTCCCGGCGGACCAGAAAGGTGTGATCATCGCGCTGGTGAAAAATGGCAGCGCTGCCAGTCTGGGTCAGACGCCGCTGGCGGTGGGGATGCTGGTCACCAAAGTGAATGATCAGGAAGTGAACAGCCAGAAGGAATTTTTGGATTTGGTGGCCAAGGAATTCAAGGACGGCAGCCCGCGTGAAATGGTGTTCGTGGTGATTCAACGCGACGGCTCGACGGCCGTGTGCCGGATTGATCTGAGCAAGTAAGTACGAGTTTCACTAGCAACCAACTCCCTCCGACATGCCCAAGTGTGTCGGAGGGATTTTTATTGGCCAGCGCCAGAAATGTTCGCATCCAGCCAGGTGCGGATGCATTGACCATATAGCGCTTGGTTCCACTCATTGATATTGTGCGGCGCGCCGGGAAATTCTTGCAGTGTGGTATGCGGCCGGCGGGTGGTCATTTCCTGCGTCAAGGTGGCGCTGAGGATATTACTTTCGCCTCCGCGCAATAGTAACGCCGGACAGCGGCTGGCCAGCCAATCGGCCCAATGATCACCGTTGAGTTGTTGCCCGGACTGAACCATATGCTCGGGCTGAAACATCAGTCCCCATCCGTCCGGATGCTCCACCAGGCTTTCCATGAAGTAATGAATCGTCTTACCATCGGGGCCGGTGAAGTATTCCACGGCAGCGCGCATGGTGGGGAACCGCCGGGGCCAGCCCAGGCACCACGACAAATCATCCTGACACACCGCGCCGATATCCTCCACGATCAATCCCTGAAATAACTCCGGTTGTCGGGCGACACTCTGGTACGCATTGACCCCGCCCAGACTATGGCCCAGCAGCACGCATGGGGGCAGTTTGAGTGCGGTGATGAACGCCAAAATATCCGCCACATAGTCCTGCCGGGTGTACGAGTCAGGCTTGTCGGATAATCCATGGCCGCGTTGCTCCAGAGCGATGACCCGGTAACGTGGTCCCAAGTAGGTGGGCAGAAATTTGAAGATTCCCGCCCGGCCAAAGTGCCCGTGTAAACACACCACCGGCAGGCCGGTACCACCCTGGTCCAGATACGCCAACCGCAGATGATTGACGGTGATATATTGGTACGCATTCATGATTCTGTTCTTCCTGACGAGCCGCAGACCGTGTACCCATTAGCATAACCCGAAAACCCCGGCTTTTCCCGCTTGCTCCGGGGGCCATTAGCCACTACGCTACCGTTTTAATACCCCGTAAGGAGTTCGCGCATGAGTTTGTTGGTTACCGGTTCGATTGGGATTGATAGCGTTACCACCCCGCACGGCACCGCCGATGATGTGATCGGCGGTTCGGCAGTCTATTTCTCGTGGGCGGCAGCGCCATTTACCAAGGTACGGCTGGTCGGCGTGGTCGGGACCGACTTCCCGCCGGCTTTTGAGGCGGCGTTTGCCCATCCCAATATTGATATAACCGGGCTGGAACGGCGCGCGGGCTCCAAGACCTTCCGCTGGAAAGGTACCTACGACAAGACCATGAACGAGGCCACCACGCTGGCGATTGATTTGAATGTGCTGGCCGAACAGGGCCTCCAAAGTGGTATTCCTGGCCGCGACGCATCCAAATTTGCAGTTGGAGCTGCTGGCCCAGTGTAAGTCGCCCCGGCTGGCGATTGCCGATACCCGGGATTTCTGGATCGAACAGTTTCGCCCGGCGCTGTTGCCGGCGTTGGCCAGCTTTGATGGGCTGGTACTCAATGATGGCGAGGCCCGATTACTGACCGGCAGCGTGAATTTGGTGGCGGGACTGCGGCAGATTCAAGGCTTGCTCAAGCCCACCGGGGCCAAGATTGTGATTATCAAAAAGGGCGAACACGGTTGTCTGGTCGCCATTGGCCAGGACCTGTTCGCGTTGCCCGCATATCCCTTGGAAAAAGTTATTGACCCCACCGGGGCCGGGGATTCGTTTGCGGGCGGAATGCTGGGCTATCTGGCGGCGGCGGATCAATATGATCTGGCTACCATGAAGAAAGCGGTGGCCGCGGGTACCGTGATGGCAACATTCACGATTGAGGATTTCTCGCTCCGGCGGATCAGTACCGTGACCCGGGCCGAAATTGATGCCCGCATGGCCACCTATCGCCAGATGTTGGCGCACTAACCATCGAGACCTGCTGATGACCCAAGACCCGTCCGATATGGCGTCTGATTCCGCAGTACCCGTGAAGTTTTCGGTGGCGCCGAATCCAAACGTGCCTATCAAAGTCCTGTGGGGCGATGATGCGGTTTTGGTGTTGTATAAACCTGCCGGGGTGGTGGTACAGCCGGGGCTGGGGCATACCCGCGACACGATTTTGAACGGTCTTTTTGCCCATTATGGCAAATTTCTGCAAAATTTGGGCGTAAAGCGTGATTATGGTCTGCTGCATCGGCTGGATAAGGATACCTCCGGCATTATGATGGTGGCGCTACGGCCCAAGGCGTATGACCTGTTGCGGGAAGACTTTGAGCAGCGGCGAATTGACAAGACCTATGCCACGTTCGTGGCCGGGGTGCCCAAGGTGACGCACGGGCTGATACAGGCCCGACTCAAGGAAGTGCAAGCGGGGGGGATCAAGAAGGTCATCATCAGCACCACCGGACAGGAGGCAATTTCGGCTTATAAAGTGGTCAACACGACCAAAAGTAATTCGGCCGCGCTGGTGGATGTGAATATCAAGACCGGTCGGCTGCATCAGGTTCGGGCGCATATGTTGTTTTTGGGAACGCCGGTGCTGGGGGATTATGTATATACCCATCCCACGATCCGGGGTATCCCCGTGGCCCCGCGGCTATGCCTGCATGCGGTTAAGTTAGGCTTTAAGCACCCTTTATTGAAGAAATGGCAGGAGCATACTTGCCCATTTCCGCCAGATATGGCAAGCTATGCAACTAAGCTGGGGCTGGTAGTTCCCTCGGCATATTCAGTATCGGAGATTTGACGAGTGGAAGAAGTACCCTATATCTTGCTGCCTGTCTTGGCGCTGCTCGTATCTGCCTTAACACTTATATCCGGGTTTGGTCTGGGCACATTATTACTGCCCGCATTTGCGATATTCTTCCCGATTCCTCTGGCCATTGGTATGACGGCATTAGTGCATTTGGCCACGAATGTCTTCAAGTTAATTTATATTGGCAAAAATGCGGATCGTTCAATTTTGAAGAGTTTTGGGCTACCGGCAGTTCTGGCCGCGATCGTCGGGGCGGCGTTGATATCATGGATTGGCCACATGGGCCCGCTGCGCAAATACGAAATGTCGGGTCAGGAACATGAGGTAACACTCATCAAAATCATCGTGGGGATGATTATGGTGGTCTTTACCATGATCGAGATCGTGCCCAAGATGACGAATACCAAATTTGACCGGAAAATGCTGCCAGTGGGTGGTATTTTGAGTGGGTTCTTTGGTGGTTTGGCAGGTTTTCAGGGGGCGCTGCGTTCGGCTTTTCTGTTGCGTTTGGGTTTGAGCCGACAGGCTTTTGCCGCAACCACCATTGTCGTCGCATGCATGGTTGATTTCAGCCGATTATCAGTGTACACCGTGGATCTGTTCCTGCGGATAAAAAGCACAGAAACCGGCGGAGGGGTCGGTAAGATGACATATCTAATCAAACTCCTCGGTGGAAGCAGTGATGATACCCGAAAGATGTGGGTGCTCATTGGTCTGACATCATTAGCGGCTTTTGTGGGTGCCGTTGTCGGGGCGCGGATGGTACGTAAAATTGCGATTCGAACGGTCCAGATTTTTGTCGGCGTTGTTTTGGTGCTGACGGGTGTGGCCTTGATTCTGGGCTTGGTATAAATCTCGTCTGGCAAGCGCGACGTAGTTTATGGCTTGATGGAATGCCGGTATGCGGGATACGGTGACGAAGTTTATCGTCCTGCATTTCGCCTTATTGGTACGACCAGTCTGATCTGTGGTGGAAGTTTTGCCTGATCACGCGTCGGCCAGATTTACTCACAACTACGCAATTCGTTTGGTTTTGGATGGTTTGAATGTGAATAACCGTTGCCACCATATTACGGAGATGGGATGAGACGGATTGTCATATGGTTATTCGTTGGGCTGCTGGTATTGGGTGGCACGGATCAATACGTGCTGGCCGGTTCTGATGCCATAACTCCGCCGGGGGCGAGTATGGTTGCGCTGACTCAGCCGTTCCGTTTTCAGGGCGGGGACGATCCGGTGGAACGGGCTGCGGAGGCCACCTTCGATGATCAGGCCTGGTCCCAGATTACCCTCCCGCATACGTGGGCCGGCCCGGATGGCAAACCGACCTACAGCAATGCATGGTATCGCACCACCTTCATGGTGAATCCCGCGGCGGGAGAAACGGTCTATCTGCATTTTGCCGGGGTGGCCACGGTGGCGGAGGTGTACGTCAATGGCAAGTCCGTCGGGACCCATCGCGGCGCGTACACGGCGTTTGTCTGTGATATTACGGCGGCCGTACGGCCGGGCGCGGCCAACGTGCTGGCCGTGCGCGTTAACAATAACGGTGTGGATACCGTTGATTGCCTGCCCAGCGGAACCGCCAAACAACTGTATCGGGTCTATGGTGGTATGTACCGTATGGCGTATGTTTATACCGTACCACCGGTGCATATTTATCCGGAACTGGCCAGTTCGGGCGTGTTTGTGACGACCAAATCCGTGGCGGGTAATACGGCGGAGTTGAGCATACGCACCGCTATTCGTAATTCCAGCTACCAGGCGCAAAGCCTGCGGGTCAGACATGGGGTCAACGCGCCGAAACAGAATACTCCGGCGACCCAGGATTCCGAAGCCATCACGATTGCTGCGGGTGAAATCAAGTCGGTAGTCACGTCAATAACCGTAACGAATCCCGCCCTGTGGGCGCCAGGGCAGCCGAATTTATATGAGCTTACGACCAGTCTGCAACCAGTGGCGCAAGGTATGACGACGCTGCGGGCCGCGACGCCACCGTTGGTGACGACCTTTGGAATCCGTACGATCACATTCCAGAAAGGACAATTCATCCTCAATGGTCAGCCGTTTTATGTGCGCGGCGTCAACAAGCATCAGGAAACCGAACATAAACTTACTGCCGTTGCGCCCGAGGACCTTCTGGCCGATTGGGAGCAATTGAGTGAAATCGGGGCCAACACCGTGCGGTTGGCGCATTATCCCCATGCCCCGCTGGAATACGATCAGGCGGATCGGCGCGGGATGGCGGTCTGGGCGGAAAATGGGCATTCCAATAAAAATACCCCCACCGCAACGGGGGAATTGATTACCCGGGAAATGGTACGGCAAAACTACAATCATCCGGCGATTATCTTCTGGTCCTGTGGTAACGAGGCGGAATCGGTCGCCAGCAGTCGCTATGCCGAGGTGATTCGGGAAGAAGATACCACGCGGGTGGTGACGTATGCCTCCAACGGCCAGAATCCCACCGGCGTGGATATCATCGCGCGGAATGTGTATCCGGGGTGGTATGGTGGTCATCTCAACGGGTTCACCAACCAATATACTTCTGAAACCGGGGCGGGTGGTTCGCTGGCCACGCACTGTGCGGCGGAAAAAGCACGCTGGACGGTGGATAAATATGAGCCGGAGGAATATCAGCAGTTGGTCGCGGAACAGCGCCTGCAGACGGTGTTTGGCAATGAACCGGATAAGCACCCCATGCTGTTATGGTGGACCTTCCGCGAATTCGGTGACAGCAAGTATAAAGGCCGCAATTCCAAGGGTATCCTCACGTATGCGGGTTACCGGAAAAGTATTTTTTATCTGTTCGAGTCGTTTTTACGTCCACAGGTTCCGGTGGTGCGGATTGCTTCGCCGACCTGGATGGTGCGCGGCAGTGCCGGTGAGTCTGGCGTCAAGGTCTATTCCAACCAACCCAGTTTGACACTTACATTGAATGGGACGGCGGTGGGAACCTTGGAGAACGGCAGTTATGTGCAGCCGGTGGTCAAGGTGGTAAAGGTTACAGGCACGAAGACCGTCCCCGAGCCGGTGCCCACGCCGCCGTTGACGGTCGCCAATGTCTTTTATTGGAACAAATTGAAATTTCAGGCAGGGAACAATTTGGTGCAGGTCAGTGATGGCGCTGGCCATACGGACCGGGTCACGATTTATTACGCGGGGAGCGATGCGGTCACGGCGGAAAACCCGCAGGGCTTGCTGGTGCAAAATCTGGAATCCAGCAATCCTGAAAACCCGGCGTATTTTCACACCGAACCTGTGCATGCCCAGTGGCCGGTGTATTACCAGTGTGATGGTCAGGCGGAGAATACGTTTGACGCCCTGCCCGTGCTCGTGGAAGGCGCCCAGCGGATCGTCACCAAACGCTGTTCACTGGCTCTGCAAGTTACAGATTTGAGTTTTACGGTCAGCGCCCCGGCCACGGTGTATGTAATGGTCAGTGGGTCTGCGGAAGTCATGACCAAGCAGTTGATCGATACGGGTTTCACCGAGGTTGGCGGTTCGCTGCGCTGGCGCGATAATGTCGCGGCGCTGGTGCCGGCCAAGCTTTTCGCCAAAGCCTATCCGTCCGGTCAGAGCATCAAACTGAAGGGCAGCAGCGAGGATTATGCTGTACTGGTTAAACCCAAGTAATAACTGGGACGGCAACCCCAGCCGGATCACACCTGTAAACTCTTCAACTGCATGAACGGCCCATCCCGGCTGGTTAGTTCCGCATGCGTGCCCATTTCAATAATTTGTCCCTGACTCATCACCACGATGCGATCGGCATTGCGGATGGTGCTTAAGCGGTGGGCCACCACCAGCGTTGTGCGGCCTTTGACCAGTCGCCCGATGGCTTCCTGCACCAGCCGTTCTGATACCACATCGAGGGCCGAGGTGGCTTCATCAAGAATCAGCACCCGGGGATCGCGGATCAGGGCCCGCGCGATGGCCAGACGCTGCCGTTGACCGCCGGAGAGTTTACCCCCGTGCGTGCCCACGGAAGTATGGATGCCCTGCGGTAGTTTATTGACAAAATCCCACGCATTGGCCATTTCCAGCACATCGCGCACGCGCTGGTCGGTAATACCTTCCAGTCCGTAAGCGATGTTTTCACGGATGGTGCCGGAGAACAGTACGGTTTGCTGCGAGACCACGGCCAGATATTTGCGATAGGTCCGCAAATTGAGCGTGGCCATGTCCAAACCGTCAATCAGAATACGGCCGTGGGTGGGACGGCGGAAGCCGAT
>JBIJDM010000204.1:0-5189 GCA_044344145.1 Phycisphaerae bacterium
TACAGTAAGCGCGTCGATCTTAGGATCATGCAGCCCTAGCTCCCGCCAGCCTTCAATCACAAGGTAGATACTGGAATACGTATACATTAAATACAGCCCGGGGGATGAGAAGAAAAACTGCACGAAGCCCGACACACCATCATTCGCGAGTTCGAGCCACTCGGGGGATACCTCATTTCGATAGAGTGACCGCATATGCGCTGCAGTGGCGAAGTAGCGATATAGAGTGACCACGTCAACGCTGACGTTGTCTACATTCGAAATCTCGGGATGCTGTTCCATGTACTACTCCTCGCTGTTGTTTTGGGCTGGAATCAGGCCGTGGGGCCAGATAATCGGACCAGTTTACCCAAATTCCGGCGTATTGCCTACTGGAACAAGCTGCCGCGGCGCGGTAAGCTAAAACCATATATCGTGTTTTTACGGAGAATCAAAATGACCTCAGTCCCCCCCGCTATCCCGTTGAAGCCGCCGGTGGCGCCGCCGCAATTGCAGGACTTTCCCCATACCCAGTTCATCGTGCGGAAGAAAATGTTCAAGCTGCTGGGGGGCGCGTTTCATGTGTATGGGCCGGATGAGAGCACGGTGCTGGCGTATTGCGAGATGAAGGCGTTCAAGCTGAAAGAGGATATCCGCGTGTTTGCCGATGTCGCCAAGCAGCGGCCGCTGCTGAATATCAAGGCGCGCAGCATTCTTGATTTCGGGGCCACGTATGATTTGACGGATCCGCAGACCAATCAGAAAATCGGGGCGTTGCGGCGCAAGGGGCTGAAGTCCATGTTCCGTGACGAGTGGGTTTTGCTGTCGCCGACGGATCAGGAAATCGGCCTGATTCAGGAAGACAGCACCGGGCTGGCGCTGCTGCGGCGGTTTATTGACGTGGTGAGTTATTTCATACCCCAGCAGTACAATGTCACGCTGCTGGGCAAAGTGGTGGCGAGTATGAAGCAGAATAAAAACCCCTTTGTCACCAAGATTCGCGTGACGCGGAGCGTGGATGTGCCGAATCAGTCGGAAGGCTGGCTGATGCTGGCGGCGGCGCTGCTGCTGTGTGCGATCGAAGGCAAACAACAGGGCTAAAGGCCCGCTTTTCAGGAGTCGTGCTTATGTTCGTGCATACGGTATTTTTCTGGCTGAAACCCGATGTCTCCCCCACTGCCCGGGCGGCGCTGCTGCAGGACTGCCGGCAGTTGCTGGAGAAGATTCCCACAGTGCAGCAGATCTGGGCGGGGACGCCGGTGCCGTCGCCGCGGCCGGTGGTGGACGGGTCGTATGCGGTGGGCCTGACGGTGATCTTTACCGATGCGGCGGGGCATGATGTGTATCAGGATCATCCGCTGCATCTGGAGTTTATCGCGCGGCACAAGGCCATCTGGCAGCGCGTGCAGGTGTATGACTTTGCTTCCTAAAGGAGGCCGATGATGAATCAGCAGGAAAGCAACCAGCAATCGTGGGAGGACCCGGCGCACTGGTCGGGGCCGCTAGCGGCGTTTTACTTCAGTAAAACCGATACCCGCGCGTGGGTGCCCAAGAAATATGGCGGCGGGTGGACGATGAACATCGGCCATCCGCGCGGGGCGTGGTGGTTGCTGATATTTGTCATCGGGATGCCGGTGGTGGTGGCGGGGACGTTTATTGCCGTGCAGGTGTTGGCGGGAAAATAGTGGGATGAATGTGCCGGGATATGACGTAGCTTCCTGAAGGAGGCCGGTGATGAATCAGAAGCAGATCAACCGAGAGTCCTGGGATGATCCGGCGCATTGGTCGGGACCGCTATCGGCGTTTTACTTCAGTAAAACCGATACGCGCACGTGGGTGCCCACGAAATATGGCGAAGCCTGGACGATGAACATCGGCCAGCCCAGAGGCGCGTGGTGGCTGCTGATTATTGTCATCGGGTTACCGCTGCTGATGGTGGGGATTATTATCACCACGCAGGAACTGGCGACAGCGATACGGAACAGTCCGCGACCATCGCCGGTGGTAAAGACCAAGGTGCCAAAGCCACGAGATCTGCACCCGAATGCGGTATTATTAATGCAAAGCTTGAGCGATTATCTACAGCGAACCGGTGAATTCCCCAAGTATCAGGCGGAACTATTCATGGCGCCGTTTCCCGATGATTTTGAGGCCTTGAAAATTAATCAACGAGCTACGGTCCCGACCGCCAAGTTAAAGCATTTGGCCGCAACGGATTACCCCGAATATGTGCGTCAAATAGATTATTGGAGTCCGTTTGTGTATCTGCGTCCCACCCCATCCGCAACCGGGCCCGCCGCGACCAGCCCAAGTCGCAGATTGATTTTTTATAGCAAATTCAAGGGTTATGACGACGTGATGCTGGTTTATGATGATGGTAGCGATGCCGAAATAAAATCCCTTGCGGATGCGGAGTTGATTATCAGGAGTTTTGGTTACGAGCCAACCACCCAGCCGTAGGGGTGTGGGCCCGTGTGGAGTGCGATGGGTACAGCATGCCCAAGCTACCGCAGGACGGAAAAAAGTGACGCATAAAACAAAGAAGTTGGGATGCGCACGACCCCGCGTTGCCCCCCCTACTGCCATAGCCGGGTGATGGGCACGGCCAGCAGTTTGGGGCCGAAGGGGATCACTTCTGAACCCTGATACAGCACTATGCCGCGATGGAAGCGCGGGCCGGTTTCCTCGGCGAGGATACGCAAGCCGTTAAAATCGCTGGCGGTCACCGTGCTGCTGGCTTTCACTTCCAGCCCCACCAAGGCCCCCGCCGGGGACTCGAGCACGATATCCACCTCGGAGCCGTTCTGGGTACGGAAATGGAACAAGGCCGGCTCGGTCTGGCTCCAACTGGCCTGCTTGCGCAGTTCCATGACGACATAATTTTCCAGCAAGGGTCCGTAGAGATTGGCCTGGCGCAGAGCCGGGGCACTATCCATGCCCAGCAGGGCCGCGCTGAGGCCGGTGTCGTTCAGATAGACCTTGGGCGACTTGACCAGACGCTTGCCCAGATTGCCCGACCAGGGCGGCAATAACACCACGAGGAAGGTGGCTTCGAGCAGGGCGAGATAACGCTTGAGGGTGGTCTGTGGCAGGCCGGTGCTGCGGGCCAACTCCGCGTGATTCATTAGCGCGCCGGTCCGCGCGGCCAACAAGGCCAGCAGACGGGGCAAGACGGTCAGTCCGTCAATACTGGCGAGGTTGCGCACATCGCGTTGCAGAATGGTGGTCACATAGGCATTGAACCACGCGCGGCGGCGCGACCATACGGGGCGGCGCTGGGCCTCGGGATAGCCGCCGTGCAAAAGCAGTGCGGCGACATCGCCATCCGTCTCCGCCACGGCAGCAGTGGAGCGAATCTGCGGCGCAAATAACTCATCCACAAAACAGGTGGGCGCGGCGGACAGCTCGCTCTGGGCCAATGGCCACAGGGGGAGAATTTCCATCCGGCCCGCGAGGGACTCGGATAATTTGGGCAGCATCAAAACATTCGCCGACCCGGTCAGCAGATAACGCCCCGGTTGACGATTACGATCCACCTGCGCTTTGAGGGCGATAAACAAACCGGGGGCGCGCTGAATCTCGTCGAGTGCGACGGGGCCATCGAGCCCGGCGAGAAAGCCGGCGGGGTCGGTGGTGGCGGCGGTGAGAACGTTGGCATCGTCCAAGGTGAGATAGCGCGCGGGCCAGCCGATGGCGGCGAGATGCTGGACTAGGGTACTCTTGCCGGTCTGCCGGGCGCCGTGGAGCAAGACCACGGGACTATCGGCGAGGGCGGCGCGTACGTGGGAGAATATGAGGCGCTGAATCATGGCTTGAATATAGCCACTTGGTGGTTGAAAATCAACCAGTAAGTGGATGAAAATCAACCACTTGGTGGTCGAATATCAACCACACAAAAGTTGTAAGTGTCTATATTGCAGTTTTTTACATATTTGCGTGCGGTTTATTTTTAAGAAATTGCGAACTCGGAGATTTGCGTTTTTAGGGTGGGGAATTGGCGGGTTAGGTCGGGGCCGGAGGCGAGCTGGAAATCTTGGAAGTCGAAGCCGGGGGCGACGGTGCAGCCGATGAGGGCATAGGCGGTGCCCGGCGCGGGGGTGGCGCCGAACCAGGTGCCGGCGGGGACGGTGTATTGCAGGTGTTGGCCGGTGAGGAGATTTTGGCCGAGGAGGATTTCCTGATAGGTGCCGGCGGGTGAGATCAGGGCAAGGCGCAGGGGCCCGCCGAGATAAAAGTGCCAGCCTTCATCGGAGCGGATGCGGTGGAGGTGGGAGTATTCGCCGGCCTGGAGGAGAAACAAAATGGTGGTGCTGTAGGCGCGCGGACCGGGGAAGGGCGCGGGCAAGTTGGGGATGAGACCCGCGCTGCGATAGGTCTCGGCGTAGTGGCCGCCTTCGGGGTGGGCGCGCAGATGATAATGGGCGATGAGTTCGGCGGCGGTAAGCGGGGGCACCGGATGCATGGCGACTCCGGATGAAGGGCAAAAATGCCTTCGCTTGGCGACGCTGGTCCAGAGAGCTTTGCGTTCAAGCAAAGCAGCGTCACCAAGGCGAAGGGAGGAACTCGCAGAGACCGGAGGGTCTCGTTCGGTGCCACCCTGCCCGATGGCACAAGAACCTAAACCGCAGACTCTGCGTTCGATGGTACAGCAATAACGGCGTTGAGCGAACCTGTTACGCGGCGTGTCCGGGACGCAGGCGTACCATGTACGCGGGCTGCTGGGGACAGACGGCCATCACGCGGTCCAGATAGCGGCGTAATTCCGTTTCGGAAAAACGCACCAAGTGGGCCGGATTGGCCGACAAGTTGTACTGCATAATCGCCGCGATTAAATCGCGCTTAGTCATAGCTTCCTCCTGAAGCTAGTACGATGAGACTCATCCATGAGTCCCTTCTGTGGTACACTTTTATCGGCGCAATGGCAGCGGAACATGAGGAATATTTTCCTGTTTTCCTGAATTACTAACGCCAAGCACCATGAGCGATTAATCATTATAGCACAAGCACTTAGGGATGCTAGCGGGAAATTCGGCGCCGGGCCAACACTATTAGTAGTATAACTCCGCAGGCCAGCCACAATAGCGGGGCGAGGGGCCAGGCGCGGCCGACCAGATGGGGATGCCAGAGGGGAGATTGGGGGCCGCTGAGGAGGCGGAGGGTAGCGGATGACGGAGCGGGTTGGACGGTGGCGGCGGCGGGGAGTTCGGCGC
>JBIJDM010000205.1:0-5173 GCA_044344145.1 Phycisphaerae bacterium
GCACCCAAACCTATCAGCATCGCCACGCACGCAAATCGGCCAATGTGTCGTAACAAGTTTGTACCCTTCAAGTAGAAAATATCAAAACAAATTGCGTTCTTCCGTGTTCATCGGCAAGCCCAAATGTTGGTAGGCCGCGGCAGTCAATTGGCGTCCGCGCGGGGTGCGGCGGATAAAACCAATCTGCATCAGAAATGGCTCCACCACATCCTCAAGCGTATCGCGTTCCTCGCCCAGCGTGGCGGCCACGGCCTCAATACCCGCTGGTCCACCATTATAGTCCCGGGCCAGGATCATCATCACCCGGCGGTCGAGTTCATCCAAACCCAGTGGATCAATTCGTTCCAATTTCAGGGCTTCCTCAACCAGCTTATGGTCCACCACACCATCGGCTTTGACTAATGCAAAGTCCCGGATCCGCCGCAAGAGCCGATTCGCCACCCGCGGTGTGCCCCGGCTGCGCTGTGCAATCAACGTTAAGGCTTGGTGGTTGATGGTCAACGATAACCGCTGGCAGGAACGTTGCAGGATCAGCAGCAACTCCGGCACAGTGTAATATTGCAGGTGATGGGCGATGCCAAAGCGGCTCCGCATGGGCCCGCTGATCAGCCCCGAACGGGTCGTGGCACCAATCAGGCTGAAGGGCTGGAGGGGTAGGTTGACAGATTGCGAGTGCGGTCCGCTGTCCAGCACAAAATCCACCTGAAAATTCTCCATCGCCGGATACAGATACTCTTCGACAATACTGGGCAGACGGTGAATTTCATCAATGAACAGCACGTCCCCGCGTTTGAGATTGGTCAGAATCCCCACCAAATCCGAGGGCCGGGCCAATGCGGGACCACTGGTTATCACCGGCCGGGAACGATTCAACTCATCGGCAATCAAATAAGCCAAGGTGGTCTTCCCCAACCCCGGCGGGCCGGAAAGCAGCACATGCTCCATGGGTTCTTTGCGCATATTGGCGGCGGTAATGGCGATCCGAAGTTTTTCCAGCAATTCCGCCTGACCGACGTACTCATCCATTTTCTGGGGACGCATCGCCGGCGAGATTTGCTCATTAACTTGATCTTCGGTGGTCGGCTGGCCAGAAATTAAACGTTCGCGTGCCATTAGCGCGGCCCTCCGCGCAGGCGGAATGCCGCTTGAACAATGGCGCTGGTTTCCTGCAGGCTGGGATCAATCTGAATGACCCGGTCCACCGTAGCCTCCGCTTCGGCCCGACGTTGTCCGAGCATCACCAAGGCTTGAATTGCCCCTTCGATCGGGGCACTGCGCACCGGTAGTGGTGTCGTGGGTCTAACCCCTACCGCCGCAGCCTCCGTGGCATAGCCCTCAACCTTACCCGCCAACTCAACAATCATCTGTTCGGCGGTTCGTTTGCCAATTTCTGGTAGGGAAACAAGATATTTAACGTCTTTGCGTACGATGGCTGTAGCAATTGCCGCGATCGGGACACTTAGGGCTCGTAGCGCCTTGCGATTGCCAATCCCCTTCACTTCTGTGATTAACTCAAAGAAGTCTCGGTCGCCTGGCCGCAGGAAGCCGATCAGGCGCGGGGTCAACGCCCCGAATCCGGCATTGCCTTCCAGATATTCAATGGTATAGAAATTAGTGACCTGACCGATTTGGGTCTGCAATACCGGCACATCCGCGGCCGGGACCAAAACCTCGTAGGCGAAATCCCCCGAGGCCACATGGACGCAATTCGTACCCACAAATTCAAGTTTTCCGGCAAGTCGTACTATCATGCCCCTAACAGTGGCAAAATGTACCTTGTTTGTCAACCGTAAATCGAGGAAAAAACCATGCCAAAATATAATAACGGACTAGGTAGGCGAAATTGACACCGCAAGGGGATGCCCTTATAAAGAGCGATTCGTTACTTGGAGTTGTCAGGCGATGATGTTCACGATTGCACAAACTACGACGGCATCCACCCAGTCGACCTTGGCCGGTTTGGCGGACCCGATGCCCCAAATCCTATTTTTCGGGTTGGCCGCCATCCTTATTGTCTCTGCGTTGGTGGTGGCTCTGGCCCAAAATTTGGTCCGGGCGGCGGTTGGCCTACTGTTCACTTTGGTTTCGGTTTCCGGCTTGTATTTAACCCTGCATGCGGAATTTCTGGCCGCCGTACAATTGGTTGTCTATGCCGGTGGCACCCTGATTTTGATCGTTTTTGGCGTGATGTTGACCAATCGTCTGCCTTCCCGGAAGTTTGATATCGGCATGCGTGAACTGGCGTGGGCTCTGACTGCCGTGGTGTTGATCATCGCCCCCCTGCTGGGGTTGGTACTCAGTACCCAGTGGAACCAATCCACGACTGGCAGTACCAATGTCTACACCATCGAGACTCTTGGTGTGCAATTGCTGACGCCCGGTGGATATCTGGTCCCCTTCGAGTTTATCAGTGTGGTGTTGGTTGCGGTCATGATTGGTGCGGCCTATCTGGCCCGAAAAACCCGTAAAGACTAAGGATTCATTGTGTTAGAGATTGGTCTGATCCATTATCTGCTTTTGTCGGTGGTGCTATTGGGCATCGGTCTTTTGACCGTTGTTTTGAAACGCAACGCCATCGGTATTCTGATGGGTGTCGAGTTGATCCTCAATGCGGCCAATATCAGTTTTGTCTCCAGTAACCATTTTGGCGCCGCCAATGCCCGCATGGACGGATATGTCTTTGCCCTGTTTGTCATTATTCTGGCTGCGGCCGAAGCCGCAGTGGCTCTGGCGATCTTCCTGAACTTCTATAACAACATCGGCTCGATTGACGTGGAACGCGCGTCAACTTTACAAGGTTAACCCTCTAATTCGCAGACTGTTAGCGCGAAACGAACGCAAGACTTATGAATACTTCGGTAAATCTACTCATCGTTGCCACACTGTTGCCGCTCCTGGGCTTTCTGGTGCTGATCTTTGTGGGCCCCTACCTGAAACGCGTTTCCAGTTATGTCGGCACCGCTCTGATCCTCACCAGTTTTGTCCTGTCTCTGGCGGCCTTGGTTGTCTGGTTGGGTAGTGCGGAAACCCGCGGCGAGCATCATACCGAAGTCCTGAATTATACTTGGCTAGATTTGCCGGATGCCGCGCCTGGTACCCATGTTGCGGTTAACCCGCAGGCCCAGGATGAGGCTAAAGGTGTCGTGGTGGGTGCGCTTGTGGATTCACTGACCCTCACCATGTTTGTCATGATTACGCTGATTGCCAGCTTGGTGCATGTTTTCTCAATTGGCTATATGCGTGATGACCCACGGTTTAGTCGATTCTTTGCCTATTTGGGGCTGTTCTGCTTCTCCATGCTGGGATTGGTGATTTCCAACAGCCTGTTGCAGATGTTCATATTCTGGGAACTCGTCGGGGTCTGTAGTTACCTGCTGATCGGTTTCTGGTTTGAAAAACGCGGCCCGGCTATGGCCAGCAAGAAGGCCATGATTGCCAACCGGATCGGTGATGCGGGATTCTTGGTTAGCATGGGCATACTCATTTGTCAGATTGGTTTTGGTGGCTTGACTTTGTTTGATGCCTCCAACAATCCGGTCTTAACCGACCGGGTGTTGACCGCTATTGCGGGTGATTCGCATGGGATTACCGATCCGGCCACCCGGATTCTTCAACATGTCGGCGGTCTAAACGCCTTTTTGGGCTTGTCGTGGCTGAGTTGGGCAGGGATATGCCTGTTTGTCGGTGCCATCGCCAAGAGCGCCCAGTTCCCGTTGCATGTTTGGCTGCCCGATGCCATGGAAGGTCCCACCCCGGTATCGGCCCTGATTCACGCCGCCACCATGGTTGCGGCGGGTGTATTTCTGGTCGCCCGGATGTACCCCATTCTCACAGCGGATGCCCGACTGTTCATTTCGATCATCGGCTGCACCACGCTGCTGATGGCGGCCATGATTGCCATGGTCATGACGGATATCAAGAAGATATTGGCGTATTCCACCATCAGCCAGCTTGGTTTCATGATTCTGTTCCTGGGAACCGGTGGCTACGTGGCAGGCTTGTTCCATCTGATCACCCACGCTTTTTTCAAAGCCTGTTTATTCCTAGGCAGCGGTTCGGTGATCCATGCCTGCCATCATGAGCAGGAAGTCACCCGCATGGGTGGTCTGGCCCGCAAGTTGCCGGTAACCGCATTGACCTTTGGCATCAGTGTGCTGGCGATTGCCGGCACCCCCTTCTTCTCGGGCTTTTACAGCAAAGAATTGGGGCTGGCCGGGGTCGAAATGTACGCCCACGCGCTGGGCGGTAAAGGCATGTGGCTCTATTATGTTCCCGCCTTCACAGCGTATCTGACGGCCTTCTATATGTGGCGCTGCTGGTGGCTGACTTTCGGGGGCAAGCCCCGGGATCAGCATGTATACGACCACGCCCACGAAAGCCCGATCATGACCCTACCGTTGATTGTGCTGGGCGTGTTAGCCTTGGTGGCGGGTTATTCCTTCATGGGTATCGAGAAGTTGATCCATGATTCAGCCCCGGCGGCAGCGTATCTGATTCCTGCTCATGAAGAAAGCCTGGCGGATGCCTTTGCCCATAATCCCGTCATTTGGGCCTTCATCCTTGGGCCGGTGTTGGCCATCGGTATCTACTTCAACGGCTTGGGGGTGGCCAGTCGCATTGCCCGCATGCCGGTGATCAACCTGATCCATTTCTGGCTCAAAGAAAAGATGTTCTTTGACTGGGCTTATGATGGCATCGTGGTGGGCGGTACCAAATTGTTCGCCATGCTGATGGGCTGGTGGGACAGGTGGGTGATTGATGGTCTGGTCAATGGCGTAGGTTTGACCACCAAGGGTCTCTGCTTCATTAGTGGCAATTTTGACCGGGTCTTTGTGGATGGCGCGGTGAATGGTGCGGCTGATCTGGCCCACGCCACCGGTGATATTCTGCGGACCAGCCAGACCGGACGGATTCGCACCTATGTTCTGACTGTGTTCACCGTCTTGGCTTGTACCATTGTTGGTGTTGTTATTTGGATGCGTCTACCTGAAACCATGAAAGCCGTTTTTGGCCTGTGAGTTGATTGGGAGTTTTGACCGTGATCGATAAAAGTACGATATTAACGTGGCTGATCCTGCTACCTATCGCCGGCGCGTTGACGCTGCTATTGGTGCCGGGTAGCCGGGTCAAGCTTATCCGCAACCTGGCGTTGGCCTTTACGCTGACCACGATG
>JBIJDM010000206.1:0-5143 GCA_044344145.1 Phycisphaerae bacterium
GCATACGTACTGAACTTATAGCCACGGCGGTATTCATACTTGTCCACCGCACGCATCAGGCCGGTGTTGCCTTCCTGAATGATGTCCAGGAAGCTCAAACCGCGGTTACGGTACTTCTTGGCAATCGAAACCACCAGCCGGAGATTACCGCCCGAGAGTTTGCGTTTGGCATCTTCATATTCATCAAACACCGTCTTGATCGAATTGCACCGGCGCTGCAACAGATCAGCTTCTTCCAACACCAGATCCATCAAGCCTTCGCGTTCATCCTGCATGGCCTGACGATCATCTTCGCTGTAACGGTTGCGCGGGTTTTCCAGATCACGCTGCAGATCGGTGAGCTTGCGCGAAATATTCTGCAGCTTCTTCATCAAGGGGATAATTTTGCTGGTCCGCAGCGACAACTCTTCCAGCAAGGTCACGGCTTTGCGTCGACGGTTGCGCAGGCGGCGCAGACCTTCGACTTTATGGGCATCAGACAGCCCTGCTTCCCGATATTTGGCCCAATCCGCCCGATTGGATTCCATGATTTTCCGAACGGTGTTCAAGTTCTCGGGGATACGCTTGCTGATGATCCCTTTGGCATCCGCTTCCGCAGTGCTGATGCGCATCGTACGGTCAAAAGGCAACTCCCCCGCTTCGACTTGGGCAAGAATATCCACCGCGGTCTGCAGACAGTAATCGCTTTCCAGCACCTTGCGCCGGAACGCCATCCGGGTCAGCTCAATCTTTTTGGCCAGCCGAATTTCCTCATCGCGGGTCAGCAGCGGAATTTCGCCCATCTGGGTCAGATACATGCGCACCGGATCATCAATCCGCTTGGCCACCACCTCGACCACATCCACTTCCTGCTCTTCCAGGCTGTTGATTTCGATCTCGGCTTCTTCCATCATCGCTTCGTCGGGTTCGTCCGGCGCCCGGACCGGTGGCGCAGCCACCACCGATTCTTTGACATCCACCAGTTCGATGCCTTCGTCATCGAGTTCCTGCATCAGAATATCGAGACGATCCGGCGCAATGGCGTCATCGGGCAGCAACTCGTTGAGCTCTTCATAGGTCAAATAGCCTTTTTCCCGGCCCCGACTCTTCAGCAGTTCAAGATTGTCGTTGGCTTTGGCTAAGGGAACGGTGTTGATGGTCGCTGGGGGTTGAACCTGACTGTTGGCGTTACTCACAAGGCCTCCGCATTAAGGGACTGAGTCCCTGCCTGATCGTGGTGCTCTGTATGTGCGACTGATAAGTTGATAAGGTGCGGGTCATGAAACATGAACAGCCGACCTGTCATCGCTTGATGACGACTTTCAGTGACAACATCCATCCGGACCACAAACACCCATGGGCATCCTTAAGGATAGCCCGTCGGGTGTGATTTCTGACGATAATATTTCACACACAACCATTCCCACCGCAAGGGGTATATGCCCCCACGCAAGGTTCGGTCGTAAACCCTATATTATACCGTTATTTAATCAAAAATGGAACTATAGCGGATCGGTGTTATTGACGGCCGGTGATACGACGGTTTCCGCCCTGAGCCTGCCGGGCCCGCGCCGCCTGCATACGTTGATGTAAATCCTGCGAATCCTTGACCGGACCGCGTTCCTGGGTGTTTTTTTGTAACAGATCACGCAACGCATCCCGAAGCTTGATCTCTACCCCACCCCCCTGCTCCACCTGACGCTGAATTTCCAATGCCAATCCCCGCAGCGATTCTGGTTCGATGGCCGCGATAAAATCGGCGAGTTGGTACGAGGCGATGTCCGGGGCCAGTTCGAGTTGCTCCAACATTTGACGGGCCAAATTCTGCAGGATGGGCTGATCAAATAACTCAATAGTGATATCTGTACGCACATGCGAATATAAATTGGGGTGCGTCAATAAGGCCCCGAGTATCCATACCTGACTGGCTACGGTACTGCCTTGCCGTAGTAAATTTGCCAAGCTGATATGCTCAGGTGCGATGGATTGTTCACTCGTAGACCGTTCGGGCGCACTGGCCGTCTGGCGTAACTGTCTTTGGACTTCAGACTTAGGCAGACCCACCAGATCGGAAACCTGACCAATCAGCAGCCCCCAGCGTACCGGATCAATGATGCTTCCCTTGGCCGACTCGCCCAGAAAGTTAATAAACTGCTTTACCCCTTCCTGACGGGCGGCCAGTGAACCATCCTGCTCGAATTGTTCCTGCAACTGTTGCCAGCGAAAGGCGAGCATGTCCTTGGCGCTGTTCACTACTTGTTTAAAGGCATCCCCGCCGTGGGAAAAACAATAATCGCAGGGGTCTTTGCCATTGGGCACACTGGCCACGTGGACATCTAGGGGCTCGCGGATAAATACCTGCATGGCCCGCTGGGTGGCCCGTCGTCCGGCATCGTCACTATCGAACACCAGAACTACTTTTTTACATATCCGCTTGAGGATGCGCGCGTGTTCCGGGGTCAGCGCCGTACCGAGTGTCGCCACCACATTCGTGACCCCCGCCTGATGGCAGGCAATCACATCCATATACCCTTCGACAATGATCACGGTATCTTCCCGGGCAATACTGGCCCGGGCATGTTGGAATCCATACAACGATTCGCTCTTGTTGAACAGCAGGGACTCGGGCGAGTTCAGATATTTGGGCTCGACGACATTCCCTTCCTCGTCCCGTTTCTCGACCAACACCCGTCCGCCGAATGCAATCACCCGGCCCATAGCATCAGTGATCGGAAACATCACCCGATTGCGGAAGACATCATAGGGGCTGCCATCGCCCCGTCGACGGATCAGCGCGGCTTTATCCATGACATCATAAGACAGCCCCAGCGCCGCGCTGGCAGAAACCAACCCGGTAAAACTGTCCAGCGCAAAGCCGATTCGGAATTGCGCTAAAGTTTGGTCATTAAGGCCGCGTTTATGGATGTACTCCAGACCCGCTTTGGCCCCCGGCGTAGCCAAATTCTTCTGGAAAAACTGGCAGACCTTTTCGTTGGCTTGCGCGATTTGTTCCCGTAGACTCGGCCCCTCTTGCGCTTCCTGATTCCGGGGTTGCAGTTCCGGCAGTTCAATGCCCCGCTTCTGGGCCAGATGCCGTAGCGCCTCGCCGGCAGTCATCTTGTGGTAACGCATCACGAATTGGAACACATCCCCGCCGGCACCACAGACGAAACAATGAAATATCTGCTTGTGCGGCACCACGGTCATACTGGGGCGGTGGTCTTCGTGAAAGGGGCAGACCCCTACGTATTCACGCCCCTTCTTGTGCAGCGTCAATACCTCGCCCACGACATCCACGATGTCGAGGCTATCACGCACCATTCGAAAGACTTCGCTGCTATTACCAGCCATAGTCTGAACACCTAATCCCAGTAAGATCACATCAACCGTTAGCCATTGGGATTATATGCGAATTTTTACTTCTCGGGTTTCTTGGGCGCGGGCTTGGCCATGGATTCCATAATCCGCTTGGCCCCATCCAAGGCATCGTCGATATCGCCGAACATGTGTTCTTCGCCAATCCGGTCAATCAGACCATATTTCGCCATGGCGAACATGGGTTGTGCATGCACCCCTGACAGCAGCATAACGGTACCTTCACGTTTGCAGTTGGCATGGAATTCTTCGATGGCATGCAATCCGGAAGCATCAATGGCATTGGCATAGCGCATACGCAGGATAAAGACTTTGGGGGGCTTTTCCATCTGGCGCAAACTTTCCTTGAGCAAGTCCGCCACGCCAAAGAAGAAGGGACCATTGATTTCAAAAACTTCCACCCCGGCGGGAACCACACGCTTGGAAATCGCCATGGGGTCGCTGACATCGGGCAAATCCGGACCTTGAGTATCATCGGAAGCATCCCGAATTCCGGCCACGTTGGTAACTTCCGTCATACGCCGCATGAACAAGATGGCGGCCAGTACCATACCCACACCAACGGCAGTGGTTAAATCCGCCAGTAACGTGAGGCCCAACGTGGTGAGTAGGACGATGACATCGCTACGTGGTGCCCGCAGCAGGTGACGGAAGCGTTCCAATTCACTCATATTCCATGCGACCATGACCAATATCGCGGCCAGCGCACATAGTGGGACCTTCCCGGCGTAAGGAAGTATGAAATACAGCGCCAGCGTAATGGCAAAGGCATGAACCACCGCCGCCAGCGGGGTGCGTCCCCCGGCTTTGACATTGGCAATGGTACGGGCAATCGCCCCGGTGGCGGGTAAACCCCCAAACGCGATGCTGGCAATATTCCCCACCCCTTGTGCGACCAGTTCGCAGTTCGACTTATGGCGCCCCCCAATCATGCCATCCGCCACAACGCAGCAGAGCAGGGCTTGAATCGCGGCCAAGAGTGCCAAAGCCGTGGCTTCGGGGATCAACTCACGACCCATCAGAGCAATCTGTTTCCAATCGGTCCCACTCAGTGAAGGCAGCGTTAATACCGGCAACTGACCTGAGATACCGCCGAATTTTGAGTCAATGGTAACGATATGGAAATTGGTGTCCATTTTGAAAATTACGACCAACAAAGCACTGATGGCAACGACGAAGATGGCGCCGGGCAGTCGCGGTAGGTATTTCCGCAAGAGAAAAAGTGCTATCACCGCACTGGCCCCCATAATAGTGGTAGCCAGGTTGATGGTGTTGATGGAGTAAAAATACGTCAACCACTGTTCTAAAAACCGGGCCGGGAAATTGGGGAGGACCTGCCCCAACGGATCAACGGGAGACAGCCCCAGCAGCGTGGCGATTTGCGAAGAAAAGATAATTACGGCGATGCCCATGGTAAATCCGGTAGTCACCGGATATGGGATGTACTTGATCAAAGTACCGAGTTTGGCCACCCCCATGATGACCAAGATTAACCCCGCCATGATGCTGGCGACGGCCAAGCCGGTATAGCCGTGTTTCAGCACAATCGTGGCCAGAATGGGCATAAAGGCCCCGGTCAAACCCGCGACCGATACCCGTGAACCACCTAACAAAGCGATAACCACCCCCGCGATAATCGTGGTGTAGAGACCTTGTTCGGGTTTTATGCCTGGCCCAGACCCAATCGCAAAAGCCATGGCCAATGGCAGGGCAATAACCCCCACCGACAGCCCCGCCAGAATATCGGAAACCAGAAACTGGGGGCCGTACCCTTCGCGCAGGCAAATCA
>JBIJDM010000207.1:0-5136 GCA_044344145.1 Phycisphaerae bacterium
TTTTCTTGTCTATTTCAATGAATAAATAGGGGGGCAGAGCCTGAAGTCGTTGGGTTTTGGTAAAAGCCATAATCGGTTCCTTTGCGGTTAGCATGAAGGCACAAAGTCTAGGGATTTAAGCGCGAATGTAAAGCGTAAGTGACCGCGAAGGCTAAGATTACATATATACGAAAATGTCGCCGGTGGGGCACACTACATTTAGGGGTGCATGACCGGCGATTGTGGCCTTGTACCACAAGATGTGGTGGCTGGGGTCGGGTTTGCTCCAATTACAAATTGTGTATAGTGCTGTAACCCATTCTGTCTCCAACACTTACTGGGAAAATTCTTTTTCTCTTGCTTCCAACCCCCATTGGTAGTATCCTTTTCCCCATGTAACACCATTGGTTGTGTCCCTATCATGGATTTGTGTGCATGAAGCTAGCCAAACTAGAACTCTCCGGTTTTAAGTCGTTTGCCGACTACACCGAGTTTAATTTTGATGATGGCATCACCGGCATTGTCGGGCCCAATGGCTGCGGCAAATCCAACGTCGTGGACGCCGTCAAATGGGTGCTGGGCGAAATGTCCGCCAAGTCCCTGCGCGGCGATGGCATGATGGACGTCATCTTCAATGGCTCGGGCACTCGCAAACCTATGGGCATGGCCGAAGTCAGTCTCACCTTCACCAACGAAGACCGGCGCCTGCCCATTGACGCCGAACGTGTCAAGATTACCCGCCGGCTCTATCGCGACACCACCAGCGAATATTTGATCAACGCCAAGATGGCCCGGCTGAAAGACATCCGCGAACTTTTCCTCGATACCGGTATCGGTGTGGATGCCTACTCGCTCATCGAACAGGGCCGGGTGGCGGCGCTGATTGATTCCAACGCCCAGGACCGGCGCGAAATTTTTGAAGAAGCCGCGGGCATCTCGCGCTTCAAAGCACGAAAAAAAGAAACCCTCAAGAAGCTGGAAAAAACCGACCAGAATATGGCGCAGGTCACGCTGGTGGTTGAAGAAGTCGAAAAGCAATTGCGCAGCGTCAAGGTGCAGGCCGGCCGGGCGCGCAATTATCAGGAATACGCCAACCGTCTGCGCGAATTGCGTTCCGCCTATGTGCTGCGGGAATATGAACAGCTCGCGGGCCGCAAAAATACCCTCTCCGAGCAACTCGCTGATGTGACCGATGAGCTGGCCAATGCCCGGCGCAAATTGGACGAAACCCGCACCCGCCAGCAGGAAGTGCAGCTCGAACTCGATGCCGCGCAGGAACAGGCCCGCACCACCGAACGCGATGTGCTCAATACCCGCAACGAATCCGTCGGCGCCACCCAGCGCCGCGATTTTGCCACCCAGCAAATTACCCAGATGACCCAGCAGCAGGAACTGCTGACCCAGCGTCTGGGCGATCTGACCCAGCGCATGACCCACCAGCAGGCCGAAGCCACGCAACTGCAGACCCAGTACGAAGGCGTGGACGCGGAACTCAAACGCCACGAAGCCGTGGTGCAGGAAGCCAGCGCCAAACAGGAACAGGCCGCCAAACAAATCGCCGCCATGAACCGCACGCTCGACGAAAACAAGAGCAAAGCCATCGAAATCATGCGCCGCACCGGCCGCATCAATAGCGATATCAGCGGGCTGAAGATCACGCAGGAAAGCTACGCCAACCAGCGCCAGCGCCTGCAGGTCCGTAAGGAACAACTGGATCAGCAGGTCAAAGAACTCAAAGCCAAAGTCAAGGAATTGGAAGCCCGGCGCACGGAACTGGAAACCCAGTCCGCCACGCACAAGGCCAAGTCCGAAGAACTCCGCACCCAGCAACAGGCCAACAGCAGTCGGCAGGTGCAGATGTCGCGCGAACTGTCCACCGTGCGCGAACAGCGCAGCGGCCTGCTCAGTCGCCGTTCGGTCCTGCTGGATTTGCAGAACAAACGCGAAGGGCTTTCCCAAGCCACCCGCGATGTGATCAAACAACGCGAAGCTGGCAAAGGCTTTGCCTATGTCACCGGTCTGGTGGCCGATGTCTTCACCACCGATGTGGCCCACGCCCCGCTGATCGAAGCCGCCCTGGGCGATGCCCAGAACGCTGTGCTGGTCGCTCAGGCCCAACAGTTGGTGGATGATCGCAAGAGTCTGGCCCAGTTGGCCGGACGGTTGCAGGTTTTGTGTCTGGATCAGTTGCCCGCGTTCAGCGATGGTTATGACTGGCAGACCCACGGCAAGCCCGTGGTCCGCGCTGTGGATGTGGTCCGCTTTGATTCGCGTTATGCCCCGCTGGCCTATCACCTGCTGGGCCGCACGCTGATTGTCGAAACGCTGCAGGATGCCCTCGAACTCGCCCACGCCGGGGCCCGTGGTTACCGTTTTGTGGCCCGCACCGGCGAAGTGCTGGAAGCCGATGCCGGTATGGTGCAGGTGGGCGATGCCTCCCGCCGGGGTGGTTTCATCTCGCGGCGGTCGGAACTGACCCAGTTGGAAACCGAATTGGCGCAGGTGGAAGAACATGTGGCGGCCTTCACCGCCCAGATTGCCCAGTGCGATCAGGCCGCCCGTCAGCTCGATGCCCAGATTCAGGAAGTCCGCCAGCAAATCTATCAGGCCGATTCCGCCCGCGCGGAAGTCAACGCCCAATGCCAGCAGGCCCAGGCCCAGCAGCAACGCACGCAGGCCGAAGCCCCCATGCTCGGTAGCGAAATGGAAAGTCTGGCCCGTCAGATCGAACAATGCCAGACCCGTCAGGCCGAAGGTCAGGCCCAGCTGGCCGGTCTGGAAACCGAACAGAAAAATGTCGAAGCCGCCATCCACGAAATTGGCTCGCAGGTGATTCTGCGGCAGCACGAAGTCTCCGAACTCTCCGAAGCCGCCACGCAGGCCCGCATCGCCATGACCAAGGTGCAGGAACAGCGTTCCAGCCTGGCCCGCGCCCTGGCCATGAGCCGGCAGGCCGTGGAACAGAGCAAGCTGGAATGGCAGCGCGTCCAGCAGGATGCCGAAAGCCTCACCGGCCGCATCCGCGAGGCCCACGAATCCGTGGCCAAAGCCGATGCCCAGATCGCGCAGCTCACGCAGGTCGCCGCGCAACTGGCCACCGCGCTGGAAACCGCTACCGAAGTTCTGCAGCGGCTACGGCAGGAATCGGTCACGCTCAATGCCGGTCTGACCGCCGTCCAACAACAGCACGATACCCACAGCCGACGCGAGCATGAACTGTCGCTGCAGGTCAATGAATTGAATGTCCGCCTCGAGACCCTGATCTCCGGCGTGCAGCAGGAATTGGGCATCAATTTGGTCGAGGCGATTACCGACTATCAGCCCGCCGAGATGGATTGGGATGCCGTGGCTGAGGAAATCGGCGATCTTCGCGGCAAGATTTCGCGGCTGGGCAATGTCAATCTCGACGCCATCACCGAGCAGAGCAGTCTGGAAGAACGCCAGCAGTTCCTGCATGCCCAATTGGCCGATATCACCCAGGCCAAGCAGGAATTGGAAACCCTCATCGGCAAGATCAACGAGGATTCCAAGGTCCGCTTTATCGAAACCTTCAACGCCGTCCGCGAACATTTCCAGGACATGTTCCGCAAGCTCTTCGGCGGCGGCAAGGCCGATCTGGTTCTGGAAAACCCTGACGACGTGCTGGAATCCGGCATCGAAGTGCTGGCCCGGCCCCCCGGCAAGGAATTGCAGTCCATCTCGCTGCTGTCCGGTGGCGAAAAGACCATGACTGCCGTGGCCATGGTGATGAGTATCTTCAAGAGCAAGCCTTCGCCGTTCTGTATTCTCGACGAAGTGGACGCCGCGCTCGACGAGGCCAATACGGCCCGCTTCGCGTCGATTGTCCAGGAATTTTTACATCAGAGTCAGTTCATTGTCATCACGCATAACAAACGCACGATGAGCGTCACCGACGTACTCTACGGCGTCACCATGCAAGAGCAGGGTGTCAGCAAGCGCGTGGCGGTGAAATTCGATCCTAAGGGCACGCCTGTTCTCGGGTCCACCGAGAGCGGTAAGGAAACCGCGGCGGCCTGAGACGGGCCCCGGCATGGAATGGCCGGGGCTTCAATATTATTCATTTTGGGTTCGTGGCTACGCGGGATTACGTCAGGATTACGTATCGTCGTCTGGAGCTGGTGCATCCGATATGGGCGCTGGGGGCGTAAAATCCCCGCAAATCTCCGCATGTATCGCCTTCACCTGCGGCACACATCCCCCGCACCCCGTCCCACACCCCAGACACTCCGAAATCTGACTCGCCCGCCGCGGCCGCTCGCGCCGACAATACGCCGCAATCTTCCCCCGCGTGACGTGGAAGCAATGGCAGATTTCTTCGTCGCTCGCGTCCGTCATCATTCCTGTGCGCCCGTGTAATTCGCCAGCCGACGACTAAGTACATATAGTCGCCACAGATAAATGATAGTCATGCTCAGGATGGGTAGTAGTAATACGAAGTGATTATCGAACGCCAGATAGAGGATACGCGTACAAAGTGCCGACCACGCCAAGACAAAAAATATCGGCCAGACCACATAGCATCCCACCCCGCCCAGTAGTAACAGCCAAAAATACGGAAAATCAGGCAGGTAACGCAGGTTGGCCAGATGGCGCAGCCAGACCGGCAGCAGTACGATACTCCCCACCAGTCCTACCACGCTGATCCACACCAGCACATCGGCGAGATTGCCAATTCGCGGCCAGTTAAAAATGGTGTACCCCCAACAAAAGACAATCGGTAGGATATCGGGCAAGGTTATGATGCCCAGAAGGCCACAACTCGCCAAACCGAGCATGGTCATCCACCGTTGCCCGAGGCGGAGTGCATTGCTGGCGCGGGGTAAACCCGTCGGCGTGAGATACCACATGCCGCGTCCCAGTCCATAGCCCCACGCGGCCAGCGAACCAATCGTGAATACGATGACAATCAGATTCCCGGAATAATCAGAGGTTATCCGGAGATACGGGATAAAGATTAGCCCCACCAAACTCGCGCTGAGCACCAGCATACTCCACACGAGACAGGTAATCCCTTTGTAGAGATGCGGTGTTACCACCGCAGGCGTCCAACTCCAGCCCGTCTCGATCAGTGAACGCCGAATCGCCTGCCCACATTCCGGACACCGCCCCAACGGCTTCAAGCCGCGCAGGTTATAG
>JBIJDM010000208.1:0-5131 GCA_044344145.1 Phycisphaerae bacterium
GGTCTCGGCCATGGCTGCGGATAATTCCGCCGGGCTGAAGGGAATGGTCAGGCGGATGGCGCGAGCCGAAGCATAGAGCCGGTCCAAATGTTCTTTTTCACGAAAGATGACGCCGTGGTACAGCCGGATGCCTTCGAAAACACCATCGCCGTAGAGCACACCCTTGTCGTAGACCGACACGGTGGCATCTGCTTTATTTACCAGTTTTCCGTCCAACCAAATCAATAAATTCATACAACGTACTCCGAGCCTATAAATCCAAGTCAGGCCACCATTGTTGCCAAGACGGTTAGTTTACGCTAACTTCATACCGCAAGCAAAATTATTGACCGTTTGGATCAGATTCCGCAACCCCGACCCACGAGGCTGTATGCCGGCAAAGAAATGGATATTTTGGCTGAAAGTCTTCGCCTTTGTGCTGGTCATCGGCTTTGTGGGTTACAAATTGTATGATTATTGGCAGCAAATCAGCCTGTCGGAACTCCATGACGCCCTGACCATTGATTGGCGTTGGGGCCCGGTGAGTATGCTGGGATTCATGGGAGTCATGCTGACCAGTGCCCTCGGCTGGGTGTTTATTGCCCGCCGTATGGGCGATCTGGCCCCGGTGTTGCCGTTGCTGGGGGCGTATTGTTTCAGCCAAATGGGCAAATATGTCCCCGGCAAGGTGATGCTGCTGGTGATGCGGGTGGAACGCAGCTCCCGTTTGGGCATGCCGCAGCGGATTTGTACCCTCTCGACTCTGCTGGAAAATGTCGCCTATATGATTTCGGGCGCGATTTTCGGCGGGGCCATCCTGGCCAAAATTCTGGCGGGGCGGGGCGATATTCAAGGTGGATTATTGCTGACCGCGGTGGGGCTGTCGTGTGTGGCGCTCCTGGTGGTGGCACACCCCAAAGTGTTCTATCGGCTGGTGAATCCGGTTCTGCGCAAGATGAAACGCCCGGAAGTCGAGCCCAGCCAACGGTTGCGCATGCGCTGGTTGCTGCTGTCCATTATTCTGATGGTGCCCTGCTGGGTCTGTGGCGGGGTGGCGTTGTGGGCCACGACCCGGTGTCTGGTGCCCATTGACTTGATTCACGTCTGGGGCTTGATGGGGGCCTTTGCCCTCTCGGTCATCGGCGGTATGGTGAGTTTCCTCCCCGGTGGACTGGGCCCGCGCGAAGCGGTGCAGGCGTTGTTCCTGCTGCCGGTCGTGATGACCGCGCTGCCGGCGGATAATGATACCAAAGCCAAAGCCGCCATTATTGTGACGGTGGTGGTTATCCTGCAACGATTGTTCCAGATCGTGATCGAACTGTTGCTGGGATTGGCCGGTGGTTTGTTCTGTACGATTACCGCCCGGCGGATGGCTCAAGGAACTGCGGTGGCTGCGGCGACCGATCCGGTGCCCGTGGCCAAGGTCTGAATCTTCAGCTTACGAGGTGTCCTGTGCGTTGGGGATACTGGTTAACCATCATGCTTCTGGTCCGCTTCGTGGTCCTCGGCGCCGCTACGTGCCCAGGGCAAACAACGGCCCCAGTGTCCGATCCCCGATTACCCCGGATTGAACTGGCCTGCCCCGATTCCTGGCGCGAGGGCAGTTATACCCCGCTGCTGATTACCGCACCCGATGTCCCATGGCCAAGATTTTGCCTGACTGATGCGCGAGGTGGGTGGCTGGTGAGTGTGCCAGCTTTGGATCCCGGGCAGCGTTATTGGTGTACCTTGCCTGCGGTAGTAGGGCGGGATTTACCATTGGAACGCTGGCCCCTGCAACTCCGTACTGACTACGCAAAATCCGATATAGCTAGAGGGGCCACGTTTACCGTAGACATAAAACGTCCGGCTACCGCGTCCATAACGCGACGGGTGGTGGTGCCAGAAGATATCACCGCTGCGCAACTCACGGAATTGGCGCAACTCTGGCAGCCGGTTTTACCCTTGGAAATTGTGCGCATTACCCCAGCCGAATATGAAACAATCCCCGCGTCATTTTTTGCGGGTGTGGATGGGGTGGTGTTTCCCGCTGCCTATCAACAAGCCAAAGCGCAAGAACGTGTATTGCGGATTCTGGCCCAAGGGGTCCAGCCGGTACTAATGCAGGCCCCGCAGAATTTCTGGTTGGCATTAAAACCCACTCCGCGCGGGTCGTGGTGGCTGGGACCGAAGGTCGGCGACATTGCGCCCGCGCCCACGCCAGCATTATTTGCCCTGTCAAAAATCGCTCCGCCCGATATTCCTCCGCTGCGGAATTTGCGTCTGGCTCTGTTAGCTGGCCCGGTGGGGGTTTTGGCGTTGTTTGGCGCCTTCTGGTTTGTGCGTCCGCGCTGGCCAGCGGTTGTGGTCTGGGGTGTATTGCTGCTGGGCGCGGGTGGGATGTTGTGGGGCGGTAGTTATCTGGTTCGCCATCAGCCTGTGCTAGCATGGTGGAAATGTGAATGGTGGGCCCTGCAAGAATCCAGTGGCTTGGCGATCTTGGAGACCATTTCGGCGCTAGTAGGATTACGGGAAGATGAGTCCTATCGGTATATGCAGTGGTGCGATGTGCTCAGTGGAGAGCCCGACCCCCCGGCAGTGTTTGTTTATGGCAAGGAAGTCTTGCAGGCGGATGTGGACCAACCGGGGCAGAAATATTTAAATGGTCAGCCCATTCCCTCCTACGTGTGGGAGCGACATGCTCAGATTATGGAAACGCAGAAACCTTGGAATATGACCCAGACCGTGGAGTTGACCAACGGTTACACCGATCTCCCCGGCCGGCCGGCCTTTGATGCCTGGATCACTACGCAACCGGAAAATCTACAACGTACGCTGCGGTTGTGGATGGAAATGCGTTATGACCCCAAGCTGCGCTACCGGGTGGTACTTTGCGGGAATGATGGGAAGGTTCCGCCACTACTAATCTTGCTGGACGGAGACGCCCAACATGCCCCCTGACCCATCATTGCAACGCTATTGCGTATTATGGCACGAGTTGCCCGATGAACCGCACTATGACTTTATGGTCACGGCTGACGGGGAAGAATTGTTACGCGCTTGGCGGGTGGCGGTACAACCGGAGATGTGGTCAGAGGCGGGGGCGCTGATCATGCAACCCCTGACCGCTCATCGGCGGATCTATCTGGACTACGAAGGGCCGGTATCGGGGAATCGCGGCGCGGTCACCCGGGTGGCCGAGGGGCAGTGTATTTGGCGGGTGGGTTCGGTACCGACCTTGGATGTGACAACCGGCATTCTCGCCGGATTGCGCCTGATCTGGCTGAATCCCAATTCTGTGGCCGTGCAACCGGCTCCCGGGGGTGGCGCGTGACCTGTGGCTGGGGTATCGGTTATGATGGAACCCATGAAGCCGGAAACGACCCATAAACATCGTACCCGTCCGCGTGCGGTTTCGGTCCTGCCGACCTTGTGCACACTGGGCAACTGCATCTGCGGTTTTGCCAGTTTGTGCTACGCGGCCAAGGGTGATCCGTTATGGCCCAACGTGCCGATCAGCAACTTCGCCATTGCGGGTTATTTGATCTTTGCGGCGATGATATTTGATATGCTTGATGGCCGGATGGCACGCCTGGCCAAGGCCACCAGTGATTTTGGCGGAGAATTGGATTCACTGGCCGATATGGTCAGTTTCGGCGCCGCCCCTGCGTTTCTGGCAATCCAACTCAGCGGAATGCTCGTTAGCGAAGGTAAATTGGAGTTTCTTGGGCCCCTCGCCGATGATGCGGGCGGGCGGTTGGTGTGGATTATCGGGGCCATCTATGTGTCCTGTGCGGCCCTGCGGCTGGCCCGGTTTAATGTCCATAATCAGCACAAGGAAGAAGCCCACCTGAATTTTCGCGGCTTGCCCAGTCCCGGCGCGGCGGGTGTGGTGGCGGCCAGTGTGATTTTCTTCCACACTGTCCAACCCATGGCCAAGCACCATATGCCCTTCCACCTGCCGGAACCATTCCGCGAGATGGCCAGTACCTCGTTCCCCTATGTACTACCTGCAATTCTGCTGGCGGCAGGCTTGCTGATGGTCAGCCGTTTTGAGTATGTCCATGTGGTGAACCAATATTTGCGGGGCCGTAAGAGTTTCTCTTATGTGGCCCGGGTGGTGCTGCTGGCATTGCTGGTGGTCTGGCAACCGCAACTCGCGGCGCTGCTCTTGATCTATGCCTATGCGGTCAGTGCCCCGGTGGCCTGGTTCTGGTCCCGGATTTTCCCCAAACCCGCCCCGGCCACCCCGCCGGTGGTGATTTTGGAAAGCCGTTCCCCGAACCCGGCCGAGACCAGCGTGGTCGAATCTACCCGGCACTACCACAACTAATGCCGCGCTCGTAGCTCAATTGGATAGAGTTCCTGGCTTCGAACCAGGCGGTTGGGGGTTCGAGTCCCTCCGGGCGCAGTTTCTGATGTTGCATCAGTTTGGCGCTTGCCCGCCGGGGGGCAGGGGGCTAACATGTTGGCATTCAAGAAGGCTGGAGTTAAACCACGATGGTAAATCCTTTGATTGCGCAACTGCTCCTCGCGGGGCTGGTCATACAGGTTGTTCTGGGTTTGGTGGCGTATGCCATTTTGCTGGAACGCAAGGTCGCGGCCTGGATTCAGGACCGCGTCGGCCCCAATCGGGCCGGGCCGCAAGGCTTACTGCAGCCCATCGCCGATGGTGTGAAATTCATCCTCAAGGAAGAATTTATTCCCGCCAATGCGAATAAAATCCTCTTTCTTTTAGCTCCCATTGTCATCATGACCTGCGCCTTGGTGGGTTTTTCGGTCATTCCGTGGGCGGGGGTTTTGGATGCCGGGACCAAACTGCCGGCCTGGCTACCCCTCGTGGGCGGGATTGAATTCAAAGCTTCATGGCCGGTGATGATTGCCAATCCTGATGTGGGCGTGTTGATTGTCCTCGCAGCAGCTTCGATGGCCGTCTATGGCGTGGTACTGGCGGGCTACTCCTCGGGCTCGAAATATTCCTTCCTCGGCGGCTTGCGTGCCACCAGTCAGATGATCAGTTACGAAATCCCCATGATGCTCAGTATCATGGCCGTGGCCGTCATGGCCGGCACGTTGAACCTCCACACCCTGGGCAGCGGTCAGGTGGGTTATTACGATGGCTGGATGGCCTGGTTTCCCAAGTGGAATCTGTTCACCCAACCGTTTGCTTTTG
>JBIJDM010000026.1:0-19346 GCA_044344145.1 Phycisphaerae bacterium
TCTTGGCGGTTTCCGAAGACCGCATCCAAGGGTTCCATGAAGCACCTCTGCACGAAATCGCCCGCTTATCTGGTCTGGATGTAACGACCGTGATTGTGCGCATCCGGGCCATGCTGGAGGCCGGAATCATCCGCCGGGTGCGGCAAACGCTGCTGGCTACCAATCTGGCCGAGGGGGCCTTGGTGGCATGGTTGGTCCCGCCGGAAAAACTTAATGACACCTTCGATTTCATGTCGCAGCAGGACCCGTTTTCCGGCCATGTGGTGATTCGCTCCACCGATGCCAACACGATTGGCGGAGCCTGGCGGCTGTGGACCACCTTAAAAGTACCGCAGGGCTACAGTCTGGATAAACATGCCGACTATCTGTGCCAGCGCACCGGTGCCACCGCGTACCGCCTGATGCCGGCCAAGCGGGTGTTTGCACTGGGCGTGGGCCATGTACGGCGCAAAGATTTGGAACCCGGCGCGCGGGCGGAGGTGCCCGCCGAAGCTATTACGGTCAAACAAACTGAATTGTCCGAATTGGAATGGCAGGTATTGGTCACACTTAAACGCGAGTTTGCACCGGCGGAACTGTGCGAAGACCTGTGGGCCGCGCGGGCCAGTGAAGCCAATGTGGAACTCAAGGATTTTTATGCTGTGGCCCATGGCCTGGTCGCGAAAGGAGTGGTTGGCCGCTTCTCCACATTCCTCGAACACGCCAAACCGATTGGCGATTTCCCGCGTGTCACGCAATATAACGCCCTGTTTCATTGGGGCGTACCGGCGGGCCGGGAGATTGAAGCGGGCCTGGAAATTGGCCGGCACTTTGTGCTGACCCACTGCTATTGGCGCAACGGCGGACCGGACTTCAACAATGCCAACATCATGGGCGTGGCCCACGGCACCAGCCGCGAGTATGTCCTCGCCCATAAGGCGGCCATTGACGAGCATGTACGCCAGGCGGGTATTCCATTGCTCTATGGAGCAGTATTCTGGGGTGGACGCAGTGAAATCAAGCCCAGCGAAATCGTGCCTGCCGCATATCGGGCGTGGCTGGAAACGCAGGGACTGAAACCGGATGCAATGCGGGCGTGAATACGGACCGTTCAAACCGGGTACTTACACTCACCACGCTGTAATTTACGAATCGCCTCGGGATAGGCGACACATTCCTGCGTGAAGACGCGTTGGGCCAGCAGGTCGGGCGTATCGCCAGCCACCACGGGACAACGGCATTGCAGAATCGTCGGGCCGGTGTCGTAGGTGTTATCACAAAAATGCACCGTACAGCCACTTTCGCGTTCACCGGCAGCCAATACTGCTTCATGCACATGATGGCCGTGCATACCCTTACCGCCAAATTTGGGCAGGAGTGCGGGGTGAATGTTAATCACCCCGCCAATGAAGTCCTGGGGGATATCCCACAACGCCAGATATCCCGCCATACACGCCAGATCAACGCGATAATGACGCAGGATATCGGCCACCGCCTTATTGTACGCCGTACGATCAGGATGGGTTTTGCGGCTTACCACATAACGGGGAATGCCCAAATTTGCGGCGCGTACCAAGCCGTAGGCCGTGTCGTTGGAGCAAATCACGCAACGAATCACCGCGGTTAGTTCTTTACGCGCAATACACTCCGCAAGATTTTGCAGCGTGGTACCACCGCCGGAAATCATCACGCCCAGAGCGTAGGGATAAGGTAACTGGGTGTTATCAGCCATGCTGCGGATTCCTGCTTAAGCCTGTTTCAGACTGGCCACAACCGCGGCATCACGGGCCGACAGATCGGGATATTCCGTCACACTACCCACATCGGGCCGACGCTTCCAAGAGCGGGCACAACTGGGGTATTTGCTGCGGGTGTCTTCGATCTGAACTGCCCAGGCAGTACCGGTTACGACACGGTGATAACCCACCCCCAGAGCATCTTCCAACTCGGGACCATACAGGTGCATCTGGCTGGCCAGACTGTCATCCTGCGGAACGGTGATCACCACTTCGGCATCCAGCGGATTGCCCAAACCGATACTGCGTTTGAGTTCGTCCAGGAGCTTGTTCCCTTGTTCAACCAAAGGCATCAATGTTTGCCAGGCATCCGGGACCGGACCTGTTACGGTCACCTGACCGAATTTGTGCGCATGGATACTGCTGCTATGGGCCGCGCCGCCGGGCAATTGCCGCAGGGCGTCCCAGGCCTCTTCGCTGGTGAATACCAACACCGGGGCGGAGAGTTCAATCAACGCCACCAGCAAGCGGTAGCAAACGGTCTGCGTCGCCCGACGGCGGGGCGATTGGGGCAGTTCGCAATAAAGCCGGTCTTTAATGGCTTTGGCGTAAACTGCACTGATTTCGACATTGCAGAATTCGTAGATTAGCCGGAACACATTATGGAATTCATACCGGTCATAGGCCTGCTGGATATCCGCATACCACTGCTCGAACCGCGCCTGCATCCAGCTGTCCACGCTGTATTCCGCGGGCGCCAACATATCCGTCTGCGGATTGAAATCATAGAGATTACCGAGTAGATACCGCATGGTATTACGAATCTTGCGATACGCTTCACCGGTCTTGGCCAGCAGATTGGGCCCGCAGGGGATATCATTCTGATAGTCCACACTGCACACCCACAGTCGAAGCACATCGGCACCGTATTGTTTAAGGGCATCGGCAACCTTGATATCATTGCCTTCGCTCTTACTCATCTTGCGGCCCTTCTCATCCACCACGAATCCGTGGGTAAGAAGTTGCTTGAAGGGCGGCTGCGACTTATAGCCCGAAGCTTCCAGCAGCGACGCCTGGAACCAGCCGCGATGTTGATCGCTGCCTTCCAGATAGAGATTCGCGGGATACCCCAGATCGGGATGCGTGCCTTCCAAGACCGCATGATGTGAGGCCCCGGACTCAAACCATACATCCAGAATGTCCTGACTCTTTTCCAGCTTGGTCACATCCACATCAGCCGGGAAGCCCAGCTTCTGCAATACCGTAGCGCTGTTCGTGGCATCCACGCCGAGTAGTTGTTCCGGGGTATGGGTATACCATGCATCCGCGCCATGCTGCTTGAAATATCCTGCCAAATGGCGGGTACTGGCTTCGGTCAAAAGCGTACGGCCCTTCTGATCAAAGAACGCCGGGATCGGCACGCCCCAACTGCGCTGCCGCGAGATGCACCAATCCGGCCGCGTGGCCAGCATGCCTTCGAGGCGATTCTTGCCCCAGGTAGGAATGAATTCGACCTGATCCACAAAAGTCTGTGCATTATTGAGCAAACTGGTGCCTTCGGTTGCTTTGACAAACCATTGCTCAGTGGCGCGGAAAATTACCGGCTTTTTACAACGCCAGCAATGCGGGTATTCGTGGTCAAACTGCTGGGCGTGGAACAATGTTCCCTCGACCTTGAGTTTCTCCACCACCAAGGCATTGGCATCCCAGATCGCTTTCCCCAGCAGAAATTCGGGGACCGTATCATCATATTTGCCATCGGACAGCACGGGGTTATAAACTTCCAACCCTTCGCGCATGCCGGTCTGGTAATCTTCTTTACCATGGCCGGGCGCAGTGTGCACCAAACCCGTACCATCTTCCAAAGTCACATAACCGGCCGCAACGACCGGCTGGGTGCGGGTAGCAACCAACGGATGGCGATAGGCTGGCTTGGTGTCCAACCAATCCTGTCCGCTGACGGGTTCAGATACGCGGTACTCCGTGACACCTTCAGTCGCCATGACCTTCGCCACCAACTCTTTGGCCAGCACTACATGACGGTCACGGCCGGCCTGTTGGTAACTAACCACGACATATTGGAAGTCCGCATGAATCGCCACCGCGCGATTGGCAGGCAGGGTCCACGGCGTGGTGGTCCAGATCATTAGCGCGTCGGGCGGGGTGTTTTTCCACGCCTCGGGGACCGCAGTTTGAGTCAGTGCAAAGGTTACATAGATGGACGTATCTTGCTTACTGGCATATTCCAATTCCGCTTCCGCCAGCGCGGTACGATCGAAAGTGCACCAGTGCACCGGCTTTTTCTGGCGATATACCAAATCCCGTTTCACCAGTTCCGCCAGCACATCAATGATGCCCGCCTCATAGCGGTGATCCAGCGTTAGGTACGGATGGGCAAAATCGCCCAAGACTCCCAAGCGTTGGAAGCCATCGCCCTGCAACTTGACGTATTTTTGCGCATAGGCGTGGCATTTCTGCCGGACCTCGTCTTTGGTCAGTTCACGGAACTTGGGGCCTAACTCTTTTTGGATCGCCGATTCGATCGGCAGGCCATGGCAATCCCAGCCGGGGACGAACGGAGCATCGTAGCCCTGCATCGTCCGGTACTTGACGACCATGTCTTTGAGCACTTTGTTGATCAAGTGGCCCATGTGGATATCGCCGTTGGCATACGGCGGACCATCATGCAACACCCAGCGCTGGGCACCCTTGCGGGCGGTGCGGATAGACTGATATAAACCCTGTTCCTGCCAACGCTTAAGCATGACAGGTTCGCGCTGGACCAGATTGGCCTTCATATCAAAGCTGGTCTTCGGCAGGTTCAGGGTTGCCGAGTAACTCGGCCCCTTGGGTGCGTTTGTGTCGTTGGAGTTCTCTGCCATGTCGTATCCATCCTGAAACAAGACAACTACCGGAGTCCCGGCGAAAACCCGTAATATACCGCGCTTTAACCGTGACCCCAAGTCCTTGACGGGGCGGGGATTAGGTATGACAATCACACGCGTTCTGGCCGCTATTGATCGTGTTCCTTATTTATGGATAAACCGCATGCTTGAACAGCTTCGTCATCACCCGCACTTTGCCCCCTGGTCCGACCCCCTATCGGGAGTGACCAGTTACATCCTGAACACGGATGTCGCACCATGTATTCAGTCGTTTTACTTCACCAACCAACCCCTCAGCCGGGATCAGAAGACGCTCTGGTTTTATGTCTGTTATCCCCCCGCACGTTATCACATTCTGGGGGTAATGAGCCTGGATCCGGCCAAACCTGAAATCAAAGTGTTCCCGCAGGCCAGTTTTGAGTCCGAAAGCGTCATGGTGGAGCCCGATGGTGACTCATGCTGGTACACCGAAGCAGGGAGCATTAATCGGATATTTCGTGATGGTACCGTCGAAATTTTCGCCACCTTACCCAATGACTTTGTCGCCAACCGACGAATTTACCGCACCGCCACCCACTTGACCCGGTCCTGTGATGGCAAATATTTGCTCTTGGATGGTCAGATTGGCAACAGTTGGTTTGTGGGCGTTTTGGACCTGCAAACCCGAGTCTTCCGGCTAATCAAAGAGTTCACCAGAAATTACAATCATGGGCAATTCTCGACGGTGCATCCGGACTTGTTCACCCTGGCGATGGATCACTATTACGATGCCATTTCCGGGCGCCGCTATCACTATGACAACCGTATCTGGCTACTGAATACCGCCGGCACACAATTTGAAACCCTGACTCCGGATTGCATTGGCAGTCATCTCAAGGGGGATTGCCATGAATGGTGGTCGCCGGATGGGAAAGTCTGTTGGGTCAACTACGAACAGGGCGTGTACGAAATGGATCTGACCACCCGGACCAAGACGCTGGTCTGGGGTCGCCCATTGTGTCATGCCCAATGTGATCACCAGCGGGAATTATGGGTGGCCGATGACTCGCCCTATTTCTGGAAGACACGACCCTGTGCGGTGCGTTTCTATCAGCGCAGTACCCAACGGGAAATAGACATTGTCAGCGGCATGCCGGAACCCACGGTGCAACGCAGTTGGTATCACATTGACCCCCACCCCCAGTTCAGCCCCCGGGATGATGCGGTGATTTATACCACCACCGTCAATCAGGGCCGCACACAACTTGCCATCTGCCCGGTGGAGAATATTTTAAAGGCCCTGGTGTAAGGCTTCGCCCGCCAGCGTTTCGATCCACCGAGCGGTCAGGAATATCAGATGCGCCCGGTTGACGGGGATACCCGCAATCTGCTCAATCGCCCGGGCATAGTAGCGTAACTGCTGCTGGTACACCGGCAAATGCTGGTCCACCAGATGCGCTTGGTCGGTCTTGTAATCCATAATCACCGCCCCCTCAGGCTGAATCACCACGGCATCAATCACGCCGCGCACGGTGAGACAATCCAACGGTGAAAGGTTTTCCTCCGGTGGGCTGTTCGGAAGCGCTGCAGCCGGCAAGGGTAGAGAGAATGGTAATTCACGATATAGTTGCGGCCCGGTGTGTGTTAGCAGGGGAAGGTTGTGCGCTTTCGGGTACAGGGCTTGAGCGATATCCTGCTGCAGGAACCAGCGGATACCGGCATGGTCAGCCAATTCGTGATCGTTGGGACTGATTAGGCCCAGCCGCAGTAATTCAGCGACTTCAGTATCATAAACTGCAGGATTGGTCGTATGGAGATTGGCAAAGCGCAGGCACTCCAGAATGCGGTGCGTGGCGGTCCCCCGCTGCCGGGCGTCAATCACGGCGGGAAGTTCACCGCGTTCTGTTGCTCCATCGGGGCCACGCTCAAAGCGCTGGGCTTGCTGACGATATTCGTAGGGATAACTGATATCAATTTTGGGGCTGCTGGGTGTGGTGACGATATCCGCATCAGGGTCCGTGGTAACCATACTTTTCAGTGTGGAAACGGTGGCCATCGCTGGTTGCAGGGTTTGAGCCAGATGCGGGTAAACATAATCCAACCGGGCAAAGATTTCACTCATTTCGGCGGGCGTGGGAATCGGTTCAGCGGGGAGTAAATGATCCTGTGACACAGCCAGTTCAGGTGCTACAGTCTGCGATTGTGGATGGATGGTGACGGTAAAGTCCGCATTGGCACGGGGCTGGTTATCCATGGACCACTGGGTTTTATATTCTGACTGGCTGAGTGCGTAAATCAGGCTGTTAATAATCGGCTGCGAATCATCATACAGCGCCAAGGGTATCGGACCGGGAAACTGCTGATAATACGTGCGTAGCGGTTCCAATTTCGGGAGGGATTCGGTCTTTTTCTTGCTAATTGTGTCATACTTGGCGGTGAAGATTAGTTTGTGACTGGCCCGGGTAGCAGCCACATAGAAGACCCGCAGTTCTTCCTGCAAGTCACGCAGATTCTGCTGGGCATCATGCAATTTCGTCAGTATGGTTTCCTGCCAGGTGTTGTCCGCTGCAGCGAATAATGGCGCCACGCCGTATTCGCGGCTGATGCGCACTTCGGGATATTTGGTTCTACGTTTATTGTTGCACTGCGCCACGATGACGACCGGGAATTCCAGCCCTTTGGATTTATGGGTGGTCATGATCCGAACGACATTTTCGGCTTCGGATAAAACCGAAGCTTCCCCCTCTTCCATCTCCAGCTTCTTGAGCTTGTCAATAAACACCAATAAGCGTGAAAGTCCCTGCTGCTTAAAGTTGCTATATTTACGGGCAATATCAATAAGCTTTTCCAGATTCGCCTGGCGGCTGGAACCATCCGGCAGACCTTTTTGCCAAAGCAGAAAATTACTGTCGCGTAGTATGGCGGTCAATGCCTCGTGCAAGGGCAGAGTGCGGATCCAGGTACGGAAACGCTCGATATCGGCAAAGAAGTTTTCCAGTCGGCCACGCAGTTCCAGATTGGCCCCCTGCTGACGGTAGGCACTAAGCCGGCTGTAGAGGCTGGGATATTCCGAAGTTCTGGTCTCCAGATTAATCTGCGCCAGTTCCGTGTATGTGAAACGACCAAACGGACTGATTAAGGCCCCCATCAGCGGAACATCCTGATCGGTATGATCCAAAACCTGAAGCAACGCGACCACCTGGCGGATTTCCAAGGTGTTGTAGTATCCCTGCCCTTCATGGGCATGGACCGGAATGCCATGCTTTTCCAGAATCTTCTTGATATCACTCGCTTTCGTCTTTGCCGAGCGCAACAGGATGACGATATCCCGATATTCCAGTTTCCGAGGAGGGGCGGATTTGAGCTGAATCAGGGGCTGTTGGGCTATGAGTTGTTGAATCAAATCGGCTATCAGATTCGCCTCCTGGGCATCGGCGCGTGTTTCCGTCACATCGTCGGCTATTTCGTCTTCGGAGGTATCATCCTCCTGAATTTCACCTTGCCGCGCGGCAGTCTTGGGGCAATAGATATGGAGTTCGATGGGTACGCCGTTGAGTAGTAATTTGGGATCATCCGCACCGGATTCAGCGGGGGGAAGATACGCGAACGCATGGCCCTGACGATAATCAATCCCGCAGGTCTCGGGTGCCATCAGACGGCCAAAGAGTTGATTCATCCCTTCTAAAAGTCGCGGTTGGGAACGGAAATTATGGGGTAGAATGGCCGTGCTGGCGCCCTGCGCAGACTTCTGCCAACGTTGCTGGTAATCCAAAAATAATTGCGGTTCCGCAGCCCGGAAGGCGTAGATGGACTGTTTGATATCACCGACTATGAAGAGGTTACCCCGATCCGTTTCGTCCCGCGCCACGGCCCGTAGGATCGCTTCCTGCAAGGGACTGGTATCCTGAAATTCGTCAATCAATACGTAATCATATTTGCTGCGCAGGGATTTTTGCACGTCGGGGTTTTGCAGCAACTTATAGGCCAGCCGTTCCAGATCATTGAAATACCGTACATTGCGTTGGACTTTCTGGGCTTCCATCCGGGACTCGAAGAGCGTGACCAATTCGAGAAAGGCTTGGACTACGTCATGTTGTTGGAGCAGTTGACGGGTATACGCGTCCAGTGCGATATCCGTTTTCGCCTGCTGCAGCCACCGGGGAACAAGCCCCTTACTGATCAGTTCTTTCACGTCATCCCAAACGTATTGCTTTAGGTCTTTGCAGTCGTTATCCGACTTGTTCCAGCGATCCCATTCCAATCTTTTATTCGCCTGTAAGGTGTCCCACGCCTGTTTTAAGGCCGACCAGTCGCCGCAGGTCGCGGCCTCATCCAAAGCTCGGGCATATTCCCCCCACTCCTGCACAAACTGCGCCATGGTATCGGCGGCTTTGGTTGCCTCGCGTCGGCGGGTTATAACTTCATTTTGTGCCACTACCTCTAAAATCTGAGAAATCTCCCGGGCCAATACTTTCATGGCGGCAAAGATGCACCCCCGAGTACCGTCGGGGGTGAAATGGGCCAATGAAGCCTGCGCCCAACGGTCCGGATCAGGAATACTTGATCGCACATTCGCGGCCTGCTGGATATAACCGCGCAACTTTTCCAGATCAAAATCCGCCAACACTTCCAACGCACACGTAAAGGCCGGGTAGTGGGGATGGTCAGGCGTAGCCAGCACGTCTGCGCACAGCGTATCCAACACTTCCTGTTCCAGCAGTTGATATTCCTGCTGTTCAATAATCTTATAGGTGGGGTCCAGGCCTATCTGGGCGTAGTAGTTGCGCAGGATCCAACCGCAGAAGCTATGAATCGTGGAAATTTGGGCATGCCCCAGACAGATCAACTGTTCCCGCAGAACACCGCGTTGCCGGGCCCCCAGACGGTCATCGGTCAGCGCCCCTTCCAATTTGCTGCCGATACGCTGGGCCATTTCCCCCGCTGCCGCTTCGGTAAAGGTCAGCACCAGCAGTCGATCCACGCTGGTACGGATATTTTCGTCTTCGTGGGTTAACAGCCGGATACAGCGCTCGGTTAAAACCGCGGTCTTCCCCGCCCCGGCGGCCGCCGACACCAAAATATTGCCGGTGGTATGGGCAATAACCCGGGCCTGTTCTGGCGTCCAAGTTGTGGTAGGGCTGACGGTCATGGCTACCTCAAAAGGTTCCCGCGATCCCGGTATAAAGACGTGCCCATAGTGTAGCGTTTACGGGTAAGATTGGTAGCGTCCGCCCCCGGGTGGGGTCGCCGATCTGCCCGGATGGCAGGTATTTTAGTCCGGGTGATTGCAGCAATACGTAAGGTGTGTAATAATGATGGTTTACACTTGTACCCGGAATGGTATTACGAGTGGTCATGTACAGACCCCCGGCCAAGTGTTCTGAGCATCAGCAGGCAAGGAGTATTGCGTGGCTCATTCACTGTCCGCCAAGAAGCGTGTTCGTCAGGCTGCCAAGCGTCGGGAAACCAACCGTACGCGTAAGACTGTGGTCAAGGTTTCGGTCAAGAAGTTCGCCTCAGCGCTGGCCACTGGTGCCGCGGCTGCGGAAGCCGAACTGAAAAATACCGTCAAGGTATTGGACCGTATGGCTACCAAGGGTACCATCCACAAGAACACGGCCGCCCGTCGCAAGAGCAAGTTGGCCAAGAAGGTTAACGCCGCCAAAGCCGCCAAGGCCTAAGCTGGGTTCATCATGTCCGCGTCTGAAACTTTATACGTCTCCCGCGCTGGGATGAAATTACATGCCGCGCTGGAGACGTTTTCGTTTTTGCCCGCCGGGTGCATTGCCGCCGATCTGGGCTGCAATGTCGGGGGTTTCACTGACTGTCTGCTCAAAGCCGGAGCCACCAAGGTTTACGCGGTTGATACCTCCTATGGGGTGCTGGCATGGAAACTCCGGCAAGACCCGCGGGTGGTGGTGATGGAACGCACTAATGCCCTGCATTGTCGCCTGCCGGAACCGGTCAATCTGGTGGTGATTGATGTGGCCTGGACGAGGCAGGATTTAATTCTGCCGGTAGCCAAACGCATGCTGGTTCCCGGGGGAAACATCATCACGCTGTTCAAGCCGCATTATGAATGTGCGCTGGCCAAGAAACAAAAAGGCGTACTTACCCCCGAACAATCCGAAGCCACCACGAACAGTTTTATCGCCACGTTACCCATGCACGGCTACACCCTGCGAGGGCACATGAAGTCCCCGCTTCAGGGCCAGGGTGGCAACAGCGAATACGTCCTGTGGCTACAACCGCAGGGGTAACTCACCCCGGCTGCGGCAGGCCCGGCGTGGGCGTATCTGCAACTGGTGTAACCGGAGTTTCGTCCGTGCCGGCATGTTTGCGGGCTTCGGCATCGAGAATATCCTGCACCGTGGGCTTACCCACAAATTCACCGCGTAAAATCCGCCTGACATCCTCGCCATCAAGGGTTTCGTACTTGATCAGCGCATCTTTCAGAGTGGTCAATTCGTTGCGTTTTTCCTGCAGAATGACCTTCGCCTGCGCGTACGCTTCAGCAATGAAGCGATGGACTTCGCGGTCAATTAACTCCGCAGTCTTATCGCTGTATTCACGGTTCATATCGAACATTCCGGTACTGCGATTTTCATCGGCACTGAATTTGATCGGGCCCAATTCATCGCTCATACCATAGTCGCACACCATAGCCCGCGCCACGGTGGTGGCCTGCTGGATATCCATGGTGGCGCCGGTGGAAATATCGCCACAATACAATTCTTCGGCAATGCGTCCGCCAAAGCAGATTCGGAGTTGGGCCAACATATACTTGCGCCCGTAGACCAGACGGTCTTTCTCGGGCAGGCTGAAGCTGGCCCCACCCATCCGGCCCCGCGCGATAATGCTGACCTTATGCAGCGGATCGGCATCCTCATCACTGGCTTGCAGCAGCGCATGACCAGCTTCGTGCCAGGCTACAATTTCCTTGTCATGTTCATCCACATTGCGGCTACGACGGGCCTTGCCGAAGCGAATCTTGTCGCGGGCTTCCTCGAGATTACTCATCTCGACGGCTTCCTGATTGGCCAGCGTGGCCATGAGCGCGGCTTCATTGATAATCGCGGCCAAATCCGCACCACTGAACATAGGCGTCTGCCGAGCCAGTTTCATGTAATCAACCGTCTTGCCCATCTTGACCTTGGCGCCGTGGACCTTGAGGATTTCATACCGGCCCTTGATATCGGGCAGGGGCACATAAACCTGACGGTCAAAACGACCCGGCCGGGTCAGTGCGGGGTCCAATACATCGCTGCGATTGGTCGCGGCGATCACAATCACCTGATCATTGGTATCAAACCCATCCATTTCGACCAGAATGGCATTGAGGGTCTGTTCGCGTTCATCATGGCCCCCACTGGAGAAACCACTGCCCCGACGCCGCCCTACCGCATCAATTTCATCGAGGAAGATAATGCAGGGACTGGCCTCTTTGGCGGTTTTGAATAAATCGCGGACCCGGCTGGCGCCTACGCCAACAAACATTTCCACGAAATCGCTACCACTGATGGAGAAGAACGGGACTTCCGCTTCCCCGGCAATCGCCTTGGCCAGCAGCGTTTTGCCCACGCCCGGATCGCCGATCAACAGCACACCGCGGGGAATGCGTCCGCCCAATTTCTGGAAACGCTTGGGATTCTTGAGGAATTCAACGATTTCCTGCAACTCTTCCTTGGCTTCATCAATCCCCGCCACATCGGCAAAGGTGACGTTGGTATGCTCTTTATTGAGCATGCGATGCCGACTGCGGCCAAAGCTGCCCAACATCCCCATACCGCCCCCACCACCGCGGAACTGCCGCAGGATGAAGAACCAGAACAGCAGGAACAGGACCACCCAGGGCAAAATCGTCAATAAAACTTGGACGACCAGACCGCTACCGGGTTTGAAATTCAGTGCCACCCCGGCATCTTGGGCGTGTTTGCGCAGAATCTCAACACCCTGGCCATCAAAAGCTGTGGCCGGATAGCGGGTTTGGACGCGATTTACCCCCACGGGTGTCCCAGCGCTGTTATTGGGCTTTTCACCGATCAGGGTGCCATCATCCTTGGCGTCAATACTGCGAATCTCACGATTCGCCACCATCGTGATAAATTCTGTGTAGGTGACTTCCTGGGCACTCTGGGTACGGTCTTGGAAAATAAACCAAGCAATGATGAGTACTGAGATGATCAGGAGCCACATCATCATCGAACGGCCAAATCGCAAGTTATTGTCAGGACTAGGCTTACCATTCTTGGATAGGTCCTGATCCGGGCCTTGGTTGGGCTTTTTCGGGCGTTCCTCTGGCATTCAATCCTCGCTTGTTTGGTACGGCAGCGCTTAACAAAACATTGCATTATAGGATAGGAAGCGATTTTTTGCCTCTATACCCACATAACAAGATTTTCTTCATTCCAAGGCGTCTATCACCTGTTGCCGGGAGTAATAGTCGGCCAAAATGCGAGGGGCATCGGGCTGATCGGGCTTAAAGACCGCCAACAGGGGGATTGAACGATACCCCAACAGGTTACGCAAAGCTTCTGCGGGTGGGTTTTTACGGGTGATATCGGCCTTAAGTAGTAATACATTGTGCTGCTTAAAGGCCATTTTCACTTCGGGGCTTTCCAGCACCGTGGCTTCGACGAATTTGCAGTTGATACACCAATCCGCGGTCCAATCAACGACCACGGTGCGGCCGGAGGCCAACGCTTGATCCATGGCTTTGACACTAAACGGTTGCCAGAGGTGGGTGCTAGTGGCCTGAGCGGCTTGGGCTTCACGCTCCCCTGCCGACCACAAACCAAATCCACCGGCCAGAATGCCCACTACAAGTACACCCCGTCCCGCATACAGCCGGAGCGTACTGGTGGCATAACGTGACCAAAGCGCCCACGCCCAACAACCCGCAGCCCCCAGCAGTAGAATCCATCCGCCCCATTTCCAGTAAACCGGATTGGGGCTGCGCGTGATAAGCCAGACGCCCACGCCGATCATGACCAGGCCCAGAAATTGCTTGAATAGGTCGGTCCAAGCGCCGGTTTTAGGCAAGAACCGCAGCGCCGCGGGAAAGGCCGCGAGAATTAGATAGGGCAAGGCCATACCCACTCCCACGACCAGCAGCATAAGGATCATGACCCCCGCCGATTGTGTGAAGGCCCAACCCACAACCGGGCCTAAAAATGGGGCACTGCACGGGGTGGCCAGCAAGGTCGCCAGCAAGCCGGAAGCGAACGATGCCCCGTAACCCGAGCGCGGCGTGCGCACGTCGTAGACGATATTCGGAGCATCTAACGTCCACACGCCCAGCATAGACAGCCCTAGCGTCACCACAATCACGGCCATCACGATCAGAAACAAGGGGCTTTGAAATTGATTGCCATAGGCAATATCAACCCCACCCAGCCCGCGCAACAACGCGAGGATCGCCCCCAGTCCAACAAATAACGTCACAATGCCCACACTAAAAACCAGTGCGTGATAGAACGCAACCCGGCGCTGGCCACCGGCATGCTGGACAAACGCCAAGACTTTCAACGGAATCACCGGGAGTACACAGGGCATGACATTCAGGATCATCCCCCCAAGCAGGGCGAATAACAGCAGCGTGCCCACCCCTTCGGGCGCTGGTGTGCGATAGTGGCGATTTTGCAGAAGTGCTAATTCTTCAGTCGGATCTACGGTGGTGATTTGCGCGATTGTCATCGTGGTTACCGGGGCGGTGGCGGTGGTACCAGTCTCCAGCCATTTTTGGGCTTTGGCTTGCGCGAATTGGGACGCATAAGCGGGCGCTCCAGCTTGGTTCCCCACCATGATCGGGACGGAGAGTTGAATCACTTCCGGTGGCAAACAGCTTTTGGCGTCACACGCCTGGGCTTCAAGTTCCAATGCCAACGTATGCTGGCCCAGCGCCAGACTGGGCTCGAGTGACAAATCAACCAGCAGATAAAACTCCCCGGCATACACTGCCATCTTACCGCCACCTTTGCCTCCGGGCAGTTCCGGGACATCGTGGTGTTGCGGGTATTTGATGGCATTAACCAACACACCCGGCATGGGTTTAACGGTCAACTTGGTCGGTATGGTCTTGGGGTCGTAGGGTCGGGCTGATTGCACCTTATATTTAGGGGCCACGTTAACCACCACCACGATTTCGGCCTGACTGCCAGCCAAATAAGCCGTGCGGTCCAGATACGCTTCTGCTTGAAATGCGGGCTGATTCCCAAACGGAAACGCCGATAGTGATGCAGGCATCACCAGCAGCCATGCCAGCATACTCAGTATCAGTAAACCTACCGCTTTACAACTCATAACCAACCTGCTTAGAAGCCATATTCGTGCCAGCGCCGGGTGACCAAGTCCACAGTTTTCTGGTCCATGGTGATTTCATTGGGCCAATCACGTACGGTGCCTTCGCCGGGCCATTTCTTGGTGGCATCAATCCCCATTTTGGAACCCGCCCCCATCGCCGGTGCGGCATGGTCAAGAATATCCAGCGGGCCTTCGGTGATCACCACATCCCGCCGCGGGTCCACATTAGCGGCCACATGGAACATCACATCATCAATATTGTGCACATCCACATGTTCATCCACCACCACAATCATTTTGGTCCAGGCCATCTGCCCAGCCCCCCAGATTGCGTGCATGACCTTACGGGCATGATAGGCGTACTCTTTGCGAATCTTGACAAAAACGCAGGAGTGAAACACGCCGAACATGGGCAAGTCATAATCCAAAATATCTGGCACGAGTATTTTCAATAGCGGTAGAAACAACCGTTCCGTGGCTTTGCCCAGATAATAATCTTCCTGCGGAGGCTTGCCGACAATCGTCGTGGGATAAATGGGATCACGGCGATGGGTAATAGCCGTCACCCGGAAGACCGGGAACTGGTCGGCCAGAGAATAAAAGCCGGTATGGTCACCAAAGGGACCTTCCAAAATCGTCTGCCGGGGGTCCACATAACCTTCGATGATAATTTCCGCATTGGCCGGAACTTCCAGTGGAACAGTTTTACAGGCCACCAAATCAATCCCGCGTCCCTGCAGGAACCCGGCAAACATGTGTTCATCTATCCCCGGCGGGAGTGGCGCCGTGGCGGCATAGGGCAGAACCGACTCGCCCCCCAGCGATATGGCCAGCGGACAAGGCTTGCCCTGTCGGGCATAGGCACGGAAATGCCGGGCACCATCGTGGTGCGGGTGCCAATGCATGGCCGTGGTCTGGTGATCAAATATCTGTACCCGATACATACCCAGATTACGTGCGCCGGTTTCGGGATGACGTGTCACAATCTGCCCGAATGTGATGTACCGACCTCCATCCTCCGGCCAGCACTGAATGATCGGCAACATGTTCAAGTCGGCTTTGTCGGTATGCACGACTTCCTGACACGGCGCTGGTCCAGAACGCACTTTGGGCTGGTACGAACCCAGCTTGAGTAGGTCATACCCCTTTTTGATTTTGTTCATCAGACCGATGGGCACTTCCGGTTTGGTCAATTCGCTGATGCGGCCTGCCAGTTCGTCGAAGCTGTCACACCCCAAAGCCATGTGCATGCGTTTATAGGAACCGAATGTATTGATGGCCAATGGAAGTGCGGACCCTTTGATCCGTTCAAATAGCAACGCTTGATTGACTGCAGCGGTGCCATGGAGCGGTTGCTGCGCATCAAAGGGGGCGCGTTGACTACCGGCATAATAGCCAGCGGGATCCGGCGCTTTGGAAACCCGGTCGGCAATTTCAGTTACTTCAAGCAGAGGATCCACTTCGGCCTTGATCCGGCGCAGCTCACCGGCGGATTCCAACGCTTGGAGAAAGTCACGCAAAGACGTATATGGCATTTTTTCCTCTTGAAAAAGGCCCTATCATATTACACACTATAGGCTGTGGCGAATCATTACGACGCCCCGTCCGCGGCACGCCTATAATTTGCCGTATCAGCACATTACCGGAGTTAGCAAACTTGTCAACCTTGTTACCCTCATCGTCGCGCATTCAGGAAGTCAGTCCGGGCTGTTTTGTCATTCACGCACCCGCCAAAATAAATCTGGGATTACGTGTTTTCCCTATTCGTGCCGACGGATATCACGATCTGGAAACATGGATGGTGCCGGTCTCCTGGCATGATACCATTACTTACCGACCCGAGGGCCCTCTGCGTCTGGAAGTTACCGGCCGCAGTGAGGGGGTACCGCTTGAACCTGAACGCAATTTGATTGGGAAAGCCGCATTATTACTGGCCAAAACCACCCAACGTACCGCCACAGGATGCCTGCAATTGCATAAAGCCATACCTACAGGTGGCGGAATGGGCGGCGGGTCATCGGATGCCGCTCATACCCTAGTTTTGTTGAACCAAGTCTGGGACACAGGTCTGAGTAACCAACAACTCATCGAATTGGCCGCCCAATTGGGCAGTGATGTGGCCTTTTTTGTCCGCTGTTCGGCCGCGCTGTGCACTGGCCGGGGTGAGATTATGCGTCCTGCACGCAGTTATTACCCGCTCTATGCGGTCTTGATCTTGCCCACACAGGGCATATCCACCAAAGAAATATTCCAACGCTTTGATGCCGATACGCAACCGCGTACCTGGACGGGTAATTGGTGCAAGTGGGCTGCGCTGCCAGCGGAGGAGCTAAATCAGGTTTTAGCCAATGATTTGGAAAAACCCGCCTTTGCCTTCGCACCATGGCTAGAATCATTGCGTGACACCGCGGCTCTGGCCATCGGACAAAAGGTCCACATGACCGGCAGCGGATCAACTTTGTTTACGTTGGCCTCGTCTGCGGGTGCAGCAGAGGCACTGGCCGAGACATTGACATCTGTACTGGCACAAACAGCCCAAACCATGTGTGTGAGGGTTTTGCGCCGGACCTGAGCGGGAGGTATGCCATGAAGGTTACGGAAATTCGGGTCAAACTGAACAATGCACCACAGGATCGCCTGCGGGGCTTTTGCAGTATCACGCTGGATAGTTCCTTCGTGGTTCGGGATATCAAAATCATTGACGGTCCCCACGGTCTTTTTGTGGCCATGCCCAGCCGCAAGGTCATGGGCCACTGCCCCACTTGTCGGGGCAAAAACCCCATCAGCGCCAAATTCTGCAACCATTGCGGTGGACGGCTGGAAGAACAACGCCCCGTCTTGTCCGAAGCCAGTCGGCGCAAATTACACTGCGACATTGCCCATCCGATCAATGCCGCCTGCCGGGCGCTGGTTCAGGATAGTATCCTGCAGGCCTATCAGGAAGAACTGACCCGCAGTCAGAGTCCGGACTATGTGGCCCCGCGCGATGAGGACATGGATGCGGGCGATTATGACACCGCCCAACATTAAAGATGACAGACGTGCCGATTTAGCCTAACATTGGTGGTGCAGTGACGAATTAATAGGCTACGGAAAGGTACGATATATGAAAATCTTGCTGGCTAATCCGCGGGGTTTCTGCGCGGGTGTCAATATGGCGGTGGAAGTAGTGGAACGCGTGCTCCAACTCATGGGCCCGCCGGTGTACGTTTATCATGAAATTGTGCATAACCGCCATGTGGTGGAACGTTTCACCCGGCAAGGTGCCATCTTTGTCAACGCCGTTGATGAAGTCCCGGCGGGGGCCACTCTGGTATTCAGCGCCCATGGCGTATCGCCCGAGGTGCGCAAACGGGCTGACGACCGCCGTCTCATTCAGGTGGATGCAACCTGCCCGCTGGTGACCAAGGTCCACATGGAAGCCATCCGTTATGCCAAGCAGAAGTTCACCATTATCCTGATCGGTCATGCCGATCATGACGAAGTTGTCGGTACGGTCGGGGAGGCCCCGGATGCCATTATCATTGTGGAAAATACCGACGATGTGGCCCAACTCAACATTCCCGAAGACCACCGGATTGTGTATCTGACCCAGACCACCCTGAGTCTGGACGACGCCGAAGTGATTATTGCGGCCCTGCGGAAGAAATATCCCCGGGTGCAATCCCCCCCGAAAGAAGATATTTGTTACGCCACCACCAACCGGCAGAGCGCGGTCAAACAGTTGGCGCCGGAGTGTGATCTGGTGCTGGTGGTGGGCAGCCAGAATAGCTCCAACAGCAAACGTCTGGTGGAAATTGCCGAGAACCGCGGGGTTAAAGCGTTTCTGGTGGACGATGTCAGCCACATCAATCACGACTGGTTCTATGAGGTGGATACGCTCATGTTGACTGCGGGGGCTTCAGCGCCGGAAGACTTGGTGCAGGCCATCATTGACACCCTGCAGCAGCATTACGGCGCCACGGTCGAGGAACGCCATGTCACCGATGAGGATGTGCATTTCGAATTGCCGTCTTCACTGCGCAAGTTGGAACAGCAACGCGCCCCCAGCGGTACTCGTTAAAACACCGGACCCGCGTGCATTAGGGTGCCACTTTAGGATGCGGTTTGACCACGACGGTCATGCCGTTTACCTCAACCACATCGACTGCGGTACCGCGTGCGATATAATCGCCCCGGGTCGTCACATCCAGCAAATGAGTGCCAAAGCGGACTTTGCCCGCGGGACGCAAGTCAGTTTCAGCCAACCCCATAGCACCGGGGAATACCGCATCCGATGCCGTATTGGTCAGATCATCCCGTACCGGTTCAACGATGGCCGCAGCGGACGGCTGCAACTGCAAACGCCGGAAACCCGGGACCATGTGTAAATACCTGGCCAAACCCAGCATTACCCCCACCGAGAATACCGAACCAAAGACCACCACACTGGCCCCAATTTGCATCCCTCCCCACATGGCCGGGG
>JBIJDM010000277.1:0-2985 GCA_044344145.1 Phycisphaerae bacterium
TCCCACCTTCTGAGTTGGGGTGAATAAAGGTGCCAATCAGTCCCAGGGCGACCAAAATCACCCCCGGCGGGGTCAGGAAACCTAGCCCACCATGTAGCAGAATGTCGGCTGCCACCAACAACACGCCCACAATAATGACAATAATTTCCCAGGTACTGGCGGTGCCGGTGAAATAGGGTGCGGCCACCAGGATGCCCAGACAAACCACCGCCCCAAGGCCAAAGATGGAGGCGCCGGGATGGGAGATTTCCAGATAGGCCAGTATCAGCATCGCCACAAAAAATAAGGCCCGAATCTCCCATAGCACCAGCCAACGAGCCAGATGCTCGGTCCAGTTGTAGGTCAGTGTTTGCACTTCGCCCCGCACATTGAGCCAGGTCAATAACTCCTGTTGGTCCCGGGCACTGCGTTGGGCCAAGCCCATGGCCAGAGCCTGTTCGGTGCCAACGGTCAAAAGCGTATCTTTACTATCAAGCGGTTGCGCGTGTCGATCCTGCCAGGTTGGAACGATGGTACCATCGGGCATGGTCAGGGTTTCTTTCAGCATTTTCTGCCGGGTGGGACCGTCCACATAACGGGTTTCGGGCTTGGCGGCCTGTGGATTCCATAGTTCCCAGACCTCGACTTCACGCAGGACCATCGCTTGGGTTATTACCTCAGGCAGTTGGTGACGCTGGGCGGAGTTGGCGAGTTCCTGGATTATGGGCGAGGAGATTTTGGCCCGGATTTCCGGGTCCAACGCCTGCGCACGTCCCATCACAACTTCGATCGGTTCACAGTCGCCCAGACTGGCCGTCGGTGCCATCAGGACAGGTTTACAGGCCAGCGTGATCAAGACTCCCGCGGAATAGGCCTTATCATTCACCCAAGCGGCCACCGGCACGGGCACACTCTTGATGTATTTACTGATGGCCAAAGCCGAGGTAACCTGTCCGCCATAGGTTTCCACTTCCAGAATAATTAATTGTGCCCCGCCCTGCAATGCTTGTTGGGTACGACGTTTCAAACTGGCCAGCATGATGTCATCCACCGGCCCATCCAGCCGGATGATCACAGCCTTGTCCTGCGGTGGCAATAACAGTTCCGGGGCAGCGGGGGCCTGGGCGTATGCGGTGAGGGTACACCACAGCGCGAACACTCCCAGCAGACTCATCAGGATGCGTTTCATGACTTGTTTCCTTCCACACTGACCCGCGGATCAACGCAGGTATAAGCGATATCCACTACCAGATTAAAGAGTACCACGACCGTGGTGAAGATCAAAACCAAGCCCAGGACCAACGGAATATCGGTGGCCAAACAGGCGTTGACAAAATGGGTCCCCAAACCGGGGATGGCAAAGACTTTTTCCACTACGAAACTGCCGGTAATCAGGTATGCCAGGGCTGGCCCCAGATAGGAAAACACCGGCAACAAAGCATTGCGTAAGACATGTCGGGTCACGAGGGGGAAATAGGCCACCCCTTTAGCTCGGGCGGCGCGAATGTAATCCTGATGGCGAACATCCAGGACCGACACCCGCGTCAGCCGCGCAATGTAGGCCGCGAAGGGTAGCGCCAGACAGAACGAGGGGAGAATCAGTTGGGCTATGGTTCCCCACCCCCCGGTGGGGAATATAGGCACGAAAACCCCCAATAACATCACCAAAGCGGAAGCGATGACAAAAGTGGGCAGACTGGCGCCCAGCAGCGACAGAATCGTCAGCAGCAAGTCGCGTTTACTTTGCGGTTTCATCCCCCCCACCAAACCCGCCCCGATGCCCAGCCAAAGCGCCCAGATCATGGCAAAACACCCCAAACTGGCCGAGACCGGCAAGGCGGATCGGACCACATCATTGACCGTCCAATTTTCATAACTGATCGTCGGCCCCAGATCGCCGGTGGTGAGTATCCGCCAGGGATAAAGCAGGTAAGCCATGGCCGGCCGGTCAATCATATAACGTGCCCGCAAGGCTTTGAGCACGGATTCCGGCGGGGTCTTTTCCCCAATGAAGGGATCACCTACCAGCATCAGCAATAGGAAGGTGATGGTATAAACCACCACGATTACCAACAATGCTTGCAGCAATCGGCTCAGGAGGTATCGCAGCATCAGCACGCTCCAGAAACAGTCAGAAAGTTCCTATGCGTATCATATCGGCAACGTATCCGATGCGGAGGATTTAATATTGCGGAAATTCTCCACCCGGACATCAAACGTACACGCGTAACTATAAGGGCAATAATCGCAGGCGCGATGTTTGTCATACTGATAGGGATTCGGGGTGACCTCAGTCTTGAAAAGCGTATTAAGCAAGTCTAGCAGGATGCCGCGGGTGGAAGCCACATAATCCGGCAGATCAAGCTTGCACTTAAAGTTATAAACCTTCTCTGCTTCAGCCTGTTCATCCATAATCAAGTCTTTTCGCGCCGGATCAATAATCCCTGTATATACGGTCGCGTCCGCCTCTTTGGATCGTTGATATTTCAATTTACCGTAAAAGCCACCAGCTACGCTAATCTGGTCTTGTTCACGGAGTTGGAGCCCATCGGCCACCACGCCCATATAAAACGGCAACTGTAGCTGGATCCCAGCCCGATGTTTAACGGGATCAATTTCGGTGGTGCCAGTTTTATAGTCGTACACCAGCACATCGCCCTGCGGACTCACATCAATACGGTCTATCGTGCCTTCGAGATACACCCTTTGTCCGGATGTGGTAACCACAGGTTTGGTGGTTACTACCAAATCAGGATGTTCACTGGTACTATGGCCACCAAACTTCAATTCAAAGGCTTTCGGCGTCATCTGCCCATGGCACAGCGCCGCCAGTACCCGTCCTGCGGCAATATGGAGATTCTTGCATGCAGCCATAAGCTGGGCTGGTTGGGTGGGCAGCCGTTTTTCCAACAGGGCCATCCGCTCGGAATTGCGGGTCAGGGTAATCAGTTCGTTAATCTCCTCCTGGGTGATACCCCGTTCATACCAACCTTTGGTGGGTGCCAG
>JBIJDM010000007.1:0-30878 GCA_044344145.1 Phycisphaerae bacterium
AATGCGTTATATTCCAGTTCCTGATTTTCCTGCAATTTCATCCCATACTTGAGCCAGAAGCGCATGTGGCACTGGGCGAAGGTTTCGATGCCGGTAATGCTTAGAGTAGGATGATTGCCCAGCGTTTCCCGCAGGCAGGTCTGCGTGACCGGATTGGAGGTTTGCTCCCGGGCTTTTTGCAGATAAGCCCAAGCCTGTGCCCACGTGTCATGCGATTGAAAATAGTCGGTGATTGAACGGCAAATCGTCTGAGCCGCCGGGTCCACCCGGCCGCACAGAGGCAGGGCCGCAGCCATCAGTCCGCGGTGATCCAGAATATCGGCCCACGGTGCCTGCATCGGCTTTAGCACCACGGGTTCGAGCTTCAACAATCGGCTGATCCGGTCCACATAGCGTGATCGTTGCAACGCTTTACCCCCGCCGTCACTCTTGGGGTAGCTGACGATCAGCGACTCGCTACCGCGGGTTACCGCAATGTAATCGTACAGTTGCCCTTCGAGAATATGTTCTTTGCCAGTGAGGGTCAGGGGCATCCGCGTCTCATCCTGATTACACCAGGCCCGTTCGTCATCGGTCAGTAAATGCTGGTTGCCCGCACGCTGGGGATAATCCGCGGCGGTGGCACCCGGAAGATAGACCACCCGGAGATTGGGATGGCGTGAACGGGTCATGGAGCTGACCACCACCTGATCCCGATTCGGGGGAATGATGCCCAGTGTCATGGATTCCAGCGTGTGCATCAGGACATCGGCAAATTCAGTGGCGTTCAAATTCAACCGGTCGGCCTGTTCCAAGCGTTGGATGCGTTGCAGCAGCTCCATAATCTGTGTCCACGCGGCCTGATGCAACTGGGCCTCTTCGTGCCGTTGGGCGGATATGGCTTCATTGCACCAGCGGGCGATTACTGCCTGGGTCGCGCACTGCTGCATAAGTCCTAGTAACGCCAGCGTCAAGGAACCTGCCTGATGGTCCATCGCCTGCAATGTCTTGAACCAACCGGCCAAACGGGTACACAGCAATTGGCACAACGCACGGAAATTGTCGCGTTGCTGACGGATACGTTGATCCTCCAGCGTAAGCGCTTCCAAAGCTTCCAATACGGGCACCGTCAGGCTGGTGCCATCGGGCGCCAATACAAACTCCAACTTGCGTACCGCGAAGGCCCGGCAAGCCTTGGTAAAAGTGGATATCTGGGCATCATCAAATCCCAGCAAACCCGTTTTCATCCAGTTCAGCAGATGTTCAGCCTGCTGGCCGCTCCGTTGGTAATCCAGCGCATAACGCACAAACTCAACCAGCGGATGCTGATGGATGGGCCGGCGTTTGTCCAGGAAACTGGGAATCTGCAATTCCTTGAACACCCGTGAAATATGACTTTCATAGGCGTCAAGATCTGGCAGCACCAGACCGATGTCCCGGAAACGCAACGTGTGGTCCGCGCGAATCCGGCGCAATATGTCATGCGCCACGGCGCGGACTTCATCCAACGGCGTGGCGGCTTGCCAAATCTGTACCGAAGCGGGACCGGTCGGAACCTCGTTACCACGCGCGGCAACCGGGATGAGTTGATCTTCGAGTACGGCCAGATGTGGAGCCTTACGATACCGGTGCGGGGGCTGTGACCGCAGCAACATCGGTTCGGAGACGGGGACTCCCAAACGGTCAAAATGTTCGGTAAGTTGCCCAAACAACCTGACAGTTTTGCGGAAGGGTCCGACATTTTGATGTGCTTCAGGCTGGTTCCAGATTTCCGGATCGGCCAGCAAGGTGATGGTGAGAGATTGGGCGTGCCGGGCCAACTGCCCCAGGAGTTCGATTTCAAGCCGGTTCAGCGCATAGACGGCATCCACCCAGATATTGGTGGTACGGATTTTTTCCCAGCCGGCGATATTCTTAATGACTTGCCGGGTCGCCTGGTCCGGGCTGAGATGCGTGGTGCCGGTAACATTGATCCAGGCGTGCAACAAGTGGGCCAGATCCCGGAACTTTTGCTCCGACTCACGCTGTTCCCCCTGCCAGCTATCGGCCAGTTCGCGTAACGTGCCGGGGGTATAGCCGTTATCCAGCAACTCGCCCAGTGTGGTATCGAGCAGCTTAATAAAGCCCGGGTGGTGGGCGGTTTCTTTCAGAATAGTCAGATACTCGGTTTCATTGTGCACCAGTCGTGAGAGCAGGACCCAGCGGGTCATGTCATCCATTTCGCGATGCATACTGACGCCGGTATCCTTGGCCAGTAGTTCCACCAGCCGGCGCAGACTGAAGATGGAAACCCGAAAGAACCCTTTAACTCCGGCATGGCTCAATAGTGTGCGTTCGGTATTAAAGGTGGCTTGATTGGGGACAATCCACCACAGCGGGGCACCAAACGGGCCTTCGGTGGTATCACGCAGATGGGCGGTGATCTCATGGGCGCAGTGGTACGTTTTACCCGTACCCGCCCGACCGATGATCCACTTGACGCCCATGGCAAACCACCTTGTTAATAACCTGCCCCCGGGACGAACGGGGTCTGTCCCTGCGCGGCGGTGACAATCGCCACCCCGGCGGAACACCCCAGTCGATCGGCCCCGGCCTGCAACATAGCCACCGCCGTGGCAAGATCACGAATTCCGCCGCTGGCCTTGACCTGGAGAGGGCCAGCATACTTGCGCAGCCAGGTGACCGTCTGCACAGTGGCTCCGCCTTTAGGGTGGAAGCCCGTACTGGTTTTGACAAAATCTGCCCCCCCCTCCTGCGCCGCCCGGCAGCCCAGCGCAATCTGCGCTTCATCCAAAACTGCCGTCTCCAGAATCACTTTCACTTTGACTTGTGACCATACCGCACGACTGGCACGGACCACTTCCATAATATCCTGCCGCACTTCGTGCAGGTCCCCACTTAGTAACGCGGGTAAATTCACCACCATATCCACTTCCTGAGCGCCATCCTTCACGCAACTGCTGGCCTCAATGGCTTTGGTCATGGTTTTATTCACCCCCAGCGGAAACCCCACCACCGCACAGGTTTTAACCTGCTCGGACACCGGGGAATGCTCCAGCAGATCACTGACCAGACGGACAAAATAGGGGTTGACACAGACACTGGCAAATTTATAGCGAATGGCCTCCGCAACCACCATGCGAACATCGGCCGCCGTGGCCTCCGCCTTCAGGATGGTATGGTCAATCGTGCGGGCAATGACATTGGCTTGCATTAGACGACTCCTAAGGCGACTCCATGACGTTTTATCTTACCACAGGCGGTAGGACATGCACGAAAGTATCGGGGAATTTGCCGGTTCGCGCTGCAGATAAACAAAGTACCGCACCTTTTAGGGGTGCGGTACGCGTTGGACTGTATGTTCGCCCGGACTCAGTTACTTGGGGGCAATTGTAACCGGCGGTGGAAGCACAGTGGCAATATGCAGTTCCTGCAATTGTTTGCCTTCGACCGTGCCGGGAGCTTCGGTCATATTATCGGTACCGCTCTGGGTCTTGGGGAATGCGATCACATCGCGGATACTGCTGCGATTGAGCATCATCATGACCAGTCGGTCCAGGCCCAGGGCAATCCCACCGTGCGGCGGGGCGCCAAAACGCAACGCATCCAGCAGGAAGGCGAACTTGCGTTGGGCATCTTCCGGGCTGATGCCCAGTAATCCAAAAATCTGGCTTTGTACATCGCGTTGGTGGATACGAATAGAACCGCCACCCAACTCAATTCCGTTGAGCACGATGTCATAGGCCTTGGCCCGTACCTTGGTGGGATCGGTATTCAAGAATGCCACATCTTCATCCAGCGGCGCGGTGAAGGGATGGTGCTTGGCGATATAACGCTTGCTGGCATCGTCGTATTCAAAACTGGGAAAATCAACCACCCATAAGAACTTAAAGTCACCTTCGGGGATCAGTTTGAAAGTCCGCGCGATTTGCTGCCGTAATTCGCCCAGCACGCGCCAGCAGGTGGTTTCCTTGTCCGCGACAAAGAGCACGGTATCGCCGACTTGGGCGCCGTTTAAGGCCGCTAATGCTGCAGCCTGCTCGGGACTTACCACCTTGGCCAACGGGCCGGCGGCATCCGGGCCAATCTTCAGGTAAGCCAGCCCCTTGGCGCCGAACTTCTTGGCTTCCGCCGTGAAGGTATCAATAAGCTTGCGGGTTAATTCACACTTGGCGGGTACGACCACAGTCTTAACACGGCCACCCGATGTCACCACCGAGGTAAACACCCCAAAATCGGTCGCGCCCGCCCATGAGGTCACATCCGTGAGTTCCAGACCATAACGCATGTCCGGTCGGTCAATGCCGAAGCGATCCATGGCTTCCTGATACGTCATCCTCAGGAATTGGCTGGGCAGTTCCTGCCCCAGGACTTCGCGCCACAGCCGGGTAATCAGACCGGTGATCAATTCAATAATGTCTTCGCGATCCACGAAGCTCATTTCCAAATCCAACTGGGTGAATTCGGGTTGCCGATCGGCCCGCAAATCCTCATCGCGGAAACACCGGGCGATCTGAATATATCGGTCCATCCCCCCTACCATCAGCACTTGCTTGAAGAGCTGAGGGCTCTGGGGCAGAGCATAAAAGCTGCCCGGCTGCAGCCGCGAGGGAACGAGAAATTCCCGGGCACCTTCAGGAGTGGACTTGTAGAGGATCGGCGTTTCGATTTCCAGAAAATTATGCTGGTCAAAATAATCCCTCATAATCTTGGTGACGCGATGGCGGGTGACGATAGCTTCGCTCATTTCCGGCCGGCGCAAATCCAGATAGCGGTACTTCAAGCGGGTATCTTCGTTGACACTTTCCCGCTGACTGGGAGTGAAGGGCGCCTGATCGGACTTGTTGACCAGATCCGCGTCGGTGACTTCAATTTCGATTTTACCGGTGGCCAGCTTGGGGTTTTCGGCCCCGGCCGCACGGGCAATTACCTTGCCCCGGACCATGACCACATCTTCATTGCGTAGATGCCGGCCGATTTCATGCACCGCCTGATGCTCGGGCTTGAAGACAATCTGCACCAAACCAGTCAGATCGCGAATATCAATAAACGCCACCCCACCATGATCACGGTATGAGTTGACCCAGCCGGCCACGACCACTTCCTGACCAATCATTTTTTCGGTTACTTCGGCACAACGGCACGTACGCTTCATGCGCATGGGCAAACTCCATAAACAGGCAATCCAAGAGCGTTCTGGTAAGGTTGCCAACGGCCACTCATGCCAGAATTAGACGATAGTTTAGCGAGACTTGGCTTCACTGGCCAGCCGCAGGCATGAGCTTGAGCCACTTGCTGATGATTTCCATGGCGGGCTGGCCTTTGGGACAGTAGCTGCCGGGGTCGGTCGGCTTGGCATTGGACACCCATTCCCAGATGAACGCGCCCATGAATTTTTCCGCCTTCTCTTCGCCCCAGACATCCACAAACGACTGGAACGCATTTGCCTGCTCGCGGGGGTCAATTTTGGTCAAAGCCACATAATTCCATGGTTCCTTGACGGTATTGTCCAAATTATGCCAACCCACTTCCGTAAACATAAAGGGCTTTTTCTGCTCTTCAGCGAAGCGCAGAATATCACGCTTAATGGGTTGCCAGGTCTTGACCAACTGCGCCACGGTGGCGCCCCGGCCACTGGCAAGTTCGTTGTAATTATTCATCCCGATGTAATCCAACTGGTTCCAGAACGTGGGCACCTTATAGTGATCCCAATTCGCTGAATAGGTCAGTTTGCCGGAGTATATTGCTTTGATTTCTTTGATGGTTTGGGTCCAACGTTGTTCATCAGCTTCAGTACTCAGGAGTTCGCTGCCCACGCACAAAATATCCGCCTCGGTTTTGGCCGCCAGATTGGCCACCACATTCATATACTGGCGATAGCTGAAGAACCACTGTTCCCAGTCGGTGGGTTGGATCACGCCTCGCCATTCTTTGGTCCCGGCTTTGTCCAGCAACACCATGGGCATAATCATGACCCGCATACCTTTTTTCTTGGCATGCTTGATGATACTCTCCATGGATTTGACTGTGGGCAGATTCTGCCAGTTGATATACACATCGTTGCTCTTGACATCTTTCATCCGGGCGGCGACCGCAAAGTTAATCCAGTTGCACCCGAGTGCACTGAGATCATCCAGCGCGGCCTTATATTCCTCGGCTCCATTGGGATTATTCAACTGCATCGAAAATCCGCGGACCTGAGGCAGCTTGGTGGATTTCTGGGTGGCAGCCACAATTGGCCTTTCGCCGTCTGCCGCCTGGGTCTGGTCGGACACCAACATACCACCTATAAGTAGGAGAAACATGGACAGCGTAGTCCAATATTGCATGCGTGTTTTCATACGTTGCGTTACCTCGCTAAAGTTGTGCGACATTGTAAGCGGTCTGGCGACAATTCGCCAAAATATCATGACCACTTGCCGAGTCGGGCGTTAGGTGCCACAATTGAACTTATGGCCAAGACCACTGAAACCAGTTATCGCCCCCTCATCTCCGCCGGGTTACGCGGAATGGCCATATTTATGGGCTTATTTACTATTCTTAACATATTGGGCGAATGGCGCAGCCCAAATTTCGACTTAAACCTATGGTGGATCGACGTACGGCCACTACCTGCGTTGGCCGGGCAGGGAATCCTCGCCGTGGGGGGAGTGGTGCTGGTCTGGCTGGGGTTCTGGTTACCAGCAGATCTGCGAGCCCGGGCGTTCGTGGCCTCCACACTGGGCGTTCTGATTCTCCTCTGCGTTCGTAACGCATTAGAATACAATGCTTTACGTGAATCCAAAATCTTATATTACGCACTTCCAGGAGGGCTGTCGCTGGTCTGGGCACTCGCCTTGTTCGGCATCCTGCTGGTGGCTATTTTTGGCACCAAGGACGAGAAATCCATGCACACCTTCGGCCTTTGGGTGTGGCGGATTCTCGGCTTGGGTCTGAGTATCATCCTGTTTCCATTGGCCCAAATCGTGGCGCTGGGTACCACCGATTATCGACGGCCAGCAGATGTCATTGTGGTTTTGGGCGCCCGGGCTTACGCGGATGGCACGCCTTCACAGGCACTGGCGGATCGCACTAACACCGGCATCATGTTGCAGAAGCAAATTTACGCACCAACATTATTCTTTAGTGGCGGACCCGGCGACGGCCCATTGAGTGAACCACAGGTGATGCAAAGAATGGCCCGTCAGGCCGATATTCCCGATACGGCACTCCAACTTGATCCCGGTGGTATCAATACCGAAGCCACGGCGGAACATGTGTCCGCATGGCTGCAACAGCACAAGAAAACACGCGTATTAGTCGTGAGTCATTTCTGGCATCTGCCCCGGGTCCGACTGAGTCTGCAGCGGGCCGGAGTGAAGGAAGTTTACACGGTTCCCTGTGAAGAAAAACAACTTTTGGTGCAAACCCCAAACATGATTTTGCGCGAGATTGCTGCTTTGTGGGCCTATTATCTGCGACCCCTATGGCAAAATTAACCCCTCACGATTCCATCCACCCAGTCCCTGCCGTGGCGATGCAAGTTGATGCCGAAGCCGCTGGCGCGGATATGACCACCGAGGTCACCCCCCGCCCGCAGGAACTTACCAGTGCCCCCCCTACGGCCCGATCGGTGCTACGGCTGGCGTGGCCGGTGATTGTGGAGCAATTTTTACAGGCCAGCATCGGCTTGGCCAATACCTGGATTGCCGGGCATATCCCCGGGGATGAGGCCACCGTCACGGCTGCCGCCGCAGCAGTCGGGACCATCGCTTATTTACAATGGCTGACTGGCCTGATGACCAATGCGCTCGGGGTGGGGGCTACGGCCATCGTGGCCCGTCGGGTGGGTGCAGGGCGAATTCGTTCCGCCAAACGCACGGCGGGGATCGCCATCGCTTGGGCCTTCCTGCTGGGCTTGGCGATGTCATGTGTCATGTATGTATTCGCCGAACCTATCTGCCGGTTTATGGGCCTTAAAGACCTGCCGTTGGTCTTTGGCGTGCAGTATCTGAAAATCATCGTCTTTACCCTCTGTTTTCAGGCGGTGGCGAATATTGGCATGGCCACCATGCGCGGTGCGGGCAATACGGTCAGCCCGATGATCGTGGCAGGTATAATCACGGTGGTGAATTTTCTGGCTTCGGCCAGTCTTACCTTTGGCTGGGGACCCTTCCCGGCACTGGGCTTACGAGGCAACGCCCTGGGCGACTTGCTGGTATATCTGTGCGCTGGCGTGGCGACGATTGTCATGTTGACCCGGCCATCGTATACCCTCGCCTTACAACGTCGGCACATTCGGTTTTCCCTGACACCACTACGCCGGATTTTGAGCATCGGAATCCCCAGTTGGCTGGAAGGTGCTTTGTTGTGGTTGGGGCAATCACTGATTTTGATTTTTGTCATCAATCAAGGTGACCTTAACGGCATTATGATGGCTGCCCATAATTCGGTGATCCGCATCGAAGCCTTGGCCTTTCTGCCCGGCTTTGGATTCGGCATGGCTGCGTCTGCCCTGGTGGGGCAATATCTGGGTAAGAAACGGCCTGATGCGGCCCGGCAGGCCGCATTTCTATCCCTGCGGTTGGCTTTGATTACGATGACCCTGGCCGCACTCCCCATGATCCTGTTCCCGACCCTACTGCTGCGTCTGATGGTAACGTCGGATATTGTTGCCGAGGTAGGCTATTGGCCCATGATTCTGGCCGGGCTGGCCCAGCCGAGTTTTGCCATCGCTATTGTAATGGCCGGCAGCCTGCGCGGGGCCGGGGCCACCAAATGGCCACTTTGGTTCAGTACCGGTGGGATCTTTTTATTCCGCATCCCCCTACTGTTTCTTTGTTTGTGGTTACTGGCTATGTGGACCGGCCATCCGCTGGATCAGAAAGGCAAGATGTTATGTGTCTGGATTGCGATCTTTGCTGATTTGAATCTGCGCGGCGTGGGGCTGTGGTTGGCGTTTAGCCGCAGTGATTGGGCCAAGACAAAAGTCTGAACGTGCAGATCTTACGCCATCTCCCACCTACCGCGTCCCCGGTCCAGACCTTGTTTCATCTGGACCACATAACCCGAAATGAAAAAAGGGCTCCATGGTTTAACCCATGAAGCCCCATCAGTTATTCAATCCTACCAACCGATTCAATCAACCTTCGCCAGTTCCGTATCTTTCTGGTTGGATTTCTTGTTCAACTCGCGCACACTCAATAGCGCGGGGCTGGCAATCGCCAAGGTCGAGTAGACCCCGGTGATACAGCCGATCAACATGGCATAGGAGAAGCCGCGCAGGGCGTCACCGCCCCAGATGTAGAGGATCAAGACCACCACGATGACCGTGAAAGTCGTCCAAATCGTACGTCCGAAGCATTGGTTGATGGAGTCGTTGATCATGGTCCGATTCATCGGGAGATTTAACCGACCACGATTTTCGCGGATGCGGTCAAAAATCACGATGGTGTCGTTGACCGAATAACCCACAATGGTCAGATACGCCGCAATCATCGTAAGATTGATCTTGAAGTCCTGAATCAGCAGGAATTCGCCTACCGCTTTCAATGGCGAACCTTCCATGACAATCCAGCCTGCCACTGCGGTCATACCCACCGCCATCAACGCATCATGGGCGAGTGACAACAGGGCTCCGATCCCGTGGCGTAAACCACCGAACCGGATCCAGACGTAGATCAGAATCAACAGCAGGGAAATAATTACCGCCACCAAGGCCTGTTCCTTGGCATTAGCGGCCACCTGCGGGTCAAAGCTGGTGACCCCGGTGAACTGCGTCTGTGTGGTCATGGCGTTATAGATAACCTGCCACTCGCTGCTGGCCACTTCGGCCTCCCAGCGATTGGCATCCAGACTGTAGGGGATATTACGCTCCGCCGCGACGACTACCGCATCCACAACCAGATTATCCTGTCCGGGAGCCAGACGCGTCGGAATCACTTTGAAATCACGATAGCCGGTTTTACGGTCCGTACTCTGCCGGACATCGCGGATGCGTTGTTCGAGCTTGCGCGCCGACTCAGGCGGTTGGATATTGCGCAGCACGGTGGCCACGCCCCCCAAGTAATCGGTCAACAGGTTGTCACGCGGATTCAATGGCACCATGCCCGGCACCACCCGATCCAGTGAATCCTGTTTGATGGGAACCACAATTTTGCGTTCCAGCACCTGCGGTAAGGAACGTATCCCGCTCAACTCATGCCCATCGAAACGCAAGGCGGGCATAATCTCGAGCACATCCTGGAACTTTTGCGCCAGGGCCTCGAGATAACTGTCTTTGATTTTTCGCTCGGCCGAATCGGCCAGCGTGCTGACAATCGTGAACGTTTTACCGTCTTCGCCAACTTCATATACGGTAGCCTGACTCAGATCGGCAAATTTGCCGGTAGCCATCTCGGTAACCCGCCGGCGCACATCGGCAATTTTGAGTTGCTTGTCCGCAGGCAAATCTTCCCGCAACCGCATCGTTACCTGGGTGCCACCGTTGAACTCGGTATCGAATTTATCCGGACCCCGGGCTAAAAACGCGACAATCCCGAGAATGCTAAGAATGGTGGAAATCATCCAGAAAATCTTGCGCTTGCCAATCCAGTCAATCTTCGTCGTTTCAAATGCATGCAGGAAACCCCAACGTCCCCGCAACCAGCCAAAACCAAAAATGTAGCCAATGTACTGAACCGGATTCAGACTTTCGATATGCTTGAGTACGCCCCATTTCACAGCAGCGCCCAAAAGCGTACGGGTGATATACAAAGAGGTGAACATCGAACTGGCCAACCCATACACCAGGGTAACGCCAAAACCTTTAACCTCTTCGCTACCAACAAAAATCAATACCACCGCCGTCAGTGCGGTGGTCAAGTTGGAATCGAAAATCGTCCAGAATACCCGGTCATATCCCTGACGGATAGCCAGATTTAACGAGGCGCCATTCATTAGCTCTTCGCGGATACGCTCGTTGATCAGCACGTTGGCATCCACGGCCATACCCAAGGTCAAAACCAAACCGGCAATCCCGGGCATCGTCCACGTGCCCTGAAAAATGGCCATGACGGCCATCACCAGCAGCAAGTTCACGAACAGAGCCACATTGGCGAACATACCCGTAATGGAGTAGTAGATCGCCATAAAGAGCATGACGGCCGCGACGGCGATCAAGGAACTGCGCAACCCCGCCGAGATATTATCCCGGCCCAACTGCGGACTGATGGTCTGTACCGAGATGGGGTCCGGGGCCAGAGCCGCGGGTAAAGAACCGGCTTCCAGAATTTTCACCAGATTTTCGGCTTCGAGACGAACCTGTTCCGGACTACGCGAGGCCGAACCAAAAGTGATCTGCCCGCTGCCGGTCATAATTGCATCTTGAATATTGGGTGCCGACATAATGACGTCATCGAGCACGATGGCCATGGGACGCTTGATATTCATCCGGGTAATATTGCCAAACAGAATGGTGCCAGACTGGTCGAAACTGAACAGCACCATCATCCCGCTTTGGGGATCGTAATATGGGCGGGCGCGGGCCAGTTTCCAATCCTGTCCGCGGGCGGGATCATGCACCAGAGAACGGGTGGCATCGTCATAGAGCAGTACATACCACTTGCCTGCCCACTGACTGGAAATCAATTCCGGTTGCAGATGCAGATCGGGTGCGTTTTTGGCATCCGCTTCAAACCAGCGTACCTTGGCACTGCCGAAGGTGGCCGACTGTTTGGGGCCATTTTTCTGCAGATGCTCCAGCGCCGACATAATCCCCTGCTGGGAAATTTCGGTATCCGAAGCTTTTACCGCGATACGGAATTCCAACACACCCGAACCGCGCAACAACCGCATAAGTTCCTGCGGATCATCAAACCCGCGATCGGACAACTTATTGATCGCACCGTAACTGTCTGCCACGGCGTCCAACAGTGGCTTGATCTCGGGGTAGTCACGCGTGTAGGGCGCGGTATACTCGGCCAATTTCCCCGCCGCGAGTTTGTTCCGCGGATCGGCGGCCACGGTCAGCTTGTCAATATACTCATCCACATTGAGATTGGTCGCCAGCAGAGCTTTCAGGGCAGCATCATATTCACGCGGCGATTTTTCGATGGCCTCCAAAACCGTGGTGGGCATTTTGCTTGGATCATCTTTATAGGAATCCGCCGCCATTTCCGCTTCCCGTCGTGCGTCCCAGGCGCTACACAGGCGTTGGGCCAAAGCCCGACGTGGGGAGGTGGCAGGCAAAACTTTGTCGAGTTCTGCAGTACGTTGCGAACCGGAAGCGTTCATGGCCGGAACCAAATCGCTGGCCCGGATCACGTTCTGGCGCAGGGCTTCAACGGCTTCGCGGTAAGCTCTACGGGCCTTGCGCGTGGCTTCATCAGCCAGAGGCATCTGGATTTGTATCCGGTTGCCCCCCACCACCCGCCAACTGATATTTTTAATCCCTTGCGGGTCAACGCGCCGGCGTAACGTGTCAATAACACGCGTCGGCAGAGTGGGATCAAGCTGCTGCTCGGGCGTCAGTTGCAATTCATACAACAGATCCGTGCCGCCGGCCAGATCAATCCCGCCTTTGGGCGGGTAATAATGCCACAGCGCCAGACTGGCAATGCCCACAATCAAGCCGATCAGCAGGAAACGAGACCAAAGACGTTGCGTCATGATTTACACCAACACAAATGAACCAGCTACGCTGCCCACATCATCCGGCTGACATGTGCCTGCGCAGTAGACTGCGGATAAAACACTTACCGACCGGGGCGATAACCCGGTGCGGAATAGGCCCGGAACCGGATTATTTCTTGTCGGCATCACTGACAATTTTTTGGATGGCAGACTTAAGGTAGGTCACCTTCACATTGTTCGCTTCATCCACTTTCAAGACCACCCGGTCGCCGGAAATATCGGCAACTTTGCCGACCAAACCGCCGATGGTCATAACTTCATCGCCTTTTTTCAGCGCTTCCATCAGCTTGGCTTTCTGTTTCTCTTCCTTCATACGACCCCGGAACATCATCCACATCATCCCCAACAGCAACGCCCCCATGATGATGGGCATCGCCAGTTGGCTTAGGACGCTGGGGGCTGGCTGGGTCGCGGGTACAACTTCCTGGGTGGCCGCCACCACAATTTGGACCGGATTGGCCACAGAGGTGGTAGCGGTCTGGGTGTTCACATTGGGAACTATCTGAGCCAAAATCGTCATCATGTTCATGAATATCCTTTCGAAACACGATCACTGCAACCTTGATCCCACAGACTTATTGCACTGCATCTTCCAGACGGTCTGGAGGCGGGACAAGGCAAGATAGGGAATTGTCGCGAATTGCACGCCTTATGTCCAGCATCCAACGCTGGTAAAACCGCAAATTATGGATACTTACCAAGATTGGCCCCAGCATTTCATCCACCGCAAACAGGTGCCGGATGTACCCCCGGCTGAAGTTTTGGCAGGCATAACAGTCGCAGCCATCCTCAATGGGACTCTGGTTGCCCATATGCTTGGCATTACGAAGCCGAATTGCCCCGGCGTAAGTGAAAGCCAACCCGTTACGCCCATTACGCGAGGGTAGCACGCAGTCGAACATGTCAATACCCAGTTTGACTGCGGCCAAAATATCCCGGGGATAGCCTACCCCCATGAGATAGCGTGGTTGTGCTTTAGGCAGTAACGGGGCCGTGCATTGGATTGTTTCCACCATGCGTCCATGGCCTTCCCCCACCGCCAAACCACCCAACGCGTACCCGTCAAAACCAATCTCTAAGAGTGCTTCAGCACAGCGTTTACGTTCTATGGGGTTGGTCCCACCCTGAACAATACCAAACAGCGATTGCCGTTGCTGGACATCAAGCAGTTCGTGTTGGTCCTTGCTGCGTCGGGCCCACCGCAAGGTGCGTTCCATGGCTTGGGCAAGTCGTTCCGGCGGGCAATCAGCCGGGGGACAATCATCAAACGCCATCGCGATATCGGAACCGAGCTGATACTGGGTGGCAATCGAGGATTCCGGCGTCATGCGCACCATCGCGCCATCTATGTGGCTGCGAAAAGTTACGCCATCGTCGTCGAAATTACGCAATTCGGAAAGACTGAACACCTGAAACCCGCCGGAATCGGTCAGCATGGGGCCATGCCAGGCGGTAAAACGTTGCAATCCCCCCAGCGTTTCAACTTCTGCAGACCCGGGACGCAGCAACAGGTGATAGGTATTGCCCAGAATAATTTGGGCGCCGGTGGCCCGGAGTTGTTCAGGGGTGATCCCTTTGACCGTGCCCCGCGTCCCAACCGGCATAAACGCCGGGGTATCGAAGTCGCCATGGTAGGTGTGAACCTTCCCCAGCCGCGCTGCGGTATCCGTACTTTCCTGAATGACGTCAAAAGTTAAGCTCATGGCTCCAGCATAAACGCACCGAGTGGGTTTGCACAACGACACCAGATGAAAGCTTTCATAAATACGACAAGTTTGCTACGGAATTACTGACACAAGGTAGCGTAATCGCTACTATTGGGGCAGTATGCTCTGGAAAGGCTTTGCGTGACCATGAATCGCCTGCAACACATTCTGCTATCGCTACTGGTGGGTATTGGCCTGTTGAGTGGCTGTACCGATCAGGGCTTGGGGCCCAAACCGCCCAGTTATACCGCAATCTCTTATCTGGCCCAGCAACCGCTGGACACTGTACCGTGGGAGTTTGCCGGTACGCCGGGGGTACGGATTACCACCAATCACTACCATGTCTATACCACGGTCAGCGATCCGGTCTATCAACGTCTGATGGCGCTGACTTTGGAAGCCGCCTACGATCAGGCCAAAAAATGGGTCCCCGGTGCGGTCGTGGCCCAGCGTATGGACTGTTACGTTTTTGCCCAGCGCGAAACGTGGGAAACTTATACCAAGCAATATACCGGTGAGTATGCCACGACTTACCTGCGGATCACTGCGGGAGGCTATTCGCATCGCGGAGTATTTGCCGGTTTTGATATTGGCCGGGAATTGACCTTGGGCATGATGGCCCATGAAGCGTGGCACCAATTCAGTTGGCTGGCGCTGAAAGACCGTCTGCCCAGCGCCTACGAAGAGGCACTAGCCACGCAGTTTGAAGCCATCACTTGGACCGGGACCAACCCCCGCTTTGACTCGCTGCAAAACTATCGCCGGTGGCAACAATTGCAGAAGGCCGCGCGGGCCAACAAGCTCTGGGAACTAAGCCGGATTTTACCTACTCATCCCGGCCAGGTGATTACCAATGAAGCCAAGTCCGTGGATGGATATTATGCTCAAATCTGGGCGTTGGGCCTATGGCTGCAGGAGCCAGCGCAATTATCAGCGCTACAAAATATGCTCGAGGATGCCCGGATTGGAAAACTGACCCGGCACTTGCGCGGCAGCGGGATCAGCCAATTGGAAATTGATGCCTACTCGGAAAATTGGAATGCTGCCGCCGGCATGCGCTACACCTCAGCCTATTTCCGTGGTGATATCGGTACCCAGGAAACCAGTTACCGTAATTTCACCTTGCGGGTCGCCAAAGATTTCCCGCCGCAGCTTCAGAACTAGGGGCCTTACCAGGCGTTGGTACGCAGGTATTCGTCCACAGCCTTGGCCGCGATACGCCCGGCACCCATGGCCAGAATCACCGTAGCCGCACCGCTGACCACATCGCCGCCGGCAAAGACGCCACGCTTCGAGGTCTTCATGTTGTGCTCGTCCACCGTGATATGACCCCACTTATCGGTTTTGAGGTCCGGGGTGGTTTGTTGGATCAGGGGGTTGGAACTGTTGCCAATCGCCACGATTGCCATATCCAACGGCAGTTCAAATTCGCTGCCGGCAATCGGGACCGGACGGCGCCGACCACTGGCATCGGGCTCGCCCAGACCCATTTTTTGAATACGGGCGGCTTTGATCCAGCCTTTATCATCGCCGATATATTCCAACGGATTATGCAGACACATAATTTCCACGCCTTCTTCCTTGGCGTGTTTCACTTCTTCGATACGGGCGGGCATTTCCGCTTCGGAACGACGGTAGATCAGATACGCATGGGCAGCGCCCAAACGCAGTGCGGTACGCACCGCATCCATGGCGGTATTACCACCACCGATGACCGCGACATTCCGGCCTTTGCATTCAAATACCGGCTCGTCATATTCCGGGAAGCGATAAGCTTTCATCAGATTGACGCGGGTCAGAAATTCGTTGGCGGAATAGACAGCGCAGAGATTTTCGCCGGGGATATTCATGAAGTTGGGCAGCCCCGCCCCGGTGGCGACGAACGCGGCATGATAGCCTTCTTCTTCCAGCAACTCGTCAATGGTGATGGTTTTCCCGATGACCACGTTGGTCTGGAAGTCCACCCCCATGCGGCGCATATTGTTGACTTCTTCCTGCACAATATCTTTGGGCAGCCGGAATTCGGGAATGCCATACATGAGTACGCCGCCGATTTCATGCAGCGCTTCAAATACCGTGACTTCATGGCCACGTTGGATCAGGTCACCGGCACAACTCAGCCCCGCGGGACCACTGCCGATGATGGCCACTTTCTTGCCGGTCTTGGGGGCATTGGTCGGCAGGCCAACCTTGCCTACCTGACGTTCATAATCCGCCACGAAGCGTTCGAGATTACCTATGCCCAACGCCGCCCCGCGTTTGGCCAACAGACAGTTACCCTCGCACTGGGTCTCCTGCGGACACACCCGTCCCGTCACGGCGGGCAAGACATTATCTTCACGAATCTTGGCCGCTGCGGCCAGATAATCACCGGCCATCACCAGATCAATAAAGTCTTTGATCTTGACGCCCACCGGACAACCTTCGACGCACTTGGGGTTGGCACACTCCAGACAACGGCTGGCTTCCGTCTTGGCGAGTTGTTCATTCAAGCCCAGATTCACTTCGGTAAAGTTGGCCCGGCGAAGTTCGGCGGGCTGCTCGATCATGTGTTGCCGGGTGATTTTGAGGCGATCCTTGGGTGGTAGCGAATTATGGCTCATGGGTCAGTTCCCTGTATATTTGAGGCAAATTAGTCATGGTCTGGAACGGCGTCGAGTAACTTACATTGATGCTTGGCCTTGTCCACATCCTCGGCGGGGTTGGCCATAAATGTTTGCATGGCAATCTTTTCCGCATCGCGATACATGGTGTTGCGCTGGGCAAGAACTTTGAAATCAACCTTGTGGGCGTCAAATTCCGGGCCATCCACACACGCAAATTGAGCTTTGCCATCCACCACCACGCGACACCCCCCGCACATCCCGGTACCATCCACCATCACCGCGTTCAAACTGACGGTGGTGGGAATGGCCAGTGGCCGGGTGGTTTCGGCCACGGCCCGCATCATCGGGATCGGACCGATCGCCAGCACATGGGCAACTTTTTCTGCGGCAATCACTTTGGCCAGACGATCGGTAACCAGACCTTTTTCGCCATAACTGCCGTCGTCGGTGGTAACGTAGAGTTCGTCACTGATGGCCTTGACTTCGGATTCCAGAATAATCAATTCCCGGTTGCGTGCGCCGAGAATTGAAATCACACGGTTGCCAGCATCCTTCAGCGCTTTCGCCGTGGGGTATGCTATGGCCGTACCCACCCCACCACCGATGACCACCACTGTGCCATAATTATGGATCTCAGACGCTTTACCCAACGGCCCCACCACGTCCCGAATCACATCACCGGCTTCGAGATGATTCAAAAGTTTGGTAGATTTGCCAATCCCCTGCGCGATGATGGTTATGGTGCCCTTGACGGGGTCGGCCCCGGCAATGGTCAACGGGATTCGTTCGCCATGGTCATGGACCCGCAAAATGATAAATTGGCCGGCTTTCTGTTTACGGGCAATACGAGGCGCGGCTATCTCAAATAATTTAACATCCGGACTAAGAAAACGGGCCTGCACAATTCGAAACATAAACGTTCACTCCTGCTTCGTTTAGTCGTGCTTAGATGGGCATGAATCTGCCCAAATAGAGCGTCGCAGTCAATATAGGTCCATTTTGTCCGCTTTTACTGGTCAACGCAACCATGCGTCATAAAAAATCTGACTAAAGCATGTAACATCTTGTTTACATTACGCTTAGGCAGGATTGGCCGGGGTCTGACCGGGCGGTATCGAAACGGTTTCCGTCCCCGGAACGGACGTAGGAACGGCCGGGGGATTTTCCAGACTCGGGGTGACGCCCACGGTGCCCGAAGCGATACGACCGGGGTCCTGTTTGCTTAATTCGTCAATTTTTGGCAACAATTTTGATAATTCCGCCGCGGTCGTACTGGTGGGAAATTTGTTGATAACCCGGTGGGCCACGCCCAAGGCTTCGTCATATCGCTTGGAACGAACCATTTCCTTGAATAGTTCTTCTTCTTCCCGCCGCTCCTGCGCCTCGGCATTCTGGCGGAGGGTGCTTAGCTGCTCATTACGCAACTGTTCCACCCGCGGTTCACTGGTGTAACGCTGACAGATTTCTTCGCCGATTTGCAGCGCCCGCCGCCAGTCGCGCCGTTCGGAGCAATCTTTCATATCACTGAACATACGGCTCATAATATCATGTTCGAACTTTGTCCGTTCCCGCCGTACCTCTTCGGCCATCCCCTGAATGTTGGGATCGTCGGGATAACGATTGAGCAGGCCGATCATGATTTCTTCGGCCTGGGGCCAAGCGTTGGCGGCCAGAAGTTGACGCAGTTGGATTTTGGCCGATTCGGCATCCTGGCGGGCGCGTTGGGCACGAACCATACCGACGCGTCCGGTCAGATCCGTGACCATCGCATCGTTAGTACCGAACTCCAGACGCAGTTTTTCCAAGATCGCTTCCACCGCATGCCAGTCGTTGACTTCGATGAGATGACCGATTTGGTGTTTGAGATCATGGCGATTTTTCTCGGCCATACGGGCCAGTAAATCACGTTTCTGGCTCTCCGTCATAAGCAACGCTTCGTGCAATTGTTTCAAGGCGGTCAGCACGGCGGTGTTGTCGGTTTCTTCGTGCTTATGCTGACGGGCGTGTACCTGAACCGGTTCCCGTGGTGCCTGCGGTGGTTGAGGTGCGTGGGTTTTGGTGTGCTTTATGGTGTCGGACAAGTTGTGAATCGTTTCGTTGAGGGCATCAATCTTGCTGCTCAACAATTCGGCTTGGCGAATCCGAAACCCTTGCGAGTTGAGAATTTTAGCCAATGCCAACAAGATGAAGCCCACTGCCACACACAATACGAGTACCAGTCCGGCCTGCCAAAGATTAGGACTGGAGAAAGTCGCCTCCACCACTTCGCCAGGCTTGGCAAACTGACCCAGCAGGAAAGGCAACGGCATAATAGCCAACGGTGGTAAACCGCTGCCAGTAGGCGGTCGGACCGGACGCGTGGCCGGGGTGGGGGTAACTTTCACAGGTGGAGCACTGGTACTTACAGTGGCCGTATTGATGGGATTGACCGGGACAACTTTTGTCCCGGTGGTATTGGATGCTTCCGGCGGGTTGGTGGTGTTGGTGTCCGGCTCCACGGGCTTGACCGGATGGGTGGCAGAGTAGACGCTGAAAAAGTAGCCGGCCCCCACGATTATGGTAGCCACCGCGGAGCCAAACAGCCCCACACGTATCATGTCGTTGGTTATTCCATTCCAGCGGCGCTGCGACATATATCACCCTTAATTGACCGTCAATCACGGAATTGCACTTGGTCCAATATAGCAAGCTATCGAATCATGGCAAGACGGCGCACGGTTTTTCTGGAAAATCGGCGCGAAACCGGCAATTTCCTCAGTTATGCAATTCCTGCAAGGCACCAAGCAAGACATCTAGATGGGCGGCGGTATTAAAAGCTCCGGGACTGATGCGGATCGCTCCATCCGGGAAGGTTCCCAAGGTTTTATGGGCGTAAGGCGCACAATGCAGGCCGGGGCGCACCGCAATGGTAAAGTTCTCATCCAGAATACTGCCTACTTCATGGGGCGTATAGCCGGCAATATTGAAGCAGAGCGTGCCCACCCGCTGCCGGGCATGGGCAGGGCCGTAAAGTGTGCAGTTGGCCAAGGTACCCAGCACGTCAATAATTTTTTGCACCTGAGCCTGTTCATGCGCCAACACGGCACCGGCCGGTTGGGACATTACATAATCCAGCGCCGCCCCCAGACCCGCGATCCCCACGGTATTGGGCGTGCCACCTTCCAGAAAATACGGAAACTGTCGGGGCATGGTCGGACTGGAGGAATCACCGCCAGTACCACCCTCGCGGAATGGTTTCAAGGCTTCCAGTGCCACGGTGGCATTCACATACAGCCCACCGGTGCCGGTGGGACCAAGCAGGCTCTTGTGGCCGGGGAAAGCTAGGAAATCAATGTAACTATCCGCCACTGAAATAGGCACCGCACCAATCGTTTGCGCGGCATCCACCAGAAAACGCACGTTATATGCCCGGGCTATCGCACCGACGGCGGTAATGGGCTGGATCACGCCTACCACATTGCTGGCATGGGTCAGCGCAATTAAGCGGGTCTGCGGGGTAATCGCCCGCTTGATATCCTCGGGATCAATCACGCCGGTGGCGGGGGAAAAATCAATCCGGGTCAGTGTGATAAAGCCCGCATCGGCCATGGCCTGTAGGGGCCGGCTGACTGAATTATGCTCCAAGGTGCTGGTAATCACATGATCACCCGCACGCAAAAGTCCCTTGAAGGCGATGTTCAGCGCATCAGTCCCATTCAGGCACAAGATCATCCGGTGCAGGTCGGTGCCACCGATCAATTGCGTCAGTTTTTGGCGGACGTTATCCAACATTTTTTCCGCACCGATGGCCATACGGTGACCGGCCCGGCCGGGGTTGGCGGCTTCATGGGCGAGAAAATCGGCCATGCGCTGGGCCACGGCGGGAGGTTTGGGCCAACTGGTAGCTGCGTTATCGTAGTAGATGACCTCATGCACAGGCGGATTCCTTATACCGGGGGCAGACCCTGGACCCGGCGCCACGCCGAGAGCTGGCCGGCGTGATAGGCTTCGTGCCAGGTTCCGTAAAGTAGGATGGCGTGCAACACCGTGGGGGTGCGCTGGCGGCGATTCGGATCGGGGTGCGGGGCGTTGTATTGCTCGGGGGTGAGTGTCTTCAACCGGGCATAAATCTGCTGGCGTACTTCGTGCATCCGTTCCAGATACCACTGTTTGTTCTGGTACAAGGCGGCATCCGCCAACGGCGTCGAATTACCGCCATACAGCTTCTTGAATTCATCAGTGACGGCCGTCTCCGGGCCACCGATTAACTTCAAGAAGTTGTAGTCCACAAACAATTGATGGCCCAACACCCACGCGGGGTGATTGGTCTTGGGCGCCGGCTGCAAGGTCAACTGGGCATCGCTCAGGTCCGCGACCAATTTCAGCAGCGACTGGCGGGTTAGTTCAATGGTGGCAATGATAGCATCCATCATGGGTAAACTCCTACGCTAAAGGGATCAGGCTCCAACATATTTGGCATACAGCGATCGGGCCACGGAGGTTTCATGCGTACCTTTGATGATCGCGCGGCCGTCGGCAAAGAGCGTGAGTTCGTATTGTTTGGCCTGGGCTGCGGCCCCTTCGTTGATGGTACATTTCAACATGAACTTGTTGAAGGTCGGCTGGCCGACCGCACGCAGCCCATTGGCCACGTGTTCAAAGTCCACTTTGAATCCCGCCGGCGGCGCCACCTGCACGGCATTGCGTCCACAGAGCGATGTGGTGGATGAGGCGAACTGGCCGGAGAGGAATTCATATCGATGATGTTTGCAACAGGGACAATCGGCAATATCGCGGGCCTTGCTGACGTTGAGCTGCTGGAAACGGTTGTCCCAAAGATCAAACGAGAACAGCCGGGTACTAACTTCGGCGAGATTGCCGGTCAGCAGCTTGATGGCTTCCATGGCCTGCCAACTGGCCACAATGTTGACCGTGGGGCCCAATACCCCTGCGGTATCGCACGTGGGGTTCATGCCCGGCGGGGGCATAGTCTCAAATATGCACCGCAGGCACGGCGTCAGGCCGGGACGGATCACCATCGCCAAGCCCATCGCACTGATGCAGGCGCCATAAACCCAGGGAATCCCCAGTTTGATGGAGACATCATTAATCAGGAAACGCGTCTCGAAATTGTCCGTGCCATCGAGCAGCAAATCCTTGCCCGCTGCGAGTTGTTCAATATTGTGGTGGTTGATATCCGCCACGATGGCTTCCGTACGGATCGCGGAATTGATCCGGGAGATTTTCTTGTGCGCCGCCACCGACTTGGGATATCCCGCCGCGATATCGTCTTCGTCAAACAAAACCTGTCGTTGCAGATTGTTGGTTTCGATAAAGTCGCGATCCACGATGGTGATATCGCCCACTCCGGCGCGGGCCAGGGTATTGGCCAACACAGTACCAAGCGCGCCACAACCGACCATGAGGACTTTGCTGGCCGCAAGTTTTTTCTGCCCTTCGATCCCAATGGGTGCCCACAACATCTGCCGGTTATAACGGGCCAGTGCGGGATCGGCTTGTTCCAGTAATTGTGCCTGATCGGAAATTGCCATGCCTGTTCCTATTAAAGTTATGGGGGCGAACGCCTGCGCTCACCGCCCGGTTGGTTACTGACGCCACCGAAAATAATCAGCCTTCGATGGCATTTTTCTCGATGGGCTCCACCGTCACACCGTTGCGTGACAAAAAGGTCAACGCCCCGTCGATCTGGGCGGCTTCACCTTCAAAGAGCACGGCCATGATGCCAATTTCATTGGTCACACTGGCCTGACGGATATCGAAACTGACATCGGGAAACTCCCGGCTGGTGCGCCACAAAATCGGCGCTTCAACCAACGTGCTGGATCCGAAGGTCAACCAGACCCGTTTCTTCGTATGCGCCATGACTTAACCTCCTGCGATTGCGGGGACAATGCTGACTTCATCGCCATCTTTGACCGGGGTGGCGAGATTGTCGAGGAAGCGAATGTCCTCGTCATTGACATAAATGTTGACAAAACGGTTCAACTCGCCGGGTTGCTTGAATAAACGCTTGTCCAAGCCGGCAAACTTGGCCGTGATCTGTGCCAACACTTCGGCCACATTAGCGCCCGTGGTTTCCACCATGTCTACCCCCTCGGTAATGGCCCGCAAGGGGGTGGGGATACGTACTTTGATTGCCATAAAAAAACTCCTTCGTTTTGGGCTATTGTAGCCAAAGCCTGCTGAAACTGCATTACTTACCCAACGGTCACAACCGGTGGGGTCGCCATATTTTGCATGACTTGATCAAAGGCTTCCAGACGCGGTTGAATCACCGGTGGGGTTTCCAGATGATTCTGTACCACTTCCACGGTTTTCAGCCCATTACCCGTGATACATACGCAGATACTTTCGTCCCGGGGAATCCGGCCCGATTCGATCAGTTTGATGGTGGCGGCCAGGGTGGTCCCCCCCGCCGGCTCCGTCCAAATACCCTCAGTTTTGGCCAATAACTTAATGGCTTCCACGATTTCGTCATCAGTGACACTGGCCCCCCACCCACCGCTTTGACGCAGGGTTTGGAGCACATAATACCCATCGGCAGGATTTCCAATCGCGATACTCTTGGCGATGGTGCGGGGTTTCTGGGGCCGGATCAGGTCGCGCCCGGCCTCCAGAGCTTCGATCACCGGATTGCACCCGGCAGCCTGTGCGGAATAAATCTTGGGTTGGTTATCGGCCACCAGCCCCAAACCGATAAATTCCTGATACGCCTTGTAAATCTTGGGCAAAATCGTCCCACCCGCCGTGGGACAGACGGTATGCTGCGGCAGGCGCCAGCCCAACTGTTCGGCAATCTCAAAGCCGTAGGTCTTTGCGCCTTCCGTGTAATAGGGCCGGAGATTGACATTGACAATGGCCCAACGGTACTTGTCGGCAATTTCCGAACACAAGCGGTTGACATCGTCGTAGTTGCCATTGATCCGCACCATCGTGGGGTGGAAGATCAAGGAGCCCAAAACCTTGCCCAGTTCCAGATCATGCGGAATCATGACAAACGCCTTCAGCCCGGCCACGGCGGCATGGGCCGCCACAGAATTGGCCAAATTGCCGGTACTGGCACAACCGACCGTGTCATAGCCCAATTCGATGGCCTTGGTAATCGCCACCGAAACGACCCGTTCTTTGTAGCTCCAAGTGGGATAATTGGCAGAATCGTCCTTGATGTAGAGTTCTTTAACCCCAAGCACACGTTCTAAATTATGCGCCCGGCGCAGCGGTGTCATCCCGGAATTCAGCCCAGCCTTGGGTTCACCATCACATGGCAACAAGTCACGATAACGCCACAGACTGTGTGGACCCGCTTGAATGGAAGCCTTGGTGACCTTGCCCTGCATGGCGGCATAGTCGTATTCGACTTCGAGGGGGCCAAAGCACAATTCGCATACATGTACACCGCGGTGGCTGTACTTAGCCCCGCACTCTTTACACTTCAAACCGTTGACGTAGCTCATCGTAGCCTCCGGCAAAAACAAAAACAGCCGCCTATCGGGTTCTTTCCAGAACGATAAGAGGCTGCTGCCGTGGCTGCGTTTACCCTGTACTAGAGGGCAAAATACCGCTTATCTTTCCCCAGGCTTCCACGCAAACGGCGGAGTCGGGTGGGAGAATTAGCACCGAACGCTGGCTGATACCAACTAGGTTGCTGTGTCGTCAACGGGCCCGTCCCTCGGACACTCTGGATAAGGAACTCTTCACTTGTATGTGGATAGTATAGTACATTGGTAGGGATTGTCAAGATTTGAGTCTGACTTCCCATCTAACCATCTATGCTATCACGACTTACTCCTTGCGCGGCCAACGATTGGAATTGCCCGGGTGGCGTAGAATCCACAACTCGGGATCGAGCTCCACACGCTCGGGTGTGAAAGGCAATTCAAAGGTTATGGCCTGTTCGGACTTGTCCAACCTCTGCTTGGCAATCGTAACGGCCTTGCCCGCCGGACCATAGCAGCGAATATCAACGGGCATGGGATACAACTCGTCGGGCTGGGTGATATTCAAGGTCACGGATTGTTTGCCATCGGGGAGTGACTTCACGGACATATTTTCGATCCGATAATGGGCAAAGCCGGACGAATTCAACCACAGGGCAAAGAAACCGCGCAAATCCTCTCCCGCAACGTCCGTGGCCACGCGTTTGAAATCTTCGACATTGGCCGGGGTGTGACGGTAGGATTCCGCCCAACGGCGCAATAGTTTGAAGAATTTTTCATCGCCCATCACATAACGCAACGAGTGCAGAACGTAGGCCCCCTTCTCGTAAACCACCGGGCGGTACAGCGGTGAATCCGCCAGACAGTTCATCACAGTTTCTTTGGACCGGGGGAAGCGCAGGGTGAAATCCAGGAACAACTGGGCGTAGCGCAGCATATGCATACGCAGCGCATTGGCGCCTTCGCATTTCTCGGTATACAAGGCATCCAGATAGGTGGCGAAACCTTCGGACAACCATTGGCTGTAATCAGTGTCCATCAGATTAATCGGGATGAGATTGCCGAACCATTGATGGGCCAATTCATGGGCCAGCAGGGTGCTGGGGACTTCTTTATGATTGACCATATCAGATTGCAACCACATCATCGAAGCCGGCCCCACACCGCCCAGAAAGGGTGGCAAGGGGACTTCGACAATGGCTATTTTTTCATACGGATATGGTACCACGCTTTGCGAGTAGAAATTCAAAATATCGTGGGTGGTAGTCACGTAGGCGTCATGTTTTTTGGCGTTTACCGGGCGCAAGTAGGTGTAATAATGGATGGCGCCGCGGGTTTCGTCTTGCAGTTCATAGGGACCGTAGGCGAAATAGAGTCCAAAGACCGGTTCGTCGGTGCTGAACTTGAACTCACCGGGCTTGGTCGCAGTACCTGGTTTGCGCTCCACCAAACGGCCGTTCTGGACCGCTTCGCCGGTGGCGTGCAGACGAATTTTGACATCGGCTTTGAACAGATCGCCGATGATGGTGGTGGGATACCACAAGCCAGAGGACAAACCATAGCCAAACTCACCAACCGTCAGATGCGGTGTCACCAGCGGTTCGTCTTCCGCACGTGGGGTATGTACCAGCACGGGCCGGGTGGTCGGTTCCAGTGTACTCGGGGCCGGACGGGTGGCAGGTCTGGTAGCCGGTCTGGTAGCCGGTCGGGACGTGGTGGTGGAAGGATGCCGGATTTGCTGGGCTTCGGGGCCTGCATAAATGCCGGAGTAGGAAAAATCAAGTTTAATTTGCTCATCTTTACGGAATATACTGGGTAGTTTCCAACGCCAAGTATCGCCGATTAACTGAGGTACCAACCGCACCCCGTTGACCGCGGCGGAATTGACCTTCATATGATTGGCCAGCATGAGCAGGATTTCGCGTTTGTCGTCACCCCGGTTAATAAGGGTGAGTGAACCGGCGACTGTAATACGGTGCTGATCGGGTTGAATATCCACCATCAGTGTGTAGGTTTGGGCATCCAGCTTCTGCTGGGCAAACATTTTAAGTTGTTCGGCCGGGGGAATGGCTTTATCACCCAACGTATCGTATGGGATGGTCCCGCCATAACGACCCTTACCGTAGGTTTCGCCGGCTTGTTGGGCTTCCTGCTGCCGGGCACTGCGGCTGCGACTGCGGGCTTCCGGGACGTTGGGGCTGTCGGGAAATTCTTTGGCCATTTTCTCGTAGGCTTCCGCCGCTTCTTTCTGGCGGTGCAGTTTGTCGCTGAGTAAACGGCCTTTTTCCATCAATGCCCGTTCGGTCCACGGCACCGATTTGGGGTACTTTTCCGTCATCTCCGTGAGTATACGCAGAGCCGTTTCCGGTTCATTCGCGTAATCATACAGTTTGGCCAACCGGTACATCGCTTCGGGTACATCATCCCCCAGCGGATAGTCGGTCAGGTACTGCTTGAAGATTTCCAGCGCTTTGATCGGTGGCTCCACCAGACCTTCATGCCAGATCCGGCCCATTTCCATCAGTGCCAGCGCAGCGCCCGGTCCGGTGGGAAAAGTAGTGCGATACAGTTCGTACTTGCCCAACGCACGTTTATACTTTGGTTCCGCTTCCGGCATCGTGCGGGACTTCAAGTCGTCCGCCTGCCGATGTAAGATTTTTCCCTGTTCCAAGAGTGCCTGACCACCACTTTTTTCCTGATCGGCATAGTTTTTGGTCAGATATTCCCAGTAGTCCAGCGCTTTTTCCTCATTTTTCTTAAGCTCAAAGATGAGTATGGCCAGACGCCGCCAAGCTTCCGCCGCATCGTCGGATTTCCCAAACCGTGTTTCGATGGCCTCGTAGAGCTGGATGGTTTGACCAAGCAGTTGTTGGTATTGCTCGGGGGTCAGCGTCTCTTTCTCAGCGCGAAGCCGGGCTTCATACTTGCCGGCCAGCATTAATTGCGCGCTGGCGGTTTGCGGGGTACTAAAGTACCAATAGGCATAGCCCACCCCCAATATCCCCGCGACCAGCAACACCGTAAGCACAAAAATCAGGATCGTCCGTCTTTCCATCGTATCACTCCAACCCGGGATAAGAATAAGGCAGTATCATATCGTATGATAGCGTTGGATGTTACCTCGGAAAAGAGATGTTTTTATGTCCCGACCCATTGGTCCAGTATATCAACCTGACGATGCCGGATTAAATGTGGCATCCTTGGCCCAATTGGCCGAGGACCAATATCTACCCCTGCGACAATCAGCCCGTCAAGTGGCAGAACATCCGGGGGGCATCCAAGCCAAAGATATTGCCCAACTTCGCAAGCAATGGCCTGCTGATCTGGTCCGTACGGCACTGGTAATTGCGGGAACTCAGACCAAGGCGCTTGGGTCGAAGGGGAAGTTTCAATCCCTTGGGCTTGATTGGTTCTGGTCCACGCCCGAGGCCTTGGAACAAGCCAGCAGTTATCGGGTGGCATTGCATAAAATGCGCCAGATGGCAGGTTTGGACCTGCATCAGGTTTGGGACTTATGCGCCGGCATCGGCGGTGATGCACTGGCCTGGAGCGCCCAGCATCCGACCCGCCTGGTTGAACTCAGCCCGGTGCGGTCGTGGATGGCAGAAGCCAATTTGCATGCATGCAAGCGTAACGCCGAAGTCTGGTGCCGGGATATTGCCACGATCCGAACCGAAATTAAACCCTCTGATTTTGTTCATATTGACCCCGCCCGGCGGTCCCGGGGAATTCGGGCGGTCGGCTGGCAAGAGCTTTACCCCTCACCAGCGGCATTTATGCCTTTGCTGGAACCAGCGCGGGCCGCATGCATCAAACTATCCTCGGCTATGGAGTACAGCGAACTCCCCAGTGGTCATTTGGAACTTATCAGCGATCATGGCAGTGTGGTCCAAGCGGTATTATGGTTGGGCGAAGCGGCGCAATTATTAGGACCTCATCCGCGCCGTGCATCCATAGTTACCGATAACGCCTCATGGAGTGTGGCTGGAATGCCACGCCCCCCTTATGCGTTGGCAGAACCGGACGCATATATCGGCGAGATTGATGGCGCTGTCACCAGGGCGGGATTAAGCACCGAAGTACTCGGCCCGCTCAAAGCTCAGGCCCTGACCGTTGACGGCGGTTACTGCACCAGTTCCACACCGATCCCGCACCCGGCGGTAACATGGTATGCCACCCGGATGCACGGCGGGGCGGATTTGAAAAAAATCCCGGGCTGGATTGCCGATCAGGGACTCAAGGGGTGTATTGAAGTGAAAACGCGCGGAGCCCCTGATATCAATACCGACACCCTACAAAACTTGTGGTCACAAGGTCCGCACTATGCGGCGACAGTCATGATCTACCGACGGGACAAACAACTGCGTGCGGTGTTGGCACAGCGCGTGCCCAAATCATAAAAAAGAGGGGCTTTCTGGATGCCCAGAAAGCCCCGAATCAAACGCAATACACTTCAGACAATGTGGCCTTTAGCTCTTTTTGGGCGCACAGGTCTTGCAGCATTCACACTTGGTGCAGGTGCCGTTGCACTTGGTGTCTTTCTTGCAGCAACCACAATCGGTGCAGGTGCACTTAGTGCAGCAATCCGGCTTGGCCGGTGCCGCGGTTTCCGCCATCAGGTTGGCACCAATAAAGCCCATCGCAGCCACAAAACCAACGATCAATAAATTACGCATCATGGTAGAACCTTTTCTGGGCATATAGCCCGAAATAATTGAACTTAGGAATAACGCAAAAGCGTTGATTCCAAATGAAATTGACACAATAAAAAAAACAATTCGCGCCGCATAAGCGGCTTGAGATGCGGTAGGAATCTTACGTGGTAAGCATGCAGCCCAATTCCAGCAAAGTCGCACTGGCATGAGGTCTGAAGGCATCCTGAGACCGCAGCACAGGCGAACCGGGCAGGGATTCAAGTATGAAATGGTTCAGAATTACACCACCCAGACAAACTGGGTGGAGATTCACAGGCAAACGCAGATCCAACGGGATATTGTCCCCCGCCGACTTCATGGCACAGTGACAATCTTTGTCCTGCTGGCCATGGGCTGGCATCTGATCGGAACCATGACCTGCGGTGTGCCGAGGGGCACAGCAGTCGTCCAGATCCGGATCGGTAACCACCACCGCTTGGGGACTGGCACATAGGCTCATTCCCTGTGCGACCAATTGCTTACCCAACCCCTCGCTGCAGCAAAGCAGCGGGGTGAGTAGCACAGCCCACAAAGCCATAAGAATACGAACCATTAGATACTCCTGATTGAAGTCTACGAATTCAAGACCTCTATGTCAAGATTAATCCAATGCATTAGCTGGATTCGCTTATACGTCACGAACGACCCGGGCGTTGATATTGGCCATATCACACGCGACCACATTAGGTTCAGAGCCGGTTAAGCCGCGTAAATCCAACTCGCCACCCTGGACATTTCGGGCCCAAATCGCATTGAAGGATGGGCGCATGGCACCGGTGCGGATTTTCTCTTCGTTTCCTTCGTAATACGGCTTATTGCAGAAACGATTCGGATCGGTCAGCATGCGCCAACTGTCGGCCACCGGATACGTTGGCCAAGTCACCGCAAAGTCACGCAACACAAAGTCGCGGATATTCTCCACGCACAGCGCGGCACACTTCCCACGCATTTCCGGTGAACCGGGACGGAAACCCACACTCATCGCCTTGGGGCCAAAGATACTCGGGTCATCCAGCATGGCGTAACGCAACCGGATGTTCTCCATCCGGATATGCGATACCTCAAATTCCGGCCGGGCCGCGCCCAGTAAAATACGGCCATCGGTCAAAATGTCCATATCACGCAAGGTGACATTACGGATCGCTCCGACCGGGGGCTTGGGGAACGGCCAACCGTGGTTGGGATGTTCCGGCACCACGTCAAACTTGCCTTCCAGATGGTCCACATACATCTCAATGGGACGATTGAACGGCCAGCCCCGATTGGTCTGGGCGACGACATTGCTCATGAAGATATTTTCAATCACCGCGCCATCAATGGAACGCAGATCCAGAATCCGGGTGCAATTCTTCACCACCAGATTGGTGATGGTGATATTGCGGAAATCATGTCGTGATTCATAACCAATCCGCACGGCCACACAACTGGTTTCCAGAATACAGTTGGTGATGGTGATGTCGCGGCAATCGCGCGAATCCACCGTGGACTTGAGGGCAATGGCGTCGTCCCCGGTGCTGATGTGACAGTCGGAAATAATCAGCTCATGGCATCCGGTCACATCAATCCCGTCGGTGTTGGGTCCATAGAGCGTGTTTTGAATCTTCACACCCCGCACCCAGGAACGGGTGCAATCCCACAGATGCAGCGTCCACCCGCCCGAACCGGTCAGGAATACATCCTGAATACGGACATCTTCGCAGCGTTCAATCTCGACCATCGGACTGGGGCGGTGCCAGCCGTGTTTGTAGAATACGAATTCACTCGGCCGGTCCTGATACCAGAAATTCACGCCGTTGCCATCAATGC
>JBIJDM010000034.1:0-16810 GCA_044344145.1 Phycisphaerae bacterium
AGCCAGTGCCAGACCGATAGCCCCCAGCGTCGCCGACAGGGCCACATGCCACCGACGTTCGCCGGTGCGGTCGGAGTGCAGGCCGATGATGACCATGCCAATCGCCGCCGCGCCGAAGGGGATGGCCGAGAGCAATCCCACCCGCAAATCTACCAGATAACCGGGAATGTCCTTAGCCAAGGAGCCCGAGGCCAGCAGAGACTTTTTACAGATGGTCGGCGTCCAATAATTGATCACGTAAAAGCCGAACATCAGCATCATATAGATGATACTCAACAGCCACACCCGGCCATTGGTGAAGGCGTGTTTGATCTCGTGGCTGTGGCCCGAAGGGTGATTGTGGCGTTCGTGGGCCATGCGGTTGGTCAGAATAGCGCGTTCCTCGGCGGTGAGCCACTTGGCATCTTTGGGGTAATCCGTCAGATAGTACAACACCACACAACCGAGTAGAACCGTAGGGATACCTTCCATTAGAAACAGCCATTGCCACGGGTGCAAGAGTTGCGAATCCCGCGTGGCATACAGGATATACCCACCCAGCGGATTGCCGATGATGCCCGAGATGGCGGTGGAAGTCAGGAATAATGCCCCGGCCCGCGCCCGCTGCCGCGCGGGCACCCAGTAGGACAGATAAAGTATCATTCCCGGGAAAAAGCCCGCTTCCGCCACGCCCAGCAGAAACCGCAGGATGTAAAACAACGTAGGCGAATTAGTGAACATGAAGCAGCACGAAATCAGCCCCCACGAGATCATGATCCGGGCGATCCAGCGGCGCGGGCCGACTTTTTCCTGAATCAGGTTCGAGGGAATCTCGCACAGGAAGTAGCCGATGAAAAATACCGATACCCCAAAAGCGTACACGCCATCATTGAAGCCCGGAATGCCCAGTTTGGCATCCATCATCTGCAGCTTGGCGATGGAGATGTTCACCCGGTCAATCTAGTTCATCAGGTACAGGATGACGATGAACGGGATCAGTCGCCACATCACTTTTTTACCACCTGTGCCTCTTGGGCCGGGGTGTGGGTAATGGGGGCGGGCGCTGTATTGGTTTGACTCATAACTTATATACCGTAGCGAAAGGAACCTATGATGCCTGAGCGTAAGCAGGGGGCTTAACACTCATTCACACCCTCCATACGTGCCCGGCTTACCGCCAGAAACGTCCCGCATGTTTCGCAATCACGTGTGACTTGCGGGCAGTCGCACATTTCTGCCGCGCAGTATACCACCGATGCCGGTGCCTGCAAACATCCCATATGCTGGCCCAGTGGGCAGATATTTTTATCGGCGGAAGCGCAACAAATAAGCCCCGGCCAACAATGGCCGGGGCTTTGTGTTTAATTGCTTGCACCGTATTTAGCGCGAACCCGCCGGGCCGTTGAAACGCGGCTTTTGCGTGTAGCGTTTGCCGGGGTGGCGGGCGCCGAAAGGCCCCGAGCGGTTCGGGGGGCCACCACTGGAATTCCCCTTGCCGGGCAGGCCGGTACGGCGGTAGCCTTCACCGGTGGGTTGACCACCAGGTCCGGTGTAACCGCCACGGCTGGCATTGCCGGGCTGGGTGGCGCGGGGACCGCCGGAATTGGCGTTATAGGGGCGCCCGAAGCTGTGCGCTTTGCGCTCGCCGGGACCTGCCGGGCTGCGGCCATAATTGGGGCCGTGGCCGGTGCCCCGTTCCGGGGGACGTTCCGCACTGCGTTCCGGGGCCCGTTCGGGCCGACGTTCGGGCGCGCGGTCGAAACGACGTTCCGGCGGACGACTGTCGCGGCGATTGAAATCGCCCCCACCGGACCGCGGGGCCGCATCACGCGGCGGGCGCGAGTCAGAGCGCGGCGCGGAAGTGTGCGGGGCCGAATCCGAGAACGACTTTTTCTTGAATTCCTTGGGCCGCGGCGGATAGTTGCCGTATTCGCTGGGCAATTGCGGCTTGCGTTCGCGCTGCGGGCCACCATCGCCCCGCTTGGGCGCGGCGACATCATACTCAAAGTCCGGCAGCGTCACGCGCGGCAGACGTTTATTCACCGCACGTTCGATCTTGCGCAGATCATGTTCTTCTTCCGGCGAGACAAAAGTGAAGGCATCCCCGGTCATTTCCGCCCGGCCGGTACGGCCGATGCGGTGGATGTAATCTTCCACCAGATGCGGACAGTCATAATTGATCACGTGCGACACGGCGGGAATATCAATCCCGCGCGCGGCGATATCCGTGGCGACCAGCACGCGGAAGCGTCCGGCCTTGAACCCGGCCAGCGCCAGCGTGCGCTGGTTCTGACTGCGGTTGCCGTGAATCGGGGCGCATCCCACGCCGCTGCGTTTGAGGAATTCCGCCACCTTGTCGGCGCGGTGTTTGGTACGCGTGAAGCAAATCACCGATTCCAAACCTTCGTTCTGCAGCAATTCCAGCAGCAGGGGGGATTTCAGATGGGCCGGAACAGGATAGATGGCCTGAGTGATACCCACCGCCGGGGCGGTTTGGCGTTCGATCTGGATATTGATCGGGTCCTTGAGCATTTCCTGGGTAAGCTGACGGATCTCCGGCGGCATCGTGGCCGAGAAGAACAGCGTCTGGCGTTTGGTGGGCACGCCTTTGAGAATGCGTTTGATATCGGGGAGGAAGCCCATGTCGAGCATACGGTCGGCTTCGTCGAGAATCAACACTTCCAGATTGGCAAAGCTGACATAATCCTGCCGCTGGTTCATGTGATCCAGCAACCGGCCCGGCGTGGCGATGATGATGTCCACACCGCTGCGGAAGGCATGTTCCTGCCGGGGCATACCCACGCCGCCAAAAACCGGTTCGCCGGTGATGGGGGTATGGACGGCCATGGCCAGCAGATGCTCATGAATCTGGGCGGCCAGTTCGCGCGTGGGGGTCAGCACCAAAGCCCGGGGACCACGGATCCGTTTCTGCATGAAACGGTGAATAGTGGGCAGGATAAAGGCGGCGGTCTTGCCCGAACCGGTCATGGCACAGGCCAAAAGGTCGCGTCCGGTCATGGCGGCGGGGATGGCTTCGGCCTGAATGGGAGTGGGACGGGTGAAGGCTAGGTCTTTCACGCCCCGTAAAATATCAGGGTGAAGTCCAAAGGAAGAAAACGGCATAAAGTCTCCAAATACGTGCTGATCCCGATAAAAGGCGAGAGTCGAGCGTAGCTCCAGGCTGTCAGCTCGAACACGAGAAAATCAGCTCCGGCAGGTCTTAATGCTTTGTATTATAGCGATTTACGTGCGGCGGAGCAAATGAGGGCCCGGTGGGCAAGTGGTTCGGGGGAGGGGGGCACGACAATAATTTCAATTCGTCCGGCATTTACGGGGTAGGGGGTGGCTTCACCCCAAGTGGGCGGTACTTGTGTTTCCCTGAAATTAACCAATTAGGCCCAGTTGGGCCAGAAGACGCGACTCTCGCCGGAAATGCTGAGTGAACTAACTAAAGTGGACTGGTCTGCGGAAGTTTTCATGATTCCATGCGGTTCGAGCATGACCTCTAGGGTAAGAATATATGAAATATTGGTAAACCCTGTTTGTGTATAGACACCAAACCTTTGCCGCGTTAAATTAGAAAAAGACGTGGTAGTCGTAAAAGTGTGGAGCGTGTGGATGTTAAGGAAATCTTGGATTCATTCTATTCGCCAACTGGTGAAGGCGCATCGCTGGCCGTTTGGTATTCTGGCAGTAGGTGGCCTATTCTTGGGCGTATTGTGGGGGATGACTCACACCGTCTTGGCCCCCCGGCCCGATCCTGTTTTGATCCCGGCGTCAGAATGTGCCGCATTTGAACACTTTGAACGTTTGAGCCGTGATCATTTTGCCATTAATTTGGTGGGCGACACGACCATGTTTTTCCTGCTCAAACTCGAGCATGTAAAAGGCCGGGCGATCCAGCTTGACATCCGCAATGTGAGTAATTTCTGGCGTACCGCCAATCCTGTGTTTACCTATGCCAGCGACATCAATGACCCCGCCACGTATGTAACCGCACCGGTTACCGTGTTGGATAGCAGCAAGTTGGTCAAAGCTCCCAATGGTCCATTACTGCCGGAGGGGACCGGGCAGCAGTGGCAATTTGTGGCTAATTCCGCGTTTCATAAAAAAGCCCGCATGCTAAGGATTAGCCAGACTTTCGAACAGGATACCGTTTGGGTAGCTATGCGTTACCCCTGTACACCGACGCTGGTCCAAAAATATACTGCAAGCTTGCAGACTCGGGTAAATCAGGGCGTCTTGTCGGGGGTGAAAATACTCTCCGCCGGCACTACGCCCGAGGGCCGGCCCATGCAGGTGATTAAAATCGCCACGGGTACCGAGGCGGAACAGAAGCGCAAGCCCGGGGTGTTGATTTATGCCCGCGAGCACGGGGCGGAGACCGATGGCGGTTGGGTCGCTCAGGGCGCAATTGAATTTCTGCTTTCCGATGATCCCGAGGCGGTGGCCATACGGGATAAACATGTATTCTTAATCCTACCGCTGTTGGACGCTGATGGGGCGGTAGCATCCGCGTATGAACGGATTGCGCAGACCTTCGATTCCGATCCCAATCCACCTGAGTCGGTCAACTGGGCCCGGTTCTTCCGGGATTGGGTGGTAGCCGGTAATCGTCTGGAACTGGTTTACAATCTGCACAATGTGCAGTCTACAGAAGGCCCGCATATTTTTCCGCCCCAATTACAGGCCCGGACCCCGTATATCGAAGCGGCCAAGACGCTGCAACCACTCATTATGGACGCCTTGACCACGGCCGGTTATGACATCCGCAACAAAGCCCGGCCTGGCGACAGCAAGGACCGACTGGCAGGGTTTATCCATTTCTTTTATGGTGCGTTGCCCCAACCCTATGAACTTAACATGCAGGCACCACGACGACATCTGACCTTGGGTGAATTAAAAAATATGGGTGCGGTATTGGTGCGCAGTTCGGCCGCTTTTCTGGCATCCCCGGCGGCTCAGCCGGTGCGGGCGGAATGTCAGCGCCGGGCGCTCTGGCGCGAAGCGGCGCGGGCGCGGTATGCTGCATATGTTATGTCGCAGGGGATCATTATGGATGAGTACTTATATTCCGATCTGAGCCTTTTTGAGCTTGAATGGCGTGCGCAAAAGAGTAAATATCCCGTAGGGTACGAAGCCTTGGAACGGACGCCCCTGCCCGATAGCCTGCAAGATTGTCTAGAAAAGTAAGGAGTACGTATGCGTGCGAAAAGTTGGGTGACTATGTTGGTGATGATTCCGCTGACCCTGGGGGTGGCGGGGTATGGATCGGTCTGGTTGCAGCAGAGGCTTGGTTATGGTAATCAAACCCCGGCAATCGCCGTGCGTCTCACGAAAAACACGGCCAACCTCGGTGGTGAATTTGTCATCGGTTATGAGGTGAGTCATGCAGACTTTGACCAAGTGACCGTCCAAATTACCAATAAGGACCAAGTGGTGATCGCGAACTGGACCGGGGAGGTGGGTACAGTAGGATCGCATCAGGTTGTCTGGACCGGGGCGGTGTGGACCACCGGGGCGCACGAGGGAGCCAGTGCCAATCCCAACAATGGGCCATATCTCATTGAGGCCATCGGCTACAAAGGACAACAGGAGAAAGGACGGTCATTGCCAATTACCAGGATAAACACCCAACTTATCATCGGTGTGGATCTGAGTGACGACAAGCCGTCGTCGAATGAAATATCTTCGGGCTTATATGCGCCTAATTTCGGATTGGATGGTACAACCGCAGAGATAATAGCCGTTGGACTTGCCACCCAATCCGGAGGCAGGATATGGGCCACCCAACCGCCCACCTTCAGTGATATCGAAAGAGCGGATTTGGATAATGACGCCAAAGAAGAAATTAAAAAAGTGCATGTACGACAGGTGTTCCAATCTAATGTGCCCGATGGAACGTACCATGTGGTCATTGATAAACTCCGCGATCAAGCAGGGAACAAGGGCGTTGATGGCTCGTCGGCGGGTGTGTGTTTAGATTGGAATTTTACTTTATATTGATACCAAAGGATGTAGATGTTTAACTCTGACCAAAAACATTATCTCACGAAAGTGCTTGTGGTTGTAGCGCTAACAGGGGTGTTGGTGTGGGTGCTGGTCGCGCATTTCCGCAAAGAAACCCCCGTATCTAATCACGCTGCGCTATCTCGGGTAAATCCAACCACTGCCACGCGGCCCGCGCCGGCAGCCACGACGCAGCCGGATGTCATCAATGTCGCGGAGTACATCACGCAGATATGGCCGAAACGTAACGCGATTGTAGCTTCGGGTGATGCAAACGCGGTGCTCGATGAAGCGCTGCGGAAGCTGGCCAGTGTGGAGGATAAGGATATTCGTGATTATACCAAGGGTATGGTCTTGCTGCTGACTACCGCGCAGGTCCGTATTCCCGAGGATATCACCGCGCTGTTGGCCCGACCCATACCTGCGGCGTTGCCTAACCCGAAGATTGAACCACGCATCCTCGCCGCTGGTGCGACCTTGGCATTGATCAAAGTGTGTAACGATGCTCGTGCAGGGCAACCGGTCCCCTGGAGTAACAACCCGACCTTTCACATCGCATTATTAACCTATATGGTCGAACACGATCCCACCTATCCGTCTCGTCTGATGGCGAGCCTGAGCCTGATACAGACATCTCAGGCCATGGACCAAGACACGGATCCCCGGACCCTTTCAGATGCTGCCACAGTATTCAAGGTTGTTGACACCTGCATAGAATCATTATTGACGGCAGCAATCGAAACGCCCACGCTGGACGTCCGTGCCGGAATCATCCTGCTGACTGCGACTGGCGGGGAGAACCAAACTATGTATGGCTGGTTATTCCTTAAGGTGATGACGCAAGAGCAGGTTGCTGATACTATGCTTGAGGAAACCTTTGGGCGAATCCAAAAAATACTTGATGCTGTGATGCAACAACCTCAGATGCAGGGGATGGAGCAGATTTTGGAGAAAAGATTGCTCTGGCGGCGAGATTTTGCAGCGTATCCGCAAAAAAAACTAGCCTATGTTCTTGCTGGCCTTCCGCATTTTCGTTTGGCGAAGGCAACCTACCAAGATTACATTGCGGCCATGAACCGTGGGGATATAAATGCTATCGCCAAGTATCGTGGCACTACGGATTTAGAACGGACCGCAAAGTACTATACGCTGGGTAAAATATTTGGAGAAAAAGTTATGCGAGTAGACATCGTGGATATTAAGTATAGAAAAGTCAACATTATACCAGACATCGGTCCGAAGGTTTGTATGATGGTGGTTGCTAGGCTTGTCAAGTCGGACGGAAGTACATTATCACAAGTGTATGAGATGAACTTGACACATACCGTTAATGGCTATATTGTTGACTAATGAATCGAGTAAAAGGAGATTATAATGAAAGAATACTGGTTAGCAATTTATATTATCGTGGCTTTTTGTTTCGCAGCCAACCGCGTTGAAGCTGTCCAGCATAGGGTAAACGGCACGGGATATTTTACCCATCATAACAAGTCGATGCTCAAAGCACCCGGACTAGGTGCAAATCATTATTTACCCCAGCGAACGTATGTTGAACTTTATGCTAAAGATGCAAGGACACCACTTTGTTCTACAACTGTTGGATTAAATGGAAGTTTTGGTTTTTCGGTTGAGGATCCGGCAGAACAAGAATATTACATAGTAGTGTTTCTACGAACAATGAAAACTGCGGTGGCGAACTCCACGCCACGAATCCAGTTTCAGGACATCGGCTTGGTTTCGAACCATAACTACAAAATAAAATCAAATAACTTCAATTTCAAAAATGAGGACCAAGCTACGCTTAGCGTTGGATTAAAACTCTTGTGTGGGAATGTTAACGATATAGATGTCGCTATTTCAAGCACTACGAATTCTGGTGAACTAAATCAATGGTTTGTTGATAAGCCTGAAGATGTCAACTATAATGAAGAGGATATTGCTCGGTTATTTGCGTTTATGCTTGGGCTAGATGTTGTTTATGGGGAGATAGAATCATCTGGCAAAGTACCATGGTTTGGTCAGATGAAAAACTGGGATAAAGAAGGATTAAGAGTTAGAACCCCAGGGGGGCCTATCATTGGTGACAATGCTGGAGCGTTTGCAGCTCCTGAAACTTCAGCATTTACTGATGCGCTGGTAATGTATGTGGGTGACAAGGGCAAAGACCATAACTGGCGAGTGGGCACTGCCTTTCACGAATTTGGTCATATGGTCCATTATCATAGTACGAATTGGACAATGGGGGATTTATTTGCCGAAGTATTCTCACATTGGTTCTATAAAGAGACGGATCGTTGTGTTGCTGTTGCGGAGGGTTGGGCAGAATATTTCGAAGTTGCCGCCATAGAGTCACATCTGTCCATAATAGATCCGACCAACAGCTGGACGCCTCTTATGGTGAAATCAAGTATAATTTATGACAAATCATGGAAGGGAAGTGAGTGTCATGACTACGGCATAAATAACCCCACAAGGTATTACGATCCTAGGTATAGTGATGGGACAAATAACAGTGGTGAAATTGTTGAAGGCGCTGTTGCACAAATATTTTGGGCCGCTTCAAAACCGAAAGGTAAGAGCCTGGTCGCAGATATTGAACCAGTTTGGCGGGTGCTTAGAGAAGGTGCCACAGGTTATACCGATAAACAAGATTCACGTAATTCACGTAAAAAAATGCATACTTCTGACCCATCAGAGAGTGTATATGATACATGGATGTTGAAAGCGGCTAATGCTGCGGACAGACAGGAGTTTCGTAATATTTGCTCCAAATATGGAATCGTCTACAATCGAATGAAAATTGTTAAATACCGGCAGGTTCAAACTGACGAGGAACCATGGCGTGATATAGCGGATGATAAAGATATATGGATTAGTCGTAAGGCAGAATTCCAACTGGAAGCTATGTCGCATGGTGAGCTAGAAACGAAAGACGATGGGCCTCCAGTTGCAGAGGCCAGACTGTCGTATTTGAAAATAGGCGCCAATCAACCATGACAAACACCCTATTCCATAACGGCAGTTTCACCCCAGCAGATCATGGATGTTGATATTTCCAATATTGCAAATTGGCATGAGTTTGGGAAGGCTACGGTTGACGGTAGCTTTATGGGTGGTTTGGACGCAGTGCTTTCAAATCTTTCAGATAATTACTATCTTATCCGTGGTGAAGTGACGAAAGACAAAATTGGCAATGTGGCCAACACTGAAACCAGCGATCAATTTGCGGGTCCATCTTTGGGGGATGCTTTTGTCACTCCACCTGGTACTACAAGTGCAGCGCCTGATAAATCCGGTAAATTGACGGTACAGTGGTTATCTGAAAAATGTGTCATAGTTCAGATCAAAATTGACGCCAAAGCAGTTAAAGCGGCCACAAAGTTTCAGCCGTGAGGTATGCAGTGTGGAACGCTGCTGAGTCATCGTATTTTATTACAGGTTTGTCACTTCAGCGGAAATGCCCGAGTATGCCCTGAGGGTCTAGCGCGGTTTTCAGGCGCTGATACAGGTCAGATTCCGCCTGCAGGCGGTTGGTCCAGCCCAATTTGGGGTCGGCCTCGGTGATGATGACGCGGTCCGCGTAATGGGCAAAGAGTTCATCGAGCCAGGCTTGGCACTGGGGACTGCTGGCCTGCGGAATCGCCACGCGCAATGTGCCGGCGACTTCGGCCACCATCCAGATCGGCGTGGCGAATTGGCCCGCGCGGGCTTCCAGTTCGACCATCACGCTGCTGAGTTGGCTGGATTGGCACTGCAGGCGAAACGCCAGCGGGGCCTCGGGTTCGTTGGTCAGACTCAGGCGCAGCCGACCTGCCTGCGCGGCATTCAGATGCTGCATTGGCCACGCGGCACACAGCGACCACGTTTGGACCGTGGCAATCTGGCTGGCGCACAATTCCGGCGTGTGCATAAAGCCCACCACCACGGCCCAGCCCGGTTGTCCGTCAGCCTGCGGATTGACCTGCGGATTAGCCTGCCATGTCTGCGGGCTGATGAGTTCAACGTACGCCGGTTCCAGCGGGGCAGTGAGAATTTGTGCCAGCAACGTTTCCGCCGCGCCGGAATTAGGCGCAGTAATCACCAATGCCTGCTCATCGGCGGGGCGGGTGTAGGTTCGCAATGTGACTTCGGCAATCGCACCCAAGGTGCCCGCCGCACCGATCATCAGTCGGGGCGTGTTGTAGCCGGCGACATTTTTCACCGTGCGACCTCCGCCACGAATCAGCGTGCCGGTACCGTCCACAAAGCGCATACCGAGAATAAAGTTGCGCCAATCACCATAACTGTGCCGGAGTGGCCCCAACGCATTGGTGGCGATCAGTCCGCCGAGGGTGCGGGTCATCCCGGCCTTGCCGCGCCGGCCGGGCGGGTCTATGGGTAGCCATTGATTATGCCAGCCCAATTGGGTTTGCAGCGCATCGAGCGTGATGCCCGCCTGCACGATGACTGTCATGTCACTGGTGGCATGTTCGATGACTTGGTTGAGGCGTAATGTGGAGATGGTTTGTGCGGGCCGGGCCGGGTCGGCTTGCGATAAAGGCAGACTGCCGGAGCCTTGAATATGGACCTGCGTATGTTGACGGACGGCTTGGGCCAGCAGCGCGACCAAAGCCGCAGTATCAACGGGCCGTTGCAGCGGTAATGATTCAGTTTCAAGCATGGCGGAATTGTAGCCGAGGACGTGATTTGGTGCATCGCCGGGGCGGATGGGGCAGTTTAAGGCCTAGTTTACGCAAGAAAAAACCACCTGATAATCTTGATTTGAAGAAAATCTTTCTTGTTTTTGTCGTAACATATTATATTGCAGTAGTTTATGAATGGCATATAAAACATACAAAAATTATATGCAAAAAGACTTGCATTGGGACGCTCGATGGGTTAACCTTTGCGAAAAGATGACCGGGTCCTAGCGCGGACTTAACGCCGGGGCTTTATTTTGGGCATCTTGAAATGGTTGGAATTTCGGTTTGATGTGTTGTCAGGCCGGGCAACCGAGGCAATATTCCTTGAAAGGAGGAATGTTTATGCAGTCTAAGCACACGATGTGGGGGGTGCTTGCCGCGTTGGCGGTGAGTTCGTTGGCATTCGCTGACGCCCCGGCGGCCGCGACCGATGTGGCCAGTGAATTGGGCGCCCTCAAGGCGCGGATCGCGGAATTGGAGAAAGCGCAGAACGAAAACTGGCTCACCGAGCAACGTTCCGAGCAGATCAAGGGTCTGGTGCAGGAAGTGATTGCGGACGCTCGCGCCCGCGGCCAGTTCCAGGACAGCGGTCTCTTGGCCGGTTACAATAAGGGCTTCTTCCTGAAGTCCGCCGACGACAATTTCCTGCTCAAAATCAGTGGACGCATCCAGGTCCGCTACACCTTTGCTTTCCAGGACAAGAAGAACAACGCGGTCAACGCCACGGCTTCGCCCAGCGATGATACGGACGTTAACGGCTTCTCCATTCGTCGCGCAGTGCTCAATTTCTCGGGTAATGTCCTGAGCAAAGATCTGACCTACGCGATCGAAGGCGAATTCAGCAGCGGCAATGATGGTGGTGGGTTCCTGCTCAATCAGGCTTGGATCGGCTATAGCTTTGGGGATGCGCTCAAATTCCGTGCGGGCGCGTATGATGCCCCGTTCAGCCGCACCAACTTGGTTTCCAACGGTAATCTTGGATTCGCGGAACGGCCCGAAATTCTGGCTCCGTTCGAACCCGCCAAGACCATTGGCGCTTCGGTCTACGGCGACTTCGTCAAAGACGTGTGGTCCTATGATGTGGAACTGAATAACGGTGGCGATGGCAGCCAGCGGACCAAGGGGACTACCGGCAATGGCGATAACCGTCTGGCCGTCTATGCGCGTACCGTTTTTGCCGGTGCTGGTGTCTTGAAAGACTTTTCCGATGAATCCGATCTGCGCGATCCCGCCAAGGGCCGCGATTTGGTTTGGTCGATTGGTGGTGCAGTTGGCTACGATAGTCAGGCCAACGATGCGGGTACCAAGAGCCTGACGCTCAAGGGCTTGGGCACGAACAACGCGCCCGGCTTCTCCGCGCCGATCAATCTGCGGGGCGATGTATTCCGGGGCACACTGGATTTCGCCGCCAAGTATGAAGGCTGGAGCTTGCTGGTCGCCGGTTTCTTCCAGCAGGTCAATTCCAGCAACACGATCAGCAACTTCCAGGACAGCTCCGGCTTTGAATATGCCGGTTATGCCCAGGTCGGTTACCTGATTATCCCCAAGAAGTTGGAACTGTTGGCCCGCATTGGCGCGCTGGCGACCGAAGACAGCCCCAACATTGGCACCTACTATAGTGTCGGCGCCAACTACTATCTGTTTGGCACCCACACCGCCAAGATCCAGAGCGATGTGACCTTTGCACCCGCCGAATCTGCCTTGAGCAGTTCCGGTGCGGCCAATGGTTTGAACACGCAGGATATCGTGGCCCGCGTGACGCTGCAGCTTGGTTTCTAACCGGTTGCGGAATGTCGAAGTTTGAATACGAGACAGATACCCCGGTCGCAAGGCCGGGGTATCTGGTTTTTGCCCGCAAAAATCGGTCTTAACCGGCATTATTTGCTGGTTTTGCGAACTTTTTTCCCCGGTACTTTCCGAGTCGCCCCAAAGTGAATACACTTAAGGATTAAGATTCGTTCTGGCCGGTAGACCCAAGGAGTCCGTATGCCCATTGAAATCACGATGCCCAAACTGTCCGACACCATGACCGATGGCACTCTGGTCAAGTGGTTGAAAAAAGAAGGCGATGCCGTCAAGCCGGGCGATATTCTCGCCGAGGTCGAAACCGACAAAGCCACCCAGGAACTGGAAGCCTTCGAAGTCGGCACCGTGGCCAAGATCATGGTCCCCGAAGGCGCCAAGACCCCCATCGGCGGGGTCATTGTCGTATTGGCCAAACCCGGTGAAGACGTCAAGAAAATTGCCGCCGGTGCCGGTGGCCCGCCCCCGGCCAGTGTGGCCAAAGTGGTCGCCACGCCCGCCGAGGTAAAGGCCCAGACCACCGGCGTGGCTGTGACCGAAACCGGTGCCATCATTACCGCCGTGGAAACCCAGACCCAGCCCAGCGCCGTCGAAACCATCAAGGAAGGCGCCGAACATATCGGCGACGGCCGCGTGCGGATCAGTCCGTTGGCCCGGCGCATCGCCGATGAACTCAAAATTGATATCACCACGCTGCGCGGCACCGGCCCCGATGGCCGCGTGATTAAACGCGATGTGGAACAGGCCGCGGCCCAGCGTCCCAGTGGCGCCGCCCCGGCCAAAGCCCCCAGCAGCGGAATGGGCACCATTCCCACCGTGGCCCCGGTCAAGGCCCAAACGGCCAGCCTGCCCACCCCGTCCGCCAGCGCCAAGCTGGAAAGCAAAAAAATTCCCCTCTCCAGCATCCGTCAGACCATTGCCCGGCGCTTGCTGGAAAGCAAACTCACCATCCCGCACTTCTATCTCAATATTGATGTGCAGATGGATGCCCTGCTGACCCTGCGCGGCCAGGCCAATGCCCAGCTCACGCCCGAAAAACTCTCGGTCACCGACTTCATCGCCCGCGCGGTGGCGGTGGCCCTGGCCCGGGTGCCGGCCATGAATGCCAGCTTTGGCGGGACCGATATCGTGCAGCATGGCACGGTGAATCTGGGTATTGCCGTGGCGCTGGATGATGGTCTGGTCGTCCCGGTCCTGCGCGATGCCCACCTCAAGGGCGTGCGGCAGCTTTCCGCCGAGATCAAACAACTGGCCGAACTGGCCCGGTCGCGCAAACTCAAGGCCGACCAGATGACCGGCAGCACGTTCACCATCTCCAATCTGGGCATGTATGGCGTGAAGAATTTCCAGGCCATCGTGAACCCGCCGGAAGCGGCGATTCTGGCCGTGGGCGGCACCAGTGCCCAGGCCGTGGCCAAAGACGGTCAGGTTGCCGTGGCCCAGGTCATGAACCTCAGCCTGTCCTGCGATCACCGCGTCATTGATGGCGCCACCGGGGCGAAGTTCCTCGGCGAAATCAAGACCCTGCTGGAACAGCCGCTGGCGATGCTGATCTGAGCTTTTGGCAAAGCATGAATTCCGACGGCGGCCATGGGTGGACTTTCCAGCCATGGCCGCTGGCATTATGCTGTACACACTATGCCTAACTCTGGTAAAACTCTCGACCGGCAATCTTTCCTCGCGGGCGTGCGCAGCGTGGTGGTGAAGATTGGAACCAACGCGCTCACCGCGGCCAACGGCCAGTTGGATACCGAACTGATCGGCCACTTCGCCGACCAGATCGCCCAGTTGCATCAGCGCGGCATCATGACCACGCTGGTCAGCTCCGGCGCCATCGGCGCGGGTATCACGGAATTGAAACTGCCCGGTCGGCCCAAGGAACTGCCCATGTTGCAGGCCACCGCCGCCGTGGGGCAGAGTATTCTGATCAATCATTTCGCCGCGGCGTTTCGCGCCCACGGTCTGGCTGTGGGTCAGGTGCTTATCACGCGCAGCGATTTCGAGGACCGGCAGCGCTATTTGAACCTGCGTAACTGCGTGGCGGCGCTGCACGAAAACCGCGCGGTGCCGGTGTTCAATGAAAACGATACCGTCGCGGTGGATGAAATCCGCTTCGGGGATAACGATCTGATCGCCGCCCAGGTAACCAACCTGCTGGGCGCGGATTTGCTGGTGCTGCTGAGTGTGGTGGATGGCCTGCTCGATGAGTCGGGCAAGACCGTGCCGGTGATTCAGGACATGGCCACAACCGGCGCGCTGGTACGCGATACCAAGTCGTCGCGCGGCACCGGCGGGATGGGGTCCAAATTAATGGCCGCCGGGACGGTGGGCACCGCGGGTGAGCCGGTGCTGATTGCCAATGGCAAAGCGCGGAATATCCTGCTGAAATTACTGGCCGGCGAAGCGGTGGGGACGCTGGTGGTGCCCGGTCCGCGGCGCATGAACTCGCGGCGGCGCTGGATCGCCCTGACCGCCAAGACCAAAGGCGAATTGGTGGTGGATGCCGGTGCGGCCAAAGCCCTGACCGGCAATAAGAGCCTGCTGGCCCGGGGGGTAACCGCCGTGCGCGGCGAATTCAAACGCGGCGATGCCGTGGCAGTGCTGGACCCCGCCGGGGAGATTGTCGCTCGCGGGCTGGTGAATTACGCCCGGGCTGATATGGAAATCATCATGGGCCACAAGAGCGGCGAGATCGCCCAGCTCCTGCATACGACCAACCCGGAACCGGAAGCGATTCACAAGAACAACATGGTCCTGGCCGAGTAATCCCGGCGCTGCAGCGCAGGAAAAAGGGCGCCCCGGTGGGGACGCCCTGTGGGTTGTGGCCGATGTTACCAACCGATAACTTAATGTTTACGCCGCCGCAGCAATAGCCCCGCCGCGCCCAGCGCCAGCAAGGACAGACTGGTCGGTTCGGGTACGGCGGTGGCATTCCAGGTCAAGGTTACATCCTTGGAGCCATACCCATCCAGCACCGCCCCCGTGGTGCTGTCGCCGATATACACGCGATAACTCGCGGTATAGCTGCTCTCCGTGGGCATTTGCACCGCGTAGGCATTATGCTGCATGGCCCCGGACCATTTGATCCGGTCGCCATCGGCTTGAAAAATGCTGGTCCATTTGGCGTTGGGGTCACCGCCATCGGTCCACATCGGGGGCCGCAGATACGTCTGCAGGCTGGCGCTGCTTTGGCTGAGTCGTTCGATCCAAATCGCCCCGCCGGAAGGCAGGGTAATAAACCCGCCGGGATTCCAGGCGTACTGGAAGTTGTAATCCTTGGTGCCCAGCACCGACCAGGGCATGGTCGGATCGAAACTTGCCGGGGCGGTCAACGCACGCAGTAGCGGGGTGGCCACAGTATCATCCACGTGGATATCCAGATTGGTGCCGTCAAACGTGATGTCCGCATGTTTCATCGGGGCACCCATCATGCCCACCTGGCCACCACCGATTTGCGGAATTACATAATCCGCCTGTGCGGCCGGCAGTGTGAATGCCACGGAAAGAGTGCTGAGGACACAAACGCAAGAAAAACGATTCATAATTAACCTTTGCTAAAAAAACTATTTGGGCACAGTGCCCGGATACCAGAAATCTACCTGTTTAACGGGTTCATACGTGGTTTTGAAAATACGGGTTTCGACGTGCCCATCCGCCAGTGCATAATTCGAAGCACTGCCATGGCGCGTCTGGGCCACTTCCGGTGAACCACCAAAGTACCAGTAGTGGGCCATGATGTGATCGGCTTGCGAACCGCTGTTCAGTTCTCCATACAGCACGGTCTCGCCGGGACGGGGTACATTGTGTACCCGGGTGAACGTCGGCCCGCGCAGTTTGCCAAAGACCTCACCGGTTTCCGAGGCCCCCAGTTCAAACCAGACACTCTTGCCGTAACTGTAATAGTTGCCGGTTCGCGTGTCTTCCGGACACCTCAGTAACGTGTCGCGGATGCGCTGCCAGGCCCCGTTGGGCTTGCCGGGTTCATAATCCCCCGCACCCCACTGCCGACTCAGCGCATAGGCCCACGGCTGGACTCCGCTGGCCAGCGCGGAATGGCTGGACCGGGGCCACTGGCCGTGATGGTCCTCGGCATACAACAGCGTGGCGGCGGTAATCTGACGCATATTGGACATACATGCCACCGTACGGGCCTGCCGCCGGGCCGTTCCCAACAGGGGAACCAGAATGCCCAGCAGCACGCCGATGATGGCCACGACGACCAATAGCTCAATGAGGGTAAAACCCCGGGAGCGCATAATTCACATAGGGTATGGGTGATGATTCGATGCGACACATCAGGACGTCAAGCACGTCGCAAGGCGCTCAGGCCTGGGGCG
>JBIJDM010000209.1:0-5035 GCA_044344145.1 Phycisphaerae bacterium
GGCCTTTGTTGTAATACCAAACCGGATTGACGGTTTCGGTGTCAAACGGGGCGCTGTAGGAAGGCTTGCGGTCATAATGCGCCGCGGCCAACTGGACAAAGAGACTGGCGGGGGTGTCGCCGACATTCACGCCGGGACGGTTGACCAGAGCCAGGGCTTTTTCTGCCGCGGTCTTCAGTTCCGAGGTGGACTTGGGATCACTCGCAATGGTCTTGAGTACCGCAGCCGATTGGGGATAGCCCAATTGGCCCAGGACCATGACCAGCGTGGTCCGCAGATTGGCGTCATCGCTCCGGGCCACCATTTCCAGCACGGGGGTGACCATGGGCTTGCCCAATTCGCCCATCAACTGGGTGATCGGGGCATGCAGATTACGCTTGGAGGCGTCCTGCAGATATTGCAGATAGAACGGCACGGCATATTCGCCCGCACTGGTCAGGCGTTCTTTGCCGATCAGATAAGCGCGGGGGCTTTTGTCCAGACGTTCAATTTCGGTCTTGATGCGGTTCACATCGCGGGCCAGATCGCGGTGGCCGGCTTCGAGCTGGGCCATCAGATCCGTGGCCACGGCTTTGAGTTCCTCGGTGCGCTGGGCACGCAGGACCAGGTCTTCGACGTTGCGGCCATTGGCGGCGGCTTCGAAGCTGACCAGCAGAACCTTGGGTTCCACCTTGGCGGCCAGAATGGCGCTGGCGTTGTCTTTCGCCAGACCGACATTGCCGACGGTGAAATAGTGCAGAAAGTCATCGGCGAGTTTGCTGACTTTTTCATCAGCAGCGGGGCCGGCGGCAACTTCCGAACTCGGCGCTGCGGGCTGGGCCCACAGGGCTACCGGGCTGGCCAACATCGTGGCTGCCAGAAGCGCGGACGCTAACAGAATACGTGAAGATTCAAGGCGATTCGAACGCATGCGACCTCCCAAGAAAACGTGTGGGCGCAACATCATGGGTACCAGCTTCGATACCCCAAAATAGAAACGTGCTACGTGGCGGCCGGAATTGTCGGGACCGGCCATCTGATAGGGTTGGATTATAGACTAACCCGGTTGCCTGTCAAAACAACCTGCTAATTTGTCCGTTACATTTCGCATTTTTTCGCCCCGACCGGTCCCTTGGCAGGGGTGGTGCTACGGGCTATACTCGCCCACAAGTCACCGGCCGGAACACTTTGCCCGGCGATAAACGCCAAAACCCGCGCTGTGGTATTAAGCTGTAACGATTATGTTTCAACCCTTCGTCATCCTCATGCTGCTGATTATTATGGGCAGCACTGCCAGTGAATTAACCCTGCCGATGGAGAGTTTGCCGGAACGGTTTACCTATTACTTGGTAGGACATATCGGTCTGGGGGTGGGGTTATGGCTCTGGGGTTATGGGCTGTCAAAATTCCTAAGACGTGATCCCATAGGCACTTACCGCATGATGCGATGGCATCGCCGGGTCTTGGTTTGGGGGCGAATGGCGATGGTGGGGCTGGTGGCATGGGGTGGTTGGGAGGCCGAACTGGCGGTGGGGGTGGATTCGCTGGGAGATAACATATTATGGCTGGCCGGGGTTTGGAGTCTGCTGGCGCCGGCATTGCTGGGCTGGTTGCTGAGTTGGTGTGGGCAATACGAGGTGGATCGGGTGCAGCAGGAAGAGGATGCCTTAACGGCGAGTCTGCTCGGACGGCCCACGGTGTGCCAGCCCACGCGGATGGATTATCTGGTACTTAATATCCGCCAGCAGTGGTTTCTGGCGGGCATGGTGGTTTTAAGTTTACAGGCACAAATCCTGCTCCGTTGGGGGGCATACGTATACCAGTGGCCGATTTCCTATTCGTGGTTGATGTTGCTGCTGGCCATCGGATTACTCTGGGCGGGTCCCTGGCTGATGATGCGGATGTGGTGGACGGTGCCGCTGGGCGGCGCTTTAGGCCAGAAACTGGCGGACCTGGCCCGGCGTTATCGGGTGCGGTTCGCGGGGTTTCGCCTGTGGCGGACGTATAACACCATTCCCAACGCGGCGGTGGTGGGGGTACTGCCGTGGAGCCGGTATTTCCTGATTACGGACCGTTTGCTGGGGGCGCTGGATGATGAAGAAGTTGAGGCGGTATTAGCCCACGAAGTCGGCCACGCCGCACAGTGGCATCCATTGTGGTATGTCATCATGTTGATGGCTGGCTCGGGGGCGATGACTTTGCTGGTTGAGGCCGGGGTGGACTGGGTGCAAACCTATGACGTGGTGGTACCGAGGTGGGCGCAGGAAGCCGTCAGTCTGGGGGCGCTGGCCGGGTTTTTAATGGTGGTATTTACCGGCATGGCCCGGCATTTTGAATTCGAGGCGGATTGGTTTGCGGCCCGGCACATGGGACGACTTACCGCGGAGGGATGGGCCCGGGATGATGGCGCATTGCTGACGCGGGCGCTGGTGAAAATTACCAGCCTGCTGCACCGCAGTCCCACGCAGAAGGGCGTGTTACATCCCAGTGTGGTGCAACGCGCCGAGGCGATGGTCCGCGGGTCCAGCGATCCGGACGCCCGGCGGCGCTTTGAATGGGCGGGATACCGTTTGCGCTGGGCGATTGTGGCCCTGCTGGTGGTTACCATGTGGGGCTGGTACAGCCAGTATTAAACGGCCAACGGGTTACTTGGCCGGCGTGGTGCGTTCGGGAATCAGCGCCGTAATTTCATTGCCGATATTCAAAAGGATACGGTTATCCAACACCTGCCAACCCCGCAAGTCCGCGGGGCCACCGCTCTGGGTGAGTGGGCTTTGCACCATCAGACTACCGCCCTTGCGGTTGATGGCCAATAGCGCGGTGCTGCGATTTCCGTTGCGATTGTTAATGCCGGTGGCCAGAGTGACGACCGTTTTATCCGCCACAATCGTGGCCACGCGCGGGGGGGCCTGCACGGTGGCGGTCTGCCAGAGCATTTGCCCGGAGGTGGGATTGAGGGCCGCGATATTGGTGGCCGACTGCATATAGAGGGTGTCGCCGACCAGGAAGGAACGCAGACGGGCGCGCTGATCTCTCAGCGCCAGCAGGCCATCCTGCAAACGCAGAGGGTCGGTGGTGGTCCAGACTTTGGTCTTGCCATCATCCAGGCTATAGCAGGCCGCGCTGCGCAGGTCTTTTTCCATCGTCACCAGACCATAGGGGGTCAGGACCACGGTGAAGATCGCATTCTGGTTGAAATTTTTATTGGTCCAGCGCGGCGTGCGCACATCGCTGCTCAGGTCATAGGCGCTGACGCCGCTGGTGCTCATGGTTACCAGCATGTCATCGTCCGACAGTTGCTGCCAGGTGATCCAGCCCGAGTCCGGATTGGTGATGGTATTCAACAGGTTGCCCGTGGCGATATCCACTACCAGAATTTTACTGGTGTTGTCTTCGGGCATATCCACCATGATGGTCGCCACCGATTCATTCACCTGCAACGAGCGGATTACCGGTGAAGGCAACGTGACACTGTTCGCCCAAACCCGTTTTCCGCTCTGGACGTCAATGGCTTCCAAGCGGTCGTGCTGGGCCACGATGACGCGCTGCCCGGCCAGCCGCACGGCGCCAATGCGTTCCATGCCACCGCCATAATTATTGATCAGGTAGGATGAGCCGGTGCGCAGGGGATCCACATCCCCCATAAAGCTACTGGTGGTCAGCGGGGAGCCGACCTGGATATTGTTCGAGATGCCATAGTTTTCATTGTTGGCCAGTTGGAAATGCGCATTTTGCGACAGGGCGTTCTGCTGCATGTTGCGCATCTGCATTTCCAACTGCAACTGATCGGGTTTGACGGGGAAGCTGGCTTCCCAGGCGAGGGTGCCTTCTTTGCCATTGAGCGCCAGCAGGCGGTTGCTGGCGACGACAATGGCTTTCTCACCCACCCAGCCCTGCAGGGCGATGCCCGTGCGGGCCGTAAGGGCAATCTCCGCTTTGTGTTTCATCGATTTGGCATCCCATAGAAACAAGGCATTAGTGCCGCGTTCATTGCGGTGCAAAACGGCGGTTTCCGCATTGCGATATCGCGGGGTATCCAGGGGCGCGAGTAAATAGCCCGTACCAATGCGATAGGAATGCAATGTGAGAGGATTATCCGCATCTTTGATACCGGTCAAATCCAGCTTGGGCTCAACGGTGGCCACCTCGGGGGGCAGAAGCTTGAGGATGGCAGACCGGGCTTCGGAACCTTTGCAGGTTTGCCCGGAAATTGCCACGTCCAGCGTACTATACTGCCGGCCCAAACGTTCGGCCCAAGCCAGCACCGCCGCCGGTCGGCCGGATTGGGCATAGGCCAGCGCCAAATCGGTGGCGCCTTGGGCCCGCTTGTCATCCGCCGCATGGCTATTGAGCCAGCGGGCCACGCGCAGCGCTTCGGGATAATCATTCTGGGCCCGGGTCAGGGCCAGCAGTTTAACCCCCGCGTCAAAACCCGCGGGCGAGATGGGATACGACTCCATTACTTCGCCCAGCGCGGTACGGTTGCCCTGTGCGGCATTCAATGCGGCCTGGGCTTTTTGGTGGTACGGATCATACAGGGCGGCAAAATCCGCCTTCGAGCTCAGACCACGCAGCCAGACTTCGGCCTGGGCGCTGGCGCGGGTGGTGCTATCGCCGGCGGTAACGGTGGCTTTCCGCCATTCGCTCTGGGCCAGCAGTTCATGCAGACGCTGCACCGCCACCGTATTTTGGTCGTTCTTGAGCAGCAGGCTGGCTTCCGAAATTCGCCACTGGGCCTGTTGGACCGGATTGCGGGCTATTTTTTCGGCGTTACGGAAGAAGCCGTCAGCCATGGTGGTTTGGTCGGGCTTGCGCTCCGGCAGGGTCATGAGTTGTTCGGCCATGTAGAGATTGGATTCAAAGATCCGCTGCACCGCGGCCTCGTCCTGACTGGCGAGGGTTTTCGTCACAGCGGCGCGCATTTGTTGGGTGGCGATTTCAAACCGTCCGGTGCGGAAAGCCATTTCTGCATACATGAGCGACGGAATCGGGTCTTGCGGGCGTTCGTTGATTTCCCGCTGGCGGCTGGCTACGGCCAGTTCCCACGTCGAGTAGG
>JBIJDM010000210.1:0-5020 GCA_044344145.1 Phycisphaerae bacterium
AAGACGTTTTTACCATCGAGTATCAGCCGGACAACCTGCCCAAACCTTGGCCGCGCCCGGATACCACCGCACAGCGTCTGGAGTGGGCGTGGGATCGTTATCAGCGCCACCTGCGCAGGATGACCTGGCTGGAGGATGATTCCCTGCCCTATCTGGATTGTTTGAGCGGGACGGAAATCTTTGCGGAAGCGTTCGGCTGTACGGTGCACTATCCCGAAGACAATATGCCCTTTGCCCTGCCGCGGGTCCAGAATGCCGAAGAGGCCGAGCGCGTGCCGATGCCCAGTCTGGATTGTCCCGCGCTGCAACGGCATTTTGATTTTGCCGACGAACTGGTCCGGCGGGCCGGTCCCGGCGCGCTGGTGCGGCTGGTGGATGTGCAAAGTCCCATGGATATTGTCGCGCTGATCTGGGACAAGAATGACTTCTATCTGGCCATGCTGGAAACGCCGGATGCGGTACACGCGCTCGCCGACAAAGTCCGGCAGCTACTCACCGCGTTTCTGGATGAATGGTTCCGCCGCTATGGCCGCAACTTTATCGCCCATTTCCCCGATTACTATATGGAAGGCGGGCTGACACTGTCGGAAGACGAGGTGGGCGTGGTGAGTGAAGCCATGTTCACCGACTTTTTCCTACCCGAACTGACGGAACTCTCCACGCATTTCGGCGGGTTGGGGATGCACTGCTGCGCCAACTCCCGGCACCAATGGGCGAACTTCAAAAAGATTCCCGGCCTAAGGTTGTTGAATATCGTACAGCCCCCGGCCATCGTACAGGAAGCCATGACCTATTTCGGGCCGGATGTGGTCCATCATCACCAATGGATGGGCAATGAACCCGTGTGGGAACGGCCGCAGCAAACGCTGGCCAACCTGCGGGCGGTCATCACCGCCAGCGCCAAGGATCGTGATGAAGCCCTGAAGCTGGCGGAACAACTGGCCGTGGCCACCGGGCGCTAAGCGCCCGGGCCAGTGTGCCATTAACTTCAGATCATCAGGCAATCCGCAGCAACCATCGGGCGATGAGCATGAGGGGCAGATACGCCAGCAGGTAGACCCCCAACCAGCCAATGTCCCAATTTATCCCGGGCAGTTTCCAGAACACCAGTGTGGTTTTGGGTTTGGGATAGGTGATTTTCAGACTCTGGATCGGACCGTTCGGCCCACATTCCAGCGTGCGCGGCGCGGGCGGATTCAGATCACCCAACACAATATCCATGCTGTGCGGGGCGGAACCTTGGGCGGTCACGGTGACTTTATAACTCCCGTTGGCTTTATCGTCGGACAAAATCGGCCAGGCGATTTCCCGCGCCGGGATCGGGGCTTTCAAAAACGCATCCAAATCCGCCAGCATTTCGGTACGGGTCCGTTCCGCTGCGGCCCGCACGTCCCACGGTTGGCCCGTGAGGTCGGAAGGCTGGCTCCATCGGGTGCGGAGTTTTTCCAGCGTCTCCCGGATTGGGGGCGGGGTTATCGTAGCTTCACTGCCAAGGCGCAGCGGACTATCCGGAGCCAGCGCCAAGGTTACCGGTGCGGTGTGTTCACCACTCACCAGCGCGCTGACCACCACGGTACTGCCCGCGGGGGCATTGGCCGCACTGGGATCAACCCGTTCCGGCAGCCAGGCAAAAATCATGACCATCGGCCCCAGCAACAGGGCGATGGGCAACAAGGCCCCGGCCAGCAAACGCCCGGAGACCGGACCGGCCGCGGCCAGCAGCGCCGCCCGACGCGGGGAAGCTTCCGGCAATTGGGCCGCATCTTTCTGCAATAATTGAGAACGCTGCTTGGCCACCAGCAGACGGCGGTTATCCGTCAGCAGGGCCTGCATCACCATCGTCGTGAGTGCCAGTGCTCCGGCGAGGATGGCCACTGCCGCAGGTTTGCCCACGGCCACCAAGAGCGGCCAGAACATTGCATCCAACACCCGCAGCGAGGGATCATAGACCCACGGGGCCGGCAGCAGGAACGCGCCGCCCAGATACACCAGCCAGAGTACCAAACAGACATTGCGCCACTTGGCACCGAGCCGTTCCACCGGTCCCGGCGGAGGCGGCAACGCCACCGAGGGGATATGCGTATCGTTTTCATTCTGGCTGGCCGTGACCACCGGCGTGGCATTGCCGCGCAGCACCGCCCCGCCTTCACCATCCACAATGATCGCTTCGCCTTCTTTGAGCAGCTTGGTCGCCCCCGGCAGCACGACCGCAGGCAAGCCCATTTCGCGGGCCACCACCGCACCATGCGACAACGAACCTCCGCATTCCAGTACCAGCGCCGCAGCGTTGATGAACAGCGGGGTCCAGGCGGGATCGGTGGACGGTGCCACCAGCACATAGCCCGGCTCCAGATCACCGGCCTGCGTGGGGCTCATCAGGATGCGTGCCAGCCCGGTGGCCGTACCGCGTGATAAGGCAAAGGCCGGCATACGATCCGCATTCAGGGGCAATTCGGCCTGGCCCAGCGTGGCCAGCGAATCCCGCGCGATCACGCGCGGCAGTTCCAAACGGGTATTGGCTTTGGCAATCCGTTGCCGCGTCACCACCGGCGCATCGGGCGCAAAGCCCATACGCAGTGCGGCGAAGAGTTCATCACGAGTGAGATAGAACACCCCTTCGCCCAGACCCAAACGCCGGCCCGATTCGAGTGCCAGATCACGCAGCAAATCATAGCCCAGCATCAGGAAGTACTTGCCGTCTTCGCGGAAGGCCATATAACGGTGTACCGCGCTGAGCTTTTGCCGCAGCGTGGCCCGGAGCCCGGGCGTCAAATCACGGTCAATCCGAGCCAGATGTTCCTGCGCCCGGCGGCCAAATTCCTCATGCCGCGTGATCGGGTCCGGCCCGTTGGCCAATTGCTTGGCGAGGGTGGTCACCGAATCGGGCATTTCCCGCCACCGCGGCGCGGCGAGGTCAAACTCGCCGGGACCACGATGGCCATATTGGTTCAGCCACGCTTCCAGTTTAATTTTGCCGTTGGACAGGGCATACAGACCGGCATTGGCTTGGAAGGTCAGATCCGGGGGCCCCCCTGCCGACAGTTCCGTGGCCAATACTTCAATTTCATCATTCCAGCAGTGTTCGGTGAGGAAGCTCTTCAACTCCGCCAGCGCCCAACCGGCCACAAAACTCGGCAGCAGTGACCGCGGCGCAAAGGCGTCCATCACTTTGGCTTCACGGGTTTCCCACAAGGCCACCAATTCCGCACCACTCAGCGCGGCCAGGGAGCGTTGTTTTTCTTGGGCACACCAGGTGGCGAATTGGGGGAACTCATCCTGCCGCAGTTTGCGGTCCAAATCCACGGCCAACTCGGTCAATTTGTGATAGACCGCGGCACTCTGCCGCGCGGCCTGCATGCGCTGGCCGGCATTACCCACCGACACTGTCGGCGGGTCCTGTGCGGCCTGGGGATCATGACGCAGTTTTTCGACATCGTAAGCAAAGGGATAGTCGGCGGCGAACATCTCCGAAGCCCGGCTGCAATCCATATAGATGCGGCCACCGATCAGATCCAAAAAGCCTGCCGTCTGCACTTTGGCGCTCGGTTGATATCCGGCCATCCGGTACAGTTCGCCAAAGCCACCCGCTCCCGACATGAAGCGTTGCAGAACCGACCACGTCAATGGTGTCGGCCGGGGCACGGTTTCGCCCAGATTGTGCAGCACCCACGGGCCGCGCTGCCGATCCAGATCGGCGGTCAACTGGGCGCGCACATCATCCAAGGCGGAGATCGATTCTTCCGCGTGTTCTAACGTAGTGATGGGCCGCGATTGCAGCAGATAAAGTTTCTCGCCGGCGATGCCCCATTCGATATCCTGGGGCCGGCCGAAGTGGGCGGCCACTTTGTGGCACAAGGCCCAGATTTCGCGCAGTTGCGCGTGGTTCACACAGGGCAGCGCACGCCGTTCTTCCGGCACGGGTTGCTGGCCACTGACGCCGCGCGGCGGATACCAATGGGCTTTATTGCCGATGTGGGCTTCGAGAATCAGGCCCGAGGTGGCATCCAGCCGAAACGTGTCGGGTTGCACATGGCCGGAGACCACGGCTTCGCCCAGTCCCCAACTGGCTTCGATCACCACGCCGGGGGCGGCGCCGGTGCCCGGGTCGGTGGAGAAGGCCACCCCCGCAACATCGGAGGGAACCATCAACTGCACCACCACGGCCATCGCCACGGTATCGGGGTCCAGACCATGTTCCCGCAGATACGCCAGCGTGCCAGCGCGTTCGATACTGGACCAGCATAAGCCGATCGCATGCAAGAGCGCGTCATCGCCCTCAATGCGCAGATGGGTGCCATACTGCCCCGCCATCGAGGCTTCGGCCAAGTCTTCCGCCGTGGCGCTGGAGCGCACCGCCACCTGCGGACGGCCCATGCGGGCATAAGCTTCCAAAATACTAGCGCGGGCTTCGGCGGGCATACCGCCCTGCGCCTTGGCGGCGCGATAGGTGGCCGTGGTGACCACAAACCCACCGGGCGCAGGCATATCCGCCCGCAGCAACAGGCCCAGATTCAGGGCTTTACCCCCCACAATCTTGATATCAGCCGCATCACGCAAATCCATTTGCTAGGGACTACTCATGGTGCCTCCTTGCCGCCGACGAAGCAACGCAGCCCGCCGGTTTCCGAACCCACATACAAACGTCCATCCACCACCACCGGCGAACTTACCGAGAAACCGTCCTGTCCGGGCATGGTGGGGGAATTCACCTGCGTGGTTTCCAATACTTTGCCATCGGACCGCTGGAGTATGGCCAACGTGCCATCATTGGCCACGGCGTAAACATAACGCCCCGCCACCGCGGGACTCGCCAGCAGCGGCGCCTTGCCGGAAATAGCCTGACGCCAGAGCAGCTTGCCATCGGTCAATTGCAGCGCCGCCAACTCGCCACTGCGGATGGGCGCGTAGGCGGTATCGTCCACCACCGCAATCGCCCCCAGCACCGCATCGCCCAGCGGGGTCTGCCACAAGCTCGTTCCGGTCTTGCGGTCCAAACACACCGCCTTGCCGGCCGGTACCG
>JBIJDM010000035.1:0-16640 GCA_044344145.1 Phycisphaerae bacterium
GCGTGACCATATTCACTCGGACATCGGTACATTGGGCCGAAAGGATGGTCGCCACCAGCAATTCCCAGGCATTACGATGGTTCAACTCGCAGTGCGCGTCGGGATAGATCTGCCGTAAGCCAGCGTAGATTCGCCCTGCCCGCTGCCGACGTTGTTCCATGGTCTCACGCGGCATGGCGGGCTTCCTTACTTAGGTCAGCTTTCCATGATTTCCTTGGTCTTGGTCGCGACCAATTCTTCCACCTTGGCTTCGTAACGCTTCAGCAGTTCCTGGATGGACTCATGGGCGCGTTCCACATTGTCCTCGGTCATCAGACCGGCTTTTTCTTCGTTGTCAATTTTCTTGTTGGCATCGCGGCGCACGTTCCGCATGGCGATGCGGGCATGTTCGGCCACGTCTTTGACCTTGCTGGCCAACTGTTGCCGGCGTTCGCCGGACAGCGCGGGCAGCATCAGCCGCACCTGCTTGCCTTCGATCTGGGGATTGATGCCCAGATTGGCCTCTTCCAGCGCCTTGACCACTTCCTTGAGCATGCTGGCCTCAAAGGGTTTGATCACGATACTGTTGGGCGGTTGCACGGTCAGGACCGCCACCGACTTCAAATCCGACTGGGCGCCGTAGTAGTCCAGCTTGATGTATTCCACCAGTGCCGTGGTGGGCCGGCCGGTGCGCAGACCGCGAAATTCGTGCCGGCAGTGCTCCACGGCTTTTTCCATGGTTTCTTCCGCTTCAAATTCGATTTCGTCCAAGGGCATAATTGTGCCTCCCGCAAAAGAGCTTTAGCGTCTGCAATGCTTACGATACCAAGGTGCCGACCGGCTCACCGGCAATGGCCCGCATAATGTTGCCGGGCTGTTTGACGTTGAAGACGAGAATCGGCATTTTCTGTTCCATGGCCATACTGATGGCGGTCATATCCATCACGCGTAGATTATCACGCAACACATCGGCATAGGTCAATTTTTCGTAACGCTTGGCCGCGGGATTAAGTTTGGGATCGCTGTCGTAGACGCCGTCCACCTTGGTGGCTTTCATCACGATATCGGCGCCGATTTCCGCCGCCCGCAGGGTGGCACAAGTGTCGGTGGTGACAAAGGGATTGCCGGTCCCGGCGGCGAGGATGACCACGCGGTTCTTTTCCAGATGCCGGATGACCCGGCGACGGACGAACGGTTCGCATACCGCCGCGATGGCGATGGCCGAGACCACCCGGGCGGGCTGGCCGAGGGCTTCCAAGGCGTCTTGCAGCGCCAGGGCGTTCATCACGGTGCCCAGCATACCCATGTAGTCGGCGGTGGCGCGTTGAATCTTGCCCGAACGGGCCAACTTTTCGCCGCGGATGAGGTTACCCCCACCCACCACCACGGCCACCTGCACCCCGCACCGGGCCACATCCACAATTTCCTGCGCGGTGACCATCAGGGTTTCGGGCTCGATGCCCAACTGTCCCTCATGGCTGAGACTTTCGCCGGAAATTTTGAGCAGAATACGTTTATACGGATGACCGGCCATGAATTGTACCTCGTTTAGGGTGCACCACCCCGGAGCGGGTGTGGCAGCTACCGCCAGTTTATACGAAAAAAGGAACGAGGCATAGACCCCGTTCCCTTTACTTGTGCGATTCTATGAAATTACGGCTTAGACTTCGCCGACCTTATACCGGGCAAAGGCCTTGACGGTCAGCGTGGCACCGGCAATCTTGCCCGCGTCGGCGACCAGTTCGCGAATGCGCTTCTTGTCGTCCTTGACGAAGGGCTGTTCGACCAGCACGCGGTCTTCGAAGAACTTTTCAATCTTGCCTGCGACAATCTTCTCGACGATGTTCGCCGGCTTGCCGGTGAGGCCTTCGGCGGCGATTTCGCGTTCCTTGGCCAACTGATCGGCCGGGACGCCATCGCGATTCACAGCCACGGGGGTGAAGGGCATGCCCGCAGTGACGTGCATGGCCACTTCGCTGGCCACCTTGGCGGCGGCTTCGGCGGTGGAACCATCAATCTGGACCAGACCACCGACCTTGCTGTTGTGGTGGACATACAGCCCGACCACGCCATCGGCGCTGACAAAACGGGCCGCACCGGTAACCTGAATGTTTTCCTTCAGGGTCTGGCCGGCAAACTCGTTCAAGACCACTTCGACGGTCTTGTTAAAGCTCGGGGCGACCAGCTTGTTCAGACAGGCGGGACCCTTGATATCGTTGGCAAAGGCCAGATCAACCAGATCCTTGAGCAAGGCCTGGAACGAATCGTTACGGGCGACAAAGTCGGTCTGGCAGCCCAGACGGACCAGCACGCCGGTCTTGCCGTCGGCGGATACCTTACCGGCGATCAAGCCTTCCTTCATTTCGTTGCTGGCCTTGGCTTCCGCCCGGCCCGCGCCCCACTTGCGGAGCAATTCACAGGCCCCGTCCATATCGCCGTTGGCTTCGGTCAGGGCTTTTTTGCATTCCATCATCCCGGCGTTGGTCATAGCCCGGAGTTTCATTACGACTTTGGCATCAATTTCCGCCATTTTCCACCTACCTGCTTAAGTAATACCGCTGCGATTACGCCGACATACGACCCTAAGGGCCGCAAGGGCAACAAAGACCCCCATTTTACGAAAAAACCGCCGGAACGTCCAGCCAACGGGGATTAGGTGGCGTGGCAGGCGAAACTGTACCAGTTTGTCTGGTACCGTGGAATTGTTCCACGTGGAACAATCAGAATGACGACACGACAAAATATCTTCGCACACGCGAAATACTTTGCGATTTCATCCCCACTTGTTGTGATTGCGGGGGTGATCAGCGCAATTCTACCACGGGAACCTGCCCCAGCGACCTGCCTTCCTCAAAGCGTTCGAAGCGGCCCACCCCGCCCCAACTTCCCGCATCCCCAAAAGCCGGAATCCAACAGACCCCACTCCAGGGCTTATCGTCGCGCCATTCCCCCTCTGCAATGACCGTACCGGTGGTATTTAGAAATATCGTTGGTCCATGCCGGACCTTCTGGCCTGACTCAGTAACATAATAGGACTCACGAACGCGTTCCTCACCGCTGGGCCAGCGGCTGATGCGCGTTTCCAATGATGGCCCACAGCCGGTGAGGTAACACAGACTCGCCAGTAATACACCCAAGCCGATCCAATGCGTTGCTTTCACGTATCAATGCTCCTTGCCAGATTACTTTTCCCACGAATCATGGACGCACGTGTTGTGGCACACGCGGTGATTATAACCATGCGGAATCAAACCGAACAAGTATAAATGGTGTGGGTATGGCATCATCTTAATGAGTCGTTTATTGCCGTAAAACACCATTACGTCTCCCAAACACACCTATTGAAAATTCGCGGCTGCGTAATCCCTGCCCCCTGCCCACCCTATTCCCCAGCCTGCCGGGATGTGTTAAAATGACGCAACGAAATCATGGCCTGCCCCGCCGCATGGACGCATAGGCAGGCCCTATTTATGCAAGGAATCACTATGGCCAAGGCCAAGCAAGCGACCTGGGGCGATGTTCACCCGAAAACCACCAAGCATGTGGCCATTCCCGAGGGGCTGTGGCTCCAGTGCCCGGCGTGCGAAAAGACCATCTATCGCAAGACGATGGAGGAAAACCTCTATTGCTGCCCCGAATGCGGTCATCATTTCCGCATGGGCGCCCGGGCCCGCATCCGTTCGCTGGTGGATGATGGGTCGTTTGTGGAACACGATACCGAAGTCATGCCCCATGACCCCCTGAAATTTGTGGATCAAAAGAGCTATCAGACCCGGTTGGATGCCGAACAGAAAAAGACCGGCAACAGCGATGCCATCGTTACCGGCCAGGCCTTTATCAAAGGCCGGACGCTGATTCTGGCGGTGATGGATTTTGAATTTATGGGCGGTTCCATGGGCGCGGTGGTGGGCGAAAAGCTGACCCGGGCCATCGAACGGGCCGCGAAGGAAAAGCTGCCGCTGGTGGTAGTCAGTTGCTCGGGCGGGGCCCGCATGCAGGAATCCACCATCTCGCTGATGCAAATGGCCAAAACTTCGGCAGCGCTGGCGCGGCTGGATCAGGCCGGAGGATTGTTCATATCACTGCTGGCCGATCCCACCTACGGTGGGACCACGGCAAGCTTTGCCATGCTGGGCGATGTGATTGTCGCGGAGCCCAAGGCCATGATCGGCTTCGCCGGTGCGCGGACCATCTGGAACACGATCAAGACGGAACTGCCCGAAGGCTTCCAGCGTGCCGAATTCCTGCGCGATAAAGGCTTCGTGGATAAGATCGTCAGCCGCGAAGACATGCGCAGCGAATTAGCACGGTTGATTGACTACTGCGGACGATAATACCAAAGAGATTGATTCTGCGCCCGGCGGGAATCGAACCCGCAACCTGCGGATTAGAAATCCGCTGCTCTATCCAGTTGAGCTACAAGCGCTTAGGGTCGCCAACACGGATTATGATACCCAATTCCATGGCACGGGGCCAGAGGTAGATTTTCATATCTGGATACCATGACTTCGGTTATACTACAATCCAGCGAAACCGGTGCGGTGATCGCCCGGCGCAAGCCGGGAGGAAAGTCCGAACACCGTAGGGCAGGGTGGTGGGTAACGCCCACCCGTCTGGAGCCGCCTTCGGGCGGTGCATGATGCGGGACAGTGCCACAGAAAATAAACCGCCATGCCGGCTTGCCGGGATGGTAAGGGTGAAAAGGTGCGGTAAGAGCGCACCGCGTGGCGGGTGACCGTCGCGGCATGGCAAACCCCACCCGGTGCAAGATCAAATAAGAGACCCAAGCGCCGGCCCGGCGCGCGTGGTCGTGGGCTTCGGCCTGCGGCCACAGAGGTGTGGTCAGTACGAAGCCGCTTCGGCGGTGAGGAACCCCCGCTTCACAGGTCTCGGGTAGATCGCTTGAGCCCGTGGGCAACTGCGGGCCTAGAGAAATGATCACCCCCGGCCAACCGGGACAGAATTCGGCTTAGGCACCGGTTTCGCTTTTTTATCTCATATCAGATCAGGTTAGAAATACTTACCCCAGAGCAGGGCCAACCGCTTGATTTCGGCTGGGTCAATGGCACTCTTGTTGCTCCAAATTCCCAATTCCATGGCGTGGTGCGAAGGAAAATCCTGCTTTCGGCATTCCCAAACTGCGGGCAAGGCCTGAGTCAGTAATTGCTGGACATGACTGGTCGCTTTGGAAAGATTGCCGCTGATTTCTTCGATCAGGGCATGCTTGCTGGGATTCAGGGCATGGGTTTTCCAGCAATCGTAATCCGTGGCCAGCGCCACGAGGGCATAGCTGATTTCCGCCTCGCGGGCGAGTTTGGCTTCGGGCATGGCGGTCATCCCGATCAGGTCCCCGCCCCAACTGCGATGCATCAGCGATTCGGCGCGGGTGGAGAAGGCCGGGCCTTCCATGCACACATAGGTGCCCCCGCCCCGGATGCGGAATTCGGCCTCGGCGCCGGGGCTGTTTTCAATCAAGATCTTGCGCAGTTCCGGGCAGAAGGGGTCGGCGAATTCCACATGAACCGCGGCATGTTCAAAGAAGGTGTTGTCGCGCCGGAAGGTTTTATCAATCACCTGATCGGCTATGACCAGGTCCCTGGGACGAATTTCCTCACGCAGCGAACCAACCGCCCCGGATGCCACGATCCAGCGGCAATTCAGCGCCTTGAGCGCGTAGATGTTGGCGCGATAGGGAATGGTGGATGGATTGAAAAGATGGCCCACGCCATGCCGGGCCAGAAAGGCGATGGGGATGCCGCCCCAATCCGCCAGCACGATCGGAGCGGAGGGTTTACCAAAGGGGGTATCCACTTCCACGCTCTGGCCTTTGACCTCGGCGAGTAGCTTCTGGCCCAGACCCGAACCACCAATAATACCGATCCGCGGAGTTTCCATAAGGCCATTCCTTTAGCTGAATAATCCATACGTTATGCTCGCGGCAGTCGGGCTGCAAGCAGTTATTTATCGCTCTGTTGACGGATCTGATCCACCAGACGGGCCAACGGGCCGGTAATGGCACCCAAAGGCAGAGGCCGGATAATCGGTTGATCCAACGGCCCCAAGACTTCGATCTGCAACAGTTGGCCGCGCAAACCCTCCAGCAGCGGGGAAAGCAGCGGGATACTGAAACCCTGCGGGGACGCGGTGACCATTTGCATGCTAATCTCCCGCTTGGTTAAATCCAACGTGCCCAGACCGGCCAGATTCATTCCTTTACTCGCCAGCAAAACTTTCTCAAACGTAACCTTATCGTCCTGCACATAATACGATACTTCACCACTGGAGAACGCTTCGCTGACCGGCAAACGCAGGGTGACAATCTGGAGCAGGCCCATGGTCAGCGGCACGTTATACAGCGCGGCATCATGGATGAGCATCGAACCCCGGCCGGTGCGCTGAGGCTGATCCCCCCAGCTTTCCTGAACGGCCAGCGAAGCGGTCAGCCGGCCTTTGCCAAAGCGTTGGCGTTCTTCCTCGGTGGCATCGGGCGCCAGGGCAATCAGCGCCACATTCGCGTCGGTCAGGGTGAGGGAGGCTTCGTAGCTGCCCCCTTTGACCAGCTTGAACAGCAGGCTGCCCTGCAAAGTGCCTTCGGCGATCTGGCCGGTGATCTGTTGCAGCGAGATGGCTTGATTATCGGAATTGGCCACAATATCAGCGGACAGGGAATCAATCGGGCGTTTGCCCATGGTCAAATGATCCCCGGCGATTTTGCCGATGATGTCCACCCCGCCACCACCATGGATCCAGCCAATTTTCCCTTGTAACGTAAACTGTCGGGCGGTCATTTCCAACGGGCCGGAGGTGGTCATCTGTTGCATGGTCAGATTCGTGTCCATGGCGATGATGGCTTTGTCATCTTTCCATTGGACGGTGAAACTGGGCACCAGCAACTGCATAACGCCGGTGGGCTTGAGGGATTGGATGAAGGCCCCCCCACCACCCGGAATGGCGGCGATCAGCGCGGGGGGCATCTGCGGCGCATTGGCCTGTAACTGTGCTTCGAGTAATTTCTTCTCCGGCTGATAGCGTGCGTGGGCCTCCGCCTTGACGGTATCCACGGTAAATTTTAATTGGGCCATTTCCAGCAACTTGGGGTCCAGCGTGACTTCCCCGCTCAGATCCGTGACGCGGGTTTTGCCCATCGGTAAAGTCACCGCTCCATCCCGCACCGTCATGCGTACCTTAAGATCGGAGATCTCGCCCCCCATGCCGGTGGGCTGCGTCTGGGCCGCGCTGACGGGCAAAGTGGTGGCCGTCAGGTCCGGCTGAGGTGCGGGGGGAATATGATGATTCCAACTGGCGGTTAGGTCCACCTGCGCAGTCGGCTGATACTCCCGCCAATAGGCCTGCCATTGGTCAGGCAGAAAACCGGGGACGCGGGCGTCAATTTTCAAGCCCTGGGCCTGCGCCTGGGCCTGATGCACAATCGATAGTCCGTCGGGGCCAAGATTAATTTTCGCGTTATAGGTCAAGCGTGCCTCGGGCTGGTCTTCGGGCTGACCCACCAAGTCATGAATGCCGATTTCCTCATCTGCTATCGTGATACGGCCGGCGACCCGGGTAAGAGCCCAAGGGAGAAAATTCGGCGCCAACCGGCCGTCGGCCAACTGCAAGGTCGCGGCAACTTTGGTATCACCATTAGGGGCGGCCGTCAGTTGGCTATCCACGCCCAAACGCCCCTGCAATTGCACCCGCTGCAGCCAGCTGCGGTAATTGACGGGCAAAGCGATCACCAGATCCGGGGTCACGGGCAGGTCATAGCCGCGGATGCGCAGATCGGGTTTTACATTCTGCATACCCCCGCTGTAAACCACCGTTCCATTGATGCGGATGCGCCCGGTTTGGTCCGGTCCGGTTTGCCCGACCAGATTATCCACCACGACCTTATCATCGGTAAAACGCAGGTCACCATTCAGATGCTGAATCGGGTAGGGCATCCGTTCATACCGCGCGGCCACATCCAGCATCCGCACCTGCACGTCAATATTGGGATTGTTAATGCTGGGATCGGCCCGATAGATTCGGCACTTTACCGCCGCTTCCCCGCTGGGGGCGAATAATTCCCAGGCGTCCTGATAGCGCTCGGGCAGACACAACTTCAGGCGTTCATCCACCCCCGCCCGCGGCGCGGTGATCACCAAATCCAATGTCTGATTTTCCGGTGTCAGACCGGCGTAGCCGGACAGTTGCATGGGATAACCATCGGCCGAGCCCTGCACATCTTTGAAGTAGGCCACGCCTTCGCGGAACTCCACGGTGCCTTTGCCCTTTTTAACCGGGAAGGGGAAATGGACAAAACGCAAACCGGCATCTTTACATTCCAACGTGCCCACGAACTTGGGTTCGGCCCGGGGTTCGTTGCGGGTGACAAAAAAATCGGCGCCAAACCGGCCTTGGGGACGCAAGCGGTCCAGGACATCGGAGGTTTCGGGAAAGGCCCGGAGGAGAGCGGGATAATCTGGACCAACCGTGGCATCATCCACCTGCAGCCGTAAACTGAACGGCCCCTGATTGAGCACATCGCGCACATCGGCATCCAACTTCACGTCAATCCCCAGAATGCGGGCCGTGAGGCCGGTGCTGCGCAGGGACAGGGTCTTTTCATATTGCAATTCCGCTTCACCGCGTAGTTCGGCCAATTCCAGCGTGACGGTGTGCGGTTCGGGCAGCGTGGCGGGAATATCCACCCCGAAGGCCACGCCATCGAGGACCACCCGCAACCCCACCGCTTCATTGACGGGATCGTAGGTCGCCAATAATCGGCGCAGGCGACCATGTAAATTATGGGCCTGCCACCACTGGCGGACCGGCCGGGGCATGACATCCTGCAGGGTCTGATTGAGCGCCAGATTTTCCGTCCAGGCTTCCACCCGACCGCTGGGGAGGGCCAGTTTGCCGTCAATGCGCAGCCCCTGACCCTGGGGCACATCCTGAATCAATTCAAAGGTGTACTGTGATGCACTGCCGGGCTCCGGGACCAGACGGCCGTTAAAATTGGTGGTGGAAACCTTACGGTACACATCTTCGCGCAACTCGCCCCAGACCACTTCCATATCGCGCAGCAGGACCACGGGTAATTGCGTCAATCCCGCGCCCATCGAGGTGGTAGATTGGGTGCTGTTGGGGGGCATCATGCCGACCAGTTCCCCGCGGTGGCCTTCGGTCTGTTCGGTGAGGCGCACGGTCGGGTGGATGGCGGTGATCTGGGTGAGTTTGAGCTGGCCGGTGAGGAGCGAGAACCAGTCAAAGCGGAGGGTCAGCTCCTGGGCGTGTAACAACTGATTCCACGGTTCCTGTCCCAGTTCCGACAGAATTTCCACGCCGCGTAATTGCAGCGTGCCCGACCAGGTCAGGCTGGCTTCCTGAATCTGCACCGGATGGCCGACCAAATTGGTCAAAGCCAAACCGGCCAGACGGCTGATGCGTTCGGGCCGTGTGATCGCCCACCCACCCACAATCACGGCCAGCAATAACGTCAAGGTTAAAAAAGTCGAGAATTTGCGCAACGGACTGATAAACATCGCCACCGGCGCACGGTGCAGCCCGCCGACATGTCGGCTGCGCCACCAGCGTGCAGGATTACCCCGGATGTAACGACTCATACCTTCACTTCTGCCCCGGCGGTGTTCCGCCGCAGACGTTGCCATAAACCAAACAGACCGATACCGGCCAAAACGGCCAGAAGACCCAGCCAAGGAACCCGGTACCGTACCGAGCCCAAAAACAGACTGTGCAGCAGGCTGTAGTATACTATCGGCAATATCATCAATGCGAATACAATTCCGCGCTGCCGATGCCACAACCCTACTATGCCTAGCGCAATACCACCATATAAACCGATGTACCAAAGTGTTAATGGCCCTTGGAGCGGGCTATTGCGCTGGGCGGGATCATTCAACCAGGGGCTCCAGGTACGGGCCAGTTTTATCCCGGCCAAGCGTAACTGCCGGAGCGGATCGGCCACGATGGCCTGCCAAGCCATCTGCCGGTAACTGGCATCGCGGGTGGCTTCATCCTGCAAAGCCAACGTCAGGGGCACGGACAAATGATCTTGCTGGGGCCCGCCATCAGCCTGCGCATAAACCGATTCGTATAGACTCACACCTTCCAAGGTGGTTAGCCGGGGTGGGCTCATGGCTAATAATTGTTGATTCCGCTGCCACCAGGGCGCCAAGCCCCCCAGGATGATTACCAGCATCAGCAGCCCTGCCCCCAATGCACGCACAGCACCATGCCGCCACAGTCCGTAGGTAGCCAGCAGCACACAGCCCCCCGCCAGATAAAAACTCGCGGCGCGCAAATACACGCCGATCACCAACAAGATGCCCAACCAAACGGCCTGTCGGTATAGCCCACGTGAAGGCAGTGCGGTGAGGATCTGTAGCAAGCACCATAACGAAGCCAGCAATACTACGGCGTAGGGGATTTCAGCCAACAAACAGGCGGTGAATGCAATCGTCAAGGGGTCCAAACATGCAATCAACCCGGCCAGCCATTCACTGCCCGGCCATAACCGCCGGGCCAGTAACCACACCAAACCCACGGCCGCAGTACTTAATAACGCCTGCACACATAATACGGCCTGTGGGTGCACCCCCACCACCGCATAAACACCGGCGATAAAGATGGGATAACCCGGCATCCGGGTCGCCAGCAGACCATGCACCTGATACGGTTGCCCGTGCAGAATATCCAGCGCCAAGGCGTGGTATTCCTGGGCATCGGGCCATTGCGTCTGGGGCATAAACCCCACCGCCAGCAAGCGTAATACCAGCGCCAAAACCAACAAGCCCAGCAACTTCATGCCGGGGCGGGCGTTGGTAGTGGGAGATAATTGTGGCGCGTTGATTCCCGTCATGGTGCTTAATCCAACAGGGGAAGCTGGGTCGTCCGGCGTGCCGGCGCGGTAGTCGTGGCAGGGGCCAATTCAATACTCTGTATGTAGCGCAGGTCGGAGAGTTTCTGGCCCAGTTCGCCCTGCCACTTTTTATGAAGGGCCAAATTCACGCGTTGCCCACGGACCAGACAACTGATGGGCGCCACCACAGTACCCATGACGACCTCACCCTGCGTCAGGGTGAGGCGATAACTGGCCTGCACCAGCGGGTACTGTTTGCCGGACAAGACTTTTTCATTCGAGCCTTCTTTGAGCCAGCGCCAGTCGTCTTCCATGGTTGACTTGGGATCAACCACTTCGATTTTGGCCACCACATCCCAGGACACATCGTGGTAAACTTTCTGATCGGGTTCCCAGACGCGCAGCGGGGTGGCCAGCGTGGTCCAGATCGGTCCGGCCAAGCGCGTCTGATCGGAGAGTATGATGACACCTTGTCGGGCCCGTTCGGGGGCCGATTCGGCGGGTTGGCTGGTACTGACCGGCTGGGTAGCAGGCTGGGGTTGACTGGCCGGGGCGGCGGTAACCGGCGCAGCCTTAAGCAGGTCCTGGATATCGGTATCGTCGGCCTGGCCTGCCAACGCACCTAAACCCAGCATCAGCAAGAGGATGGGGAAACGTTGCTCCATGCCGATATTATGCCGTAGACCCGCCCGTAAGCATAGTTCTGGCAGATGGTTATCTGAAAAGATGGGGCTTTATGCTATTATTGGGGTATGAATAAAACCTTTTCCATGTACGCGGGCATGCTGGCCTTGGGTTGGGCCGCGACACTCGCCTGCGCCGTACCGTCACCCGCCCAACCCGCAGCCCCCACCGCCGAAGCCCTGCCCATCGCGGTCAGCGCCTGGCAGGATAACCTGCGGCTGCAGTTGGATGTGGTCTCGGGCACCCGCGCCAATGAGACATCCAGTCTGCGCGTGCGCTGGGAAACGCAGGACGGCAGCACCCCGCAGGCCCCGGCCGATGCACAAATTTATTTTCTGCTGGTCCAGGGGAAACAATTATGGTTCACGGCCCCCATGGCGCTGGGCGCTGCAGCCAGCCAAACGTGGTCCTTTGACAAGATCGAAGTCAGACCGATGGTAGCCGGGATTCCCATGCAACAGGGCTTGCCGATCAACACGGCCCAACGTCCATGGCCCGCGGTGGCGGGAAATTTGGACAAGGTTTTGCTGCTGGGCGAAAAAGTGAAACTCAAAGTTATTGCCGCGCGGACGCAAAATGGCAAGACCACGGTATGGACCTCCAGCGCGTTCAATATCACCCCCACCGCGCCCGATTTTAACCAACTGAATGATGGGGAACGCATGGCGTTGCTGGTGGAACTGCGTGATGGTTTTACCCATAACGCCGTGGCCGGACAAGCGGCCAATATTCGGGCAATCGCGTATGGCAGTGCAATCGCACCGTCCCTGATCACGTTATGGAACGACAAGGCGCTGACCGCCGAGGGGCGGCAATGGCTGATTGCCACGATTGCCCAATTACAGAATAAAGAAACCCTGCCCTTCCTGATTCAGCAAGTGGAAAAAGGCGATCGTCATGCCGGCATTGTGGCTTATAAGGTGGGCGGTTGGCAGGCGCCGGAACTGCAGGCCGCCATCGCCAAGCAGATTGGTACGGGCCGCAGTGATCTGGTTATTTGGGCGGCTCTGGGTCGGGCGGAACAGCAAGTGGCTATTCCGGAAGATTGGCTGGCCCCGCTCAGTACCGCCAGCGAGCCCAAAGCCCGGGTCATCGCCGCACAGCGGATTCCCACCAGCAAACGCGCGGACAAGGATGCGCTGCTCTTGAAAATGTTGGATGATCAGATTGTGGATATCCGGATTGTGGCCATCCAGGCGGCGGGCAAGGCGGGACAGTGCACACCGGAATTGTTGGCGAAAATATCCGACTTCAGCAATTCCAATTTGCCCCCGCTGGCCAAAGCCGCCAGCGAGTATCTGAAACGGGTGGCACCCGCGACCCAACCCGCGACCCAGCCTATGCCCCAACCAACCACCCAACCTACGAGCCGCCCGTAAGAGTAACCCATGCGCCAAGTGCTGTTCCTGTGTACCGGAAATTATTATCGTTCGCGTTTTGCCGAAGAGTACTTCAATCATCATGCGCAACGGCTCCAGTTGCATTGGCGAGCCGATTCGGCGGGTTTGGCCGTGGAATTGGGCATTGGGGTGAACTTCGGCCCCATCGCGCCCTGGACGCTGGAAACACTGGCCAAGATGGGGATCACGCCCATACGGCCCGAAGCGCTGCCGCGCGGGGTAACTACTGCGGATTTGGACCGGGCGGAGCTGACTATCGCACTGAAAGAAAATGAACACCGCCGGCTGATGGAACAACGGCATCCTGCGCATGCCCAGCGGATCCGTTATTGGCATGTGCATGATCTGGATCAGGCCACAGCGCGCGAAGCGCTGCCGGAAGTGGTCACACTGGTGGATGCGCTGCTGCGGGAACTGGCCGCGGGTCAGGAGTCCGCATCATGATTGCCGGACTTATGTTGGGACTGGGGGCGGCATTCTGTCAGGCGTGCAGTTATCTGGCCATGCAGCACTATCGCCATGAACGGCCCGACGACAACCGCACGTTGCTGGTGGTGGGACATGTGTGGATGGGGATTTTTTCACTCATTCTGTGGCTGATCTTATGGCCCAGCCCCCTGCCGCCCGTAGGCACGTGGCTGGAACCAACTTTTTCCACCGCTGCATGGTATATACTCGGCCAGACCAGTTTGCTCTACGCTCTGCGCAATATTGAACCGTCACGGATTTCCCCGCTGCTGGCCCTGAAATTGATCATTCTGGCCATTATGACCATCGTAATGACCGAGCAATTCGTCAGTTCCGGCCAGTGGGTGGCGGTGGGCATGTGCGTGCTGGGCGGAATCGCGCTGAATTATTCGGGCAAACCCATCCCGCCGCGGGCCGTCATCGCCACGCTGCTGGCCTGCATGTGTTATTCGTTTTCCGATTGGAATATCGGTCGGGCGATTGTGGCACTGAAACCACTGGGCAGTATGGCCGCGGTGACCAGCACTCTGTTGTGTTATGGCTTGTGTGGAATCTTGACCGTGCTGGTTCTACCCTGGTGGGGTTCGCGGCAGCGTTACGTCTGGCAGGCGGCGGCACCGTTTGCGGTGGCCTGGTTCACGGCGATGATCTGCCTGGCGGCCACCTTTGCCAGTGTGGGGATATTGATGGGTAACATCCTGCAATCCACGCGGGGATTGATGTCGGTAATGCTGGGGTGGTTGCTGGTGAAAATCGGCTGGGAACATCTGGAACGCCGGGCCACGCGCGGGGAGTTTGTCCGGCGCTTGGGCGCGGCCACGTTGATGATGACCGCGGTGATTTTGTATGCGTGGGAACGCCACCGTTTGACCCCTGCCCCACCGGCACCCACGACCACGCAAACGGCCCCGCGTTAATCACGCACCCCGCGCAACGCCAAGGGTAGAACCAACAGTGTGGGCGTGAGAATGGCCATCACCACCAGCCAGGTATATTGGCTGTACCACGCCGAAAAATCATACACTACGGGCGTAACGCTCAGGAGCGAGAGGACAAAACCGCCGATGACCACGGAGGTGAGGCCGAAGCGTTTCATGACGACCAATGCCGTCACGCCCAGTGCTACCCCATATAGCCAAAGCGGCCACTCGGCCAAAGTCCAAGGCGAATATAACAACACCACCAATCCCACAAACACGCCTTGCGCCACCCAGCGTCTGGGGATGAGTTTGCGGAAGATCACCATAATCAGCAGCACGACGAAGCCCGAATAAATGCTGTTAATCAGCGCAGCGGGGAGTAGTTGCAGCCCCAACCGGGAACTGATCGCCGCGGCAAAGCTGTCCGCCTGGCTGGTCACCGGTATCCCGGTAAGATATTTCACCAACCACTGTCCCAGACCGTAGATCAGCGCGGTAACCAAGCCCGCTGAAATCCCCACCAGCACGCCCCCGGCCACCATGGGATGACTGGGATTGCCGTTGAGCAGGTTGTTCCAGGAAATCATCGCCTGCGGCCAATTCCGGCGGATAAATGGTTCCAAGGCCAGATAATAGACCAGCACCAAAGTGGCAATCAGGAGCGAGAGGGATATCCCATTGACCACGCGCAGGAATTGCGGAATGGCTTCGGCGGTATGGTGGGCTTCGACGGCCCAGACGATCAGATGGAGTACAAAGCACAGCCCCGCCAGCTTGAGGGCATTGGTCAGATCCACCGTGCGTTGCAGCACATTACGCCAGGTCAGGCCCACCCCCACACCAACCACGGAGACAAACAAAAGGAGTCGGAACCAGATATTATTCTTGGCCGTGTGGGGATATTCATCTTCTTCCCAGACTTGATTGGTTTTTTGCCATGGTTCCAGCACGGTAAACCACACCGGCACCCCGCCCACGGTGGCACTGACGACTTCAACCCGTTCGCCAGTGCCGCGCAGGACACTGTTCCAGGCTTGGATTTGATCGGCATAAAGCGGCGGCCGGCGGTCGGTGGTCTTGGGCACGCTGCGCACCAAATCCAAATCCGCGGCATCGAACAAGGCCGCGAGATATTTGTAATCCGGCGCGGTGGTGGGCACGGGCAGCACCTGGCTGGCCGGGGCGGCGATATATTTTTGCAGACGGCCGGTGGGCGTCAGCACCACGGTGGCCATGCCCGGATGGAGCAACGAGGGATCATTGGGGGTGACTTGTCCACCCAAGCCACGCGGGCTCAGGGGTTGCGTTGCCTGACGATACCAGAAACGCATCAGGCCGGGTTGCTTATTGTGGGTATCCCGCTGGGCCTGCACGCCCAGTGTCTGGGCATATTCCGCACCCCGCCAGGACCAATAAAAACGATAGGCTTCGTCGTAATTTGTTTCGTTGCAGCCGGCAGCCTGCAACATCTGCCGGGCACGATCCGCCAGCACTTCCGCCGAGAGGGGAATCTGCTCGGGGCTGACGAGTTGGGCCGCACCTTTGACCCAGACCAGCGCCGCCAGACTGACCAGAATCAGAATCAGGCTGGCCCACACACTGCGCCGGGATAAGCCGGTATGATGGCCGGCGGCGGCGACCAGTTCGGGGGTGGGCATCTGCCCGGCACTGATGGCCATCTGCAGGGCATCGCCGCCGGACAGCGCCGCCAGCACCACTTTCGCCGATGCGGGTCGGCGGGCGGGGTCCTTTTCCAGACATTGCATGATGATGCCGTCCACGATGGGGTCCAGCGGTTCGGGCATGATCTCGCCGATGGGGACCGGCGGATGACTTTCATGCAGCTTGGCAAAGCCGTCGCGGGTATCGCTTTGGAAGGTGGCCTTGCCGGAGAGTAACTCGTACAACACCAAACCCAGCGCGTACAAATCGCTGCGTACGGTGACATCCTTGCCGCGGGTTTGTTCCGGGGCCATATACGCGGGGGTCCCCGCTTTGGCCGCCCGGCCGGAAACTCGTTCCCCTAAGGCAGCAAGTCCAAAATCAGCCAGATGGGCCTGACCGCTGTGATCCACCAGAATGTTGGCCGGTTTCAAATCACGGTGCAGCATGCCCTGCTCATGCACGCTGGCCAGACCGGCCGTAATCTGCCGGGCCAGCAGCATGGCGCGATCCATGGGGAACCGCCCCACCTTTTTGAGCAGACTCGCCAGATCATCCCCATCCACATATTCCATGCTGATAAATGACTGCCCCATATGTTCGCCCAGGTCAAAGACGCGGCACACGTTGGGGTGTGTCACCTGCCGGGCCAGACGTAATTCATCA
>JBIJDM010000211.1:0-4959 GCA_044344145.1 Phycisphaerae bacterium
CCCCTGATTACGCCCTACCCCCAACACATACCCTCCCGGCAAGCCCACGATATCGGTACCCCAAGCCGGCGAGATACGATTGTTTACAAAACCGGCCACATGTTCGCCGGCTTTGAGTTCGCGGGTGGTGGCATCCAACCGCGCTGCCGTGCCCCAAAACAGGGTACGGCCCTGAAAGGCCCAAACCCCACCGCGCAGGGATACGGGACGGGTATAGTCGCGCGGGTCTTGCCGTAAGACTGAGTTTCCCCCATCGCCGCCGGTGGTAATCAATACCTGATCTTCCGGGTCCAAGGCCACAGACATAATGGCCGAATCGCTAACCAGGCCATTCATACGCCCCCCGCTGGAGGTGGGATCGAATTCATACGCCTTCCATACCAACTTGCCATTGGCATCGTAACGATGTAACCAGGGGCTCCACCAGGGTTCACTCATGGTCTGCGTGGGCGACCAGCCACAAGTATAGATATTATCCTGCGAATCCACCCGCAGGCGGAGCATGCGGGTATTTCCCAGCGTGTTAAAAGGCCACGGTTGGCCAAGGATTTTACTGCCATTGGCCGGGGGCACAGGGGGCGTGTAGATGGCTTGGGTCCAGCGGCGCGTTTTCAAATCCGGACTCAATCGGCTGAGGTGATCGGGTTGATGGAAAAACTCTATCGGCCCGTCTTTACGCCCCGCTGGCGGACTCGCTTGATAGCCCCCATCATGTCCGACCACGACATCACCCGTAGACAACACCGCCAAGCCTACCGGCTGCCAGACATCTTCATTCAAGGGTTGAGGAACATGCCAGAGCGACTGCCAGCCTTCCACATAGGTGGCCGCAACCACTTTGGACAGGTCCTTACTAATCTGGGCTACAAAGGGGGTACCACGCTGATCGGTGCCAGGTACGAAATTCGGCTCACTGTAATGGTCCCGAGCGGTAAAACGCTCCTGCGAGGGCGGAACCGGGGTCACTGGTTTGGTAAATAGCCCGGCCATGGGTGTGATCCACTTGGTGGTGGCACCGGTGGCATAGCCGGCAATGTAGATGGCATCTTTACTCACGGCTATACTGGTGAGTTTGACGTTCCCCTGGGCCATACGTAGGGCGGCGGTGATGTGGGTGCCTGTGGCATCCCAACGCAGCAGATAAGCATGTCCGTAACTGCTCTTGGTATCCGCCTCGCCAATGAGATGGTCGGGGATTTTATCCAGATTCAGCTTGGCCCCGAAGTTGCCCACGACATAGAGCAGGCCATCAGAATCGAACGCAACGCCATCAAGCGTATCATTGCTGGTACTGCCGATATAGGTCGCCGCGAGGACACTGAGTGGCGCCGTATTGGCCGGGATGGTGGTGGGCATCGTGGCGGCGGGCCGGGAGGTTTGGGCGTGGACCAAAGTGACCGAGCCCAGCACCGCGATGACTAATATTTTGTAGAACAAAACAGGCTCCAAACCATGAAAATGAAAATACCCAGTATAAACGCCGGGAAAAGGTATTTCTTGCAGTAATACTGTGTCTGAGTGCAGGCAAAATCACCCCCGGCGCTTGAATAACCACGCCTCTGCCCATACAACATAGCCTTTGGCTTTAAGGAGCTTACATGTATTGGTCGCAAACATTGATTCCCACCGCTCGGGAAGTACCCGCCGATGCCCAGGTTTTGTCCCATCAACTGATGATTCGCGCCGGATTGGTCCGCCAACTGACTGCCGGGGTGTACGACTGGCTGCCGTTGGGCTGGCGCGTGATGCGCAAAGTTTGCGAGATTATCCGCCAGGAAATGGAGGCGGCCGGTTCGGTGGAAGTGCTGCTGCCTGTGGTATTGCCCGCCGATTTGTGGAAGCAGACCAACCGTTACTTTGATTACGGCCCGCAGATGTTCCGGCTCAAGGACCGCAAGGGCTTTGAACTGGTGCTGGGCCCCACGCACGAAGAAATCATTACCGAACTGGTCCGGGCCTATGTCAGCAGCTACAAACAGTTGCCCCTGAACCTGTTCCAGATTCAACAGAAATTCCGCGACGAAGCCCGGCCGCGTAACGGCCTGCTGCGGGTACGCGAATTCATCATGAAGGATGCCTATTCCTTCCACACCTCGCTGGAATCCCTCAGCGACACCTATCAGCAGATGTACGCCGCCTATGTGCGGATTTTCCAGCGCTGCGGCATTACGGCCATCCCCGTGGAAGCCGAATCCGGCCCCATCGGCGGCGACGCCAGCCATGAATTCATCATCCCGTGCGAAGCTGGCGAGGACACTATTGTTCGCGCGGCCGATGGCAGCTATGCCGCGAATATCGAACGCGCCGTGGCGGGTGGCAACCGCCCCAGCAGCTTTGCCCAGGCCCCGGCCGCTCTGGAAGCGGCCTTGGACAAGGTCCACACCCCCAACGTGCCCGGCATCGAAGATGTATGCAAGTTCCTGAATATCGCCGCCAGCCAGATGATCAAGACGCTGGTGTTCGCCAATGCCAATGGCGGTTTTGTGGTCGCGTGTGTGCGTGGCGATCATGACGTGAACGAAGCCAAACTGACCAAGCTGGTCGGGCCCATCGAAATGGCCGAAGACGGCGCCGCGCGGGCTGCGGGCTTTGCCTTGGGTTATGTCGGGCCCCACGCGCTCAATACCATCAAAGCCACACTGGTAATTGATCCCGACGCACTGGCCGTGGGCGATGCCGTGACCGGCGCCAACGAAGCCAATCATCATGTACGGCACTTCTCGTGGGTGCGTGATCTGGCCCCGGCCCAGGCGCAGGCGGCCATCGTGGCCGATGTGCGCAATGTGACCCCGGCGGACCGCGCCCCCAATGGTGCGGAGTTGATCTTCTCCAAGGGAATCGAAGTCGGCCATGTGTTCAAACTCGGCACCAAATACACCAAGGCGCTGGGCGCCACCTTTGCCGATGAAAAACAGCAGGCCCATGACATTATCATGGGTTGCTACGGCATCGGGCCGGGCCGCGTGGTGGTGGGCGTGCTGGAAGCCCTGTCGGATAAGGACGGCATCCGCTGGCCCATGAGCATCGCGCCGTACCATGTGGTGATCACCCCGATCAAGTATGACGGCCAGGCCGCGGAAGTGGCCAAGCAGTTGCATGACGATCTGACCAAGGCGGGTGTGGATGTGCTGCTGGATGACCGCGATGCGCGGCCGGGCGTGAAGTTCAAAGACGCCGATCTGATCGGCATCCCACTGCGTGTGGTCATCGGCGACAAGGGTCTGGCCAACGGCCAGATCGAATTGAAGCGGCGCGAACAGCCGCAGGCCGAGTTGTTACCGCTGGCCGGGATCGCCGAACAACTGATCCAGATCGTCAAGAGTCAGATGTAACAGCGCCCCATACACAACCATAGAAACAAAAACGGTGAAGGTTTTCAGGCCTTCACCGTTTTTTATGGACCTAGAGAAGAACCGCGCTTTTATCGCGGAGTCACGCCCTGTACCGGGGTCACCGGCAAGGTCGTGGTGTCCGGGGTCTTATCAATCCGCAACCGCAGGGCCATGGTTTGGGCCTGACGGCTGAAATCAATGGATTCGCCCAAAATGCGGGCCGCTTCCTGGCTGGCATGGAAACCCTTGGAATTTTCACTGCTGATGAAATCCAATCGCCACATGGCTTTGCGTTGCAGTTCAAAAATCGGGGCTAATTGCGCCTCGGTAGCGCCGGCAACCTTGGCCTGCTTAATGGCGTCCAGCATATCGGTCATGGCCACGGCTGTTCGCTGCATCAGATTCGTGGTGCGGTCCTGGATTTCAGTCACCCGCTGTTGCAGGTCCTTCTCGGAAATCTTGTGGCAATTCTGGCAGGCGTTGTTGATGTTTTCCATGGGACTGCGCACGTTGTGATTGCTCATTTTCATGGCGCCTTTGCGTTCGTAGGCCATGTGGCAATCAGCACAACTAACCCCACTGCGGGCGTGGATGCCCTGACTCCAGAGTTCAAACTCAGGATGCTGGGCCTTGAACATCGGGGCGCCGGTTTCGCCATGCTTGAAGTCCATGAACTTGCTGCCATCATGGAACTTCTGTTCTTCCCAGAACTGTTCAATCTGCTCGACCTTGAGCCCCTTGCCCCAGGGGAAAGTCAGAGTCATTTTGCTGCCACAATAATATTCCACATGGCACTGGCCGCAGACAAAGGAACGCATTTCCTGCCGTGTGGCATCCTTATTGGGATCAAATGGCGCGCTGCGTGCGCCCTTGCGCCAGCGGTCAATGCTGGGCAGATGCGGGACCGGTTCGGTGCTGCTGGCCAGCGCGGCAATGCCCTGCATAAAGCCGGGGCGGGTGACCCGGATGGCCATGGTCTTGGGATCATGACAGTCAATACAACTTACGGGATGGGCTCCGCCCATCACTTTGTGGGCGGCGGGCTGCGTCTCGGCCCGGAATCCCCCCACGGTCGGTGCCCCGAAAGTGTCGGTGGTGGTATCGGGCGTACCATCGGGCGTTGCTTCCAGCATGGTCAGCACTTCCTGATACGGCTTGGTGCTGAGGACTTCGAAGCCTTTGACTACTGCGGGCATGTTGAATTCCGCGGCCAATATTTTTTCATCGCTGGGTTGCCCCATGGCTTCCAGGCCGACCTTGCGATACAGCGTTGTCACCGACCCGTGGCAATGCATACACGCACCGGTCTGGGGCCGTTGATTCACCCGTTCGGTCACCACCTGATCATAAAGCATATACGCATGGCCCCGGGCCTGACGGTAGTCAATGCTGAAGGCATAACCCGCATACAACCGCTTCAGCCACGGACTTTTTTCCAATTTGCTTTGGGCCATGGCACTGGAACTGCCATCGAACTTATCCCCAGCGGTGCGTTTGTATTCGTCGAAATGATTGGGCCAATTCAGCCCCCACGGCGCGGGATCGGTGCTGATTTCATTGACGTTCTGGACCAATACAAACGGGGTACGGGATTCCTGCTTGTGCTCGAATATGGTAATCAACACAT
>JBIJDM010000212.1:0-4934 GCA_044344145.1 Phycisphaerae bacterium
CGTCCCCGGCGTCCTGAAGGCGCGCAGCGCGCGTGTGCCAACAGGAAAGCCCTGCGCTTGCTCCCCGAGGGCTTTGGTTCGACGGAAATCGGGGCGACTGCCGGTCGTTTGAACTAGAGCCCTTGATTCAGGCGTTCGCGCAGTACTTCGTCGAGTTGCAGCCGCGTCAGGATGCCGATGCGACCAAACTCCTCGAGTGTGCGTCGGCGGCGTGAGGCCCGTGTATGAGGCCATCATGGTCGTTCCGGAATGGTGGTCATGGGTGCGGCTGGCTGGACTGACACTGGCGTTGCGGGCCGCGTCGCGGGTTGCGTTGCTGGCAGGACGGTGCGTGGTGCCCATGCTCCACTCACCGTTAACGGCCCGTGAATCGGCATCGCCCCCTGCCACAGCATCAGTATCCGATCCGTCCCCACCGCCCACCTCTGCATCAGGATCCAGTCATGGCCGCCATGAAACGGCCGCCAATACGGCGGCATCGCCCCGCTTCCAACCCAGGCCCACTTCCCGTCCTTCCCCCGCATCGCCAGCCCCACCTGAATCCCCGCAAGCTTCCCCCCCCGGTAGTAGTGCCCCAACACCGATACGAACGGTCGCTCATCCACATACCGCACGAACATCGTAGGCATGTATTTTTCCGGCAATGCCTCCCGCCTCGCCTTGCCCTGGGCATCCAGGTCCACGAACTGTGCCATCGTCGGCGGCCCATGTGAGCCATCCGTTGAGCCAGTCCCGGGGATCACCCACACTGGCAGGCCGTCTGGTCGCTGCCCAGCAGGCAAGCCCAGCTCCTCCGTCACCTTCAGCGGCTGCCACTTCCCATCGCGCCACTGCAGCAACGTCGTGCCAAACTTCTGTGCGGGCAACGCATTCGCCTGCAGCTCGCGGATGCCCGCAATCGGCGCGCCCGCTTGATGCCAAAACACCGTCGAGCTTACCGCCACAACTCCATGGAAGGGCGATGGCAGGGCCTCGTAGTCCATCACCAGTACTTTGCCCGTCTCCATATCATATCGCCGCACCACCAGCGTCTCGCAGCGCAGTTCCCCGCTGTGCGGATGCGTCGGGCTCTTCATGATCGCTTCGTGATCCTTCGGCGTGTCGGCATCCGGCTTGCGCCAGCAGGTCCGCAATCCCGACCAATACACCTCCCCCGCCGGGCCAATCCGGATTCGAGAGTCGTCCTCCTGGCCTGCTCTGTCGCCTGGCACCGCCAACTTCCACGTTCCCTTGCCCGTCCACTTGTCGTCCTTGATGTCCCAGATTCGCACGACGCGATCATTACCTTTGCGCTCGCCCAAGAGTTCGACCCCCACGATGCGCAGGCGCCCATCCGGAAGCGTCCGCGCCTCCAACTCGGAGAGGACGACGCTGCCCATCAGGAACTTCACGTCTTTCCAGTTGCGCGGGATCGCCTCGCTGTCACCAAGTTTGAGAGGCGGCACAGCGTCCGCCCACCCCTTGTCGCCCAGCGTGCGGACGTGGAGGAAGATCTGTGGCTTGCCGCCGTCGGCGCGAATCCACTCGAACACCGCTGCCGCCCGGCCATCAGGTAGCGTCGTGGCCGTGAACGCCTTGACCGGCGCATCGGCGATGCCCAGCTTAAGGGGATTGGTGCTGTCGGGGTTGGTTGGCTTCCACGGCGCTGTGACCGTGCCCGGCGGGCCATTGGAGGGCCAATGATCGATCTCCCATTGAGCCAGCGCAGGCTGCGCGGCTGTTCCCATGACCAACAGCAGAGCCCACACTATCCAGGCAGGCCCGGCGATGAGTCGTCGGAATGCGCCGAGCGATGGAGCCAGCGAGATGCCCCATGCTGCCAAGGTGAACCGTGGATTGCCGGATGCGTCGTTCATCATTCGCACACCTCAAGTTGGAGGCCTATTTGCCAGTCAAGTCGGGGCGACAGGATTTGAACCTGCGACTTCTTGGTCCCAAACCAAGCGCTCTGCCAGGCTGAGCTACGCCCCGTTATGGTGCACTACACTATAACCGCCCGGGGGCGGATTCGCTACGGCGCGGCTTCCTCGCCGCCGCTTAGCCTCCCTTACTTGCCCGGCTGCGTGGCCGGGGCCGTGGTGGGGTTGCCCAGCCATTCCTGCAATACCGGCTTGATGGCGGCGGCCCAGATTTCATAACCTTTGGCCGTGAAATGCAGTTTGTCTTTGGTCAGGTCGGGCAGGAAGGTGCCCTCGGGGGTTAAAAACTGCGCGCCGATATCCAGATATTTCACCAGCTTGCCATCCGCCAAGGGGGCGATAAGTTTATTAACCGCGACGTTGTTGATCCGGCGGGGATCCTGGGCGTCATTGCCGCGCGGGAAAATTGCCAGCAGCAGTATCTTGGTGGCCGGGGCCTGGCGCTGGATTTCGCGCACAATGGCGGTCACCCCGCCGGCAATCTGTTCGGGGGTGTAGGCAGTGCCGTTGTTGGTCCCGATCATCAGCACGACCGCTTCGGGTGGCTGCTTGGGAAATTCGCCATTCTGCAGCCGCCACAGAACATGCTGCGTCTGATCGCCACCCACGCCCAGATTCAGCGGCTGATACCCGGCGAACTCCTGCTGCCAAACTTTCTGCCCCGCCCCACCCCAGCCCTGGGTGATCGAATCGCCGACAAAGCACAGCCGATAGGTACCCGCCTGGGCTTTCTTCACATAGTCCGCGTGCAGGGCCGCATAACGTGCCTCCACTTCGCCGGTCTGGCCGGCGCGCGGGCGCGGCTGATCCGCGGGCGTCGGCCCGAGGGGGACTTTTTTCACACTGCGATAATTAGCCGTGCCCGGTTGTTGTTCCAGAAACTCAACCGCGGTGTATTCCAGATGGTGCGGTACTTCGATAATCAGCGGACAGGCAAATTCCGCCGACCCCCCGCCGGCTTCGGGCATGGCTTTATACTTCACCGTCAGGGTGCGGTTCTGCACGGTGACACTGTCCACCTGAAAATGCCACAACGAATTGCCGCGCTTGATAACACCGAGCACATACTGGGTGCGGAACGCATCGGCGGGCAGGGCTTTGGGCACTGGCCCCATCACCCGCGCGACGCCGAACACATCATCGAAGGCTTTTTGATTTTTCAGCACGACATACGAGGCCGGGGCATCGGGTTCGAACTGATTGCTGACAAAGTAGCCGGTAGGATAAGTATCAAACGCCACCGGCCGGGCTTGGGGCTGGGTGGCAGCCTGAGTGGTGGTCTGAGTGGCCGGGGCCGGCGGCTGGGCCATCCCCACGGTAACACCCGTCAGCAACACCGCAATCAGCCCGAGTCCAACGTAACATCCGCGCATCATAGGTTCCTCAATAAGATGAATAAAGTGGTACCAACCCGCGTATCGTACCACCCCCCTGCCCACCGTGCACGGCCAGTCACCCCATACCGCCAACCTGCCAAACTGACATTAACACCCACCCGCCCCGGCACATATCGGCAGGATTCACCCCGGTGACGGGGGGCGCAAATACCCCCAGACAATCTATTGCAAGTATATATCTATAAGTCACTTACAAACATAGACGCAAACCCGTATATAACTTGGCACAAGAGTTGCGTATCAGGCGTGCGTGGCCACTGTCAGAGCGATAGGGCCACAGGATATATATTCGCGGATAGGAAAATGTCGGTCCACGTGCCGACGCATTGCCAAGGAGTCTCATATTATGGCCGTAAAGCAGATCTCGTTTGACGAATCCGCTCGTAAGTCGCTGCTCGAAGGCGTGACCAAACTCGCCTCCGCAGTGAAGAGCACCCTGGGCCCCCGGGGCCGGACCGCTATTCTTGATAAAGGATGGGGCTCTCCTACCGTCACCAAAGATGGCGTCAGCGTGGCCGAAGAGATTGAACTGTCCAACAAATTTGAGAACGTCGGCGCCCAGTTGGTCAAAGAGGCCGCCAGCAAAACCTCTGACGTGGCTGGCGATGGCACCACCACCGCGACCGTGCTGGCCGAAGCCATCTATAAGGAAGGTTATCGCAACCTCGCAGCCGGGGCGGATGCTATGGCCCTCGCGCGGGGCATCAACGTGGCCGTCGCTGCGGTGATTGCCAATCTGAAGAAACTCTCCAAGCCCCTCAACGCCGCCGATAAGAACGAAGTGGCGAATGTGGCGGCGATTTCCGCCAACAACGACCGCGAAATCGGCAACATCATGGCCGATGCGTTCAGCAAGGTCGGCAAAGATGGCGTGATCACCGTGGAAGAAGGCAAAACCGCCGAAACCCACGTCGAAATCGTCGAAGGTATGCAGTTTGATCGCGGTTACATCTCGCAGAATTTCGTCACCAATCCTGATAACATGACTGTGGTGCTCGAAAAGCCCTACATCCTGATTTATGAAGACAAGATCAGCTCGGTGCAGAAGCTGCTGCCGATCCTGGAACAGATTCAATCCGCCAAGCGTCCCCTCCTGATCATCGCCGAAGATGTCGAAGCCGAAGCCCTGGCCACCTTGGTGGTCAACAAGCTCCGCGGCATCCTGAACGTCGCGGCCGTCAAGGCCCCGGGTTATGGCGACCGCCGCAAGGCAATGCTGGAAGACCTCGCGGTTCTCACCGGTGGCAAGGCCGTCATGAAGGACCTGGGCATGGACCTGGAAAAGCTGACCCTCAGCGATCTGGGCACCGCCAAGAAAGTTGAGATTGACAACGACAACACCACCATCATCGAAGGCGTGGGCCGCACCGATGCCATCAAGTCGCGCATCGAACAGATCCGCAACGAGATCAGCACCACGACCAGCGATTATGACCGCGAAAAACTGCAGGAACGTCTGGCGAAGCTCGCCGGCGGCGTGGCCCAGATCAATGTGGGCGCTGCCACCGAAAGCGATATGAAGGAAAAGAAAGCCCGCGTCGAAGACGCCTTGCACGCCACCCGCGCTGCGGTGGAAGAAGGCATCCTCCCCGGCGGCGGCACCGCCCTGCTCCGCAGT
>JBIJDM010000096.1:0-9852 GCA_044344145.1 Phycisphaerae bacterium
TCCGGCCAGGAACGACGCTGGAGATCGCGCATTTCCTTTACCTGCTGGGTGATCTTGAGGTAGGCAGGTGCTTCGGCGTTTGCCTGGTCAGGTCGTCGTTTTTTCCCCAGTTTCTTGGGCTTTACCTTGGTTTTCGGGCGTTGCCCGGTTTCTGCAAAGACGAGATAATCCCGGGCTTGGTACCAATGCAGATCCAGGGCATCGGCGGCGTGTGCAATCGCCCCATCCCGGGTCCCCTGACGCTGGGCAAAGTTATCGACCAAGGCTTTGACCTTGGGGCCCATACGTGCGAAGATATCACGATGGATCAGAGGGAGCTTAGTAGGGTAGTTAAACTCAATCCCGGCCTTGTTTAATTGCGTCCAAACCTCAGGATTGAAGCCCTTCTGCCGGATTCCCAGTGCAGCCAGACCCGCGATCAGGTCCGCCTTAAACTCCGCCACCCAGACTGGTTTGGGGTCACCTGCCAGCTTGGTTTGCGTAATTTTAATCGGTCCCGTCAACGCCCGCAGCACCATGGAAACCTCGGTCGGGTCCCCCTGGTTCAGTAAAGCCCACAGGGGTTCCAGCGCTGCAACTACCTCGGTTTTAGAGATTGTAATCTGCTTGAGCTCGTGCCGAGATTTAGCGGTCGCCAACTGACTTTTTACCTTCTCAAGGTCGTTCAGGTTGGCCTGAAGTTTTCGCATGATCAGCTCCCGCAGAGCCTCGCCGGTTTGGCGTTCCAAACTCTTCAAGAGGGTCTGGTTACGCGTCTCCAAGTTTTTGGCCTTGCCCTGTAACTTGCCGGTGTCGTGCTGATCGCCTTGACAGGCAATATCCAGTGCGGTCTGGGTTTCACGTACCAGACGGTCAAGCATCTCGTCCGTGATCAAGACCTCCCGGAGGTGCTCGATGATTGCCGTGCTGACCTGCCGCACGTTGCGATACGTATCGAGTATGCACCCTTGGGAGTGATTGATGCCATTCAAGCACCGGTATTCTGCGTAGCTGCCCGCTTTGCCTAGGCCTAACGGTTTACCGCAATAACCGCAAATTAATACCCCGCTAAGGGGCGTCGTTGCGTGCAGCTCATTACGCGCTCGCCGGGGGCCCTTAAACTTTGAAGTAAAACTGTCCGCGACTTGCTTTTCGATCAGCTGTACCGCGTTGAAGAGCTCGTCACTGATGATTCGCTTATGCGGCATCAAGCGTGTCTTCCAGAGATTTTCGGGCTGCGGAATACGCTTACTTACGCCAGTTTGGGGATGACGCACCGTCTTAGTACTGGCATGAACCTCCACGCCAATGTAATCGCGGCGTTGGAACAGTTGCCGGATGCAGCTATCGCCCCAACGATTCCGCCCGCCCACGTTGTGCGTGTTAAAAAGCCGCGCGATTTCCATCCGACTTTTTAATTTCTGTGCCCGGAGCAGAAACGCCATCTTGACAAAGGGGGCAGTGTCTGGGTCGATATCCTCCCGGTAAAGTTGCTTTTGATTCGCCCCCAACAGCGGTTGGCCGTTGGTATCACGAGCCACCACCCGCAGGTAGCCCAATGCGGGATGCTTAACCGAGGTTTTCGTGACCCGCCATGCGTGATCATGACCGCGTTCGCAACGGTCGGCAGTTTCCCTAGAGGAGTTTTCAGCCATTTCACCAAGCAGGGATAACAACATCTTTCCCATTGGAGTAGTCGGATCAAATCTCTGGGTGACACTAACCACCTCGATATTGTGGCTTTTGGCCGTTTCCATGAAGATCAGGGTTTCAATTAGGCGGCGGCTCAATCTGCTGAATTCGTCAAGATAGAGTACGGAAAAACACGAGGGGTTGCTGGCCGCCATAACCGCCTTAAGCAAACGGTAATTATGACGGACCGTTACCAACCCGCTGACCCCCGCATCCCCGAATACGAGTTCCCACGGCACAAATACATTTTGCTCGTGGGCTAGCTTCAGAATGCGGTGCAACTGCTGCTGAATTGACGCGGGGTTGTTCTTTTCGCAGGAAAAACGGCTGTAGGCGGCCCCAATTCTGGTCCCCTCAGGGAGAACCGTATGTGGATTGTACTGCGTGGTCATCATCCCCAAAAATCGCCGCTGGAAAGCTTGGGCCAAGCCTTCCGCTACTGCGGGGGTAGAATCGGGAAGCTCACCGCTGGTGACCAAGCTAGGCCAATACTGGTGCTGATCGGCCACCCAGCATTGCGCCAGGGCTACCAGCGAGGGGAAATCCGGCAAGCCGCGTTCTGCGGTCGAACGCATAAATTTGCGTGGTACGGTCCTTTTTACCTCACTTTCCGGTAGCTGGGGGGTGAACTCCGACCGTACCTGGGTCAACAATTGCTGAAAATCTAACGTGGCCATAACGGCTCCTCCGGGGCGACCAAAAATGACGCGCCACGGGGGAAGGACTGGATTACGCCAAGGGGTGATTTTCAAGCCTTTTGTGCAGGCTTGCGGTAACCACCGTTGGGCACTAGACTTAGAACATCCTCGCTGCTAAAAGCTAAGCAGTTGGGGACGAGACTAAGTACTAGGCGTATTCCTAGATTCTCAGGCAATAAGGTACAATGGGTGTCGCCCCGATTTCCGTCGATCCAAAGCCCTCGGGGAGCAAGCGCAGGGCTTTCCTGTTGGCACACGCGCGCTGCGCGCCTTCAGGACGCCGGGGACGGAAGCACCTGTGGCGGGAGGGGCTCCGCGAAAATCTTCTGCGGTTACCGAAAAATCAGTTGCGATGCGCGTCATTACTGTAGAAAGCCTCGATGCCACGGTGCCATGGTTGGCACCGTGTCCACCGGATGGGCGCTGAAGCGATGTCAGGAGCAATGTGCCACAAGCCGTGCCGACGTCCGAGGACCTCTACATCGCGTATGCGCCGGGCCTCCTGGCGTTTCTGTACGCGAGGCTAAGGAGCCACGCTGCCGCCGAGGATGTCCTGCATGACATCTTCCTGGCGTACCTGCGTCAGAAGCCCTCGGCGATACGTTCGGCCAAAGCGTACCTGTACCGGTGCGCGCACCATGCTTCGCTGACCGCTCTCCGGAACCGAGCGGTGGCCAGCGCAGCCACCGAGCAGATGGCTGCCTCCACCTGGCGGCACAAGCTTGGGGCCGACCCAGTTGAGGCCGAGGCACTGCGCCAGGCCCTGGATGGTCTGCCAGACGATGATCGTGAGACGCTGGTGCTGCGCGTGCACGGCGGAATGACGTTCCAGGAAGTAGCCGACACGCTGGGCGCGCCGCTCACGACCACCTTCGAGCGTTACCACCGGGCGCTGGACGGCATGCGCAGAGCAATGGATCCGAGTGCGGCTCGGCCGCCAGAAGGACGATCATGACACACCGAGCCCCATCGCGTCTGCCCGATGAGGATTCGCATCGCCTCGAGTCGTTGCTGCGGCGAACGCTCGAAGCCCCGTGTTCGACCGAGCGAGTCTGGCAGCGCATCCTGGCATCGCAGGGACTGGGGCCGAGCGCCGTCGAGTCCGCACCCGCGGCGTTTCGACTCTCCAGTCGCGGGCTGTTCTGGGGCGCCGCGGTGGCCGCCGTGCTTGCCGTGGCGGTCGGCGTCGGACTCTACCTTGCCGGCGGACACGGCCGTGGACCTCTGCCGGGGCGCTACCCCGGTCCTGTCGTCCGAGGCCCTCTGACTGTCGTCGATGGCGGCACCGTGCGTCGGGGCGCCGAAGTGACCACGGCTGGCCTGCCCGCGCGGCTGATCTTGGGCAACTACTGCCGACTGGAGATCGCCCCGTACAGCCGGCTGAGACTGGTCGGCGACGACCGGGATGAGGCAGTGTCGCTGCAGGCCGGCCAGGTTACGTGTGATGTGGACCGCGGCGTCGGCGGCTTCGAGGTAAGGACTGACGCCGGCACGGTCACCGTCCACGGCACGAAGTTCAGCGCGGCGGTGGAGGACGTATCTCACCCAATGGACCTCTTACAAGGAGTTGAACGTATGTTTACGCGAAAGTTGGCGGTAACGGTGTTCACTGGAATGGTCGTCGTGAGCGGTACGTGGGGCGACTCGGCCTTGGTTGCCGGGCAGAGCCGCGAGTTCGTCAAGGGCGCGCCCGCAACCCAGCCCGGCGTCACTCGCCGCCCGACCGACTTCGAGATCGCCTACCAGAAGTACCACCGCGCCCAGTTCGACCGGACCGGGCTTCCGGTGGCGCTGGCGCGCGTCATGCTTCCAGAGCAGCAGCAGGCCCAAGCTCAGAAGATCCTCGAAGAGTCGGCCGCCGAATGGGCCAAGTATCAGGATGCCTGCCGGGGAGAAGTCGAGCAGAACGAGAAGAAGGCCACGGACCTTAGCAGCAAGGCGGCGCAGGACCCGACGGTTCTGGCGGCATGGAAGGACCACTCCGTGGTGAGCGGTAGACTCAGCGGCGTCAAGCCACACGAGATGACAGCCGAGCAGAAACAGGCCCTGCAGGAGTCCGCACAACGCGTACAGAAGACGATGGAGGCCACGGCCGATTACGGGGCGGCCCAGCAGGTTCGTGTGAAGTCGTGGGAAAACCTGATCAAGGGCATGAACGTCGCGCCCACGCTCCAGAAACTCGAAACGGTGCTGACGGCCGAGCAGATGGCCACACTGAACAAGCGCATGGAGCAGATCAGAGAGTTGGACGCCAACACGACCGAGGCTGGCCGAAAATGGGGCGAGATCTATCCTGGGTATGTCGATGTGGCGACGGCGATCACGGACATGGGTCTGGAGAAGGATGTGGCTGAGAAGGCGCTGGCGGAGGTCAAGGCGGCGGAGGGACGCTACCGCGAGTACCTGGACAGCCAGCGTGAGCAACTCGAGCGACTGAGCCCGGAGGATGAGTCCCAGAAAGAAACACAGAGACTGTGGGCTGCGGCTGCGAAGCTCCGTGCTGCCGGGCGGGATGTGCCCGGCACGATCAAGACGGTCGGCGCGGTGCTGAGTCCCGAGCAGGTGGCGGAACTGGGGCAACGCGTGACGCGAATGGAGCAGGCGAGGGCAGGGAGGTCGACCGCTCCGTGAACAATATCTCAAACCCGCGTCGGTGGCGGTGTCCCACCGGCGCGGTCGTTTCAGGGCTCACTGCCGGCCTTGTTCGGGCACGCATCCGACGACATCGCTACCCGTGATGAAGGGCCGATGCCAGCAGTTTGAAGGCGGCATCCGTAATCCAGAGAAGGTATCGCCCCCAAGGTCTATTCGATCAGCATGGGCGTGGCAGAACCCGACGTGGCTGCATTTTGACGAAGTACCGCGCGAACGCCTGAATCAAGGGCTCCAGTTCAAACGAGCGGCAGGCGCCCCGACTGCACATGCCTGCTGACCTCGGCAACCGCCGGGGCCATCGGCGTTTACAGACCAGTTTCAAGGAGCGACAATTACCTTCTCGTTGCCGTACTTGGTGCAGTGGCGCTATTTGCTGTCATTGGCCCGAACGGCCAGTCAAAGAGGTCGCGATGAAGAAGTCGCCGAGTCTGTCGCACCTGTTGCTGCCGTATAGCGAGCCGATGCGGAACACGTACCGGATCATCGAGCTGTGCCGGACGGAGGCATCGAAGGCATTTCTAGTGCGGCGGCTTGATGCGCCGCTTGTGAACCGAAGCTAGCAGAACATCAACGGGAAGCCGATGTTCATGTCCAACCACACGCCGCCGCTGGTGACGTTGCTGACGATGACCGGGCAGAAACCGGAAGACTACAAGCTGGTCAAAGCCAACAACGCAGCGGGGTGGAACGTGGCGTACGTGGCGGGGAGCGAAGCCGACGAGACGGCGGCGGTCGAGAGGTTCAAGAAGTGGTATGGGGAGTAGGGGGCGACATCGAAGGGCGCGGCCACGCAGGGGAGCACGCCCTGAGGATCAGTCGGGGCGACCTGCCGACGCCCCTGATCATGCGCCGAGCAGGACCCCGAGAGTTGAAAAGTCCATGCGAGTGTTGTTGCGGCCATTGACGCTTCCGTCTCCTCCGAGTATGATAGTCTCAGGAGACGCAGATCATGCTTGACTTTGGACAGAGAGAGCTTGAGGCCATTGGACAGGTGGCCCTGAGCGGAAAGCTCTTCCGCTACACCGACCAGAGCCGGTGCGGCCTGTTTGAACGCCGTTACGCCGAGTATCTGGGCGCACGGCATGTCACCATGACCGCCAGCGGAAGCTTCGCGCTGCTCGCGGCGATCACGGCGTTAGGCATCGGCCCGGGCGATGAGGTGATCGTGCCCACGCACACGTACATGGCCACCGCTACGTCGGTGCTGGCGGCCGGCGCCATTCCCGTTCTTTGCGACGTGGATGCCAGCCTGACGATGTGCCCGACAGCACTGGAAGCCGCCATCGGCCCGCGTACGCGCGCTGTGATTCCGGTTCACATGTGGGGGCACCCCTGTGATATGGACCGTATCATGGCCATTGCCAGGGCGCGCAAGCTGCTGGTCATTGAGGATGCCTGCCAGGGAGTTGGCGGGAGCTATAGGGGCCGCAAGTTGGGCAGCATGGGCGATGCCGGGGCATTCAGCTTCAACTACTTCAAGAACATGACCTGCGGCGAGGGTGGCGCTGCGGTTACCAGTGACAGCGTGGTGGCCCAGACCATCAGTTGCGCAGTGGACTGCTGCGGCTTCTACTGGAAGGGGCAGGAGTCGGACTTCAAGCCCTTCGCCGCCAACAGCGCACGCGCCTCGGAGTTTGAGGGCGCGGCGATGAACGTGCAACTCGACCGTATTGATGGGCTGCTGGCAACTGCGCGGAATGCCAAACGACAGATGATCCAGGCAATGCCGTCAGGGCGCGGCATACGGTCCGTCGAAGCTCATTGCCCACAGGGCGAATGCGGAACACACCTGCTGGTTCAAGCTACGTCGGCCTCGGAGGCTGCCAGGCTGGCTCAGGCGGTTGGGTGTAGTTTGGCATCCAACACCGGGCGACACACGTTCACGTTCTGGGAGCCGGTGCTTCAGAAGCGCGGCGCATTCCATCCGCGCATGAATCCGTATAACCTCGCCGAGAACGCGCAGTGCCGCGCCGACTACAGCGAGCAACGTTTCTGCCGGTCGCTCGATCTGCTCAACCGCACGCTGCTGGTTGGCGTGCCGGCGGGCGCTGATGCACAAGCGAAGATCGAGCAGTTTGCCAAGGTCGTTTCGACGGTTTAACAGGAGCAGATGTCATGGTGGTTGGCGTACCCAGAGAGGTCAAGACCGACGAGTACCGTGTCGCGATGATGCCCGTTGGGGCCGAGGTCCTGTCCAGGGCAGGACACCGCGTGCTCGTGGAGCTTGGAGCGGGCTTGGGCAGCGGCTTTGCCGATCAGGACTATCAGGCCGCTGGCGCCACGATCATCGCCGATGCCGGCGAGGTCTGGCGCCGAGCTGATATGATTGTCAAAGTCAAAGAGCCGCAGCCATCTGAGTATCCATTGATGCGCGACGGCCAGGTGGTGTTCACGTACTTCCACTTTGCCGCCAACATGGAACTGATGCAGGCATGCCTGACGCGCGGCATCGTCGCCATGGCTTACGAGACAATCCGCGATGCCGCCGGCAGACTGCCTCTACTCACTCCCATGAGCGAAGTGGCCGGCAAGATGAGTATCCAAGAAGGCGCCAAGTATTTGGAACGCCCGATGATGGGGCGGGGCATACTGCTTGGAGGAGTGCCCGGAGTGGCGCCGGCCGATGTCACGGTCCTGGGCGGCGGAGTGGTGGGCACCAACGCCGCCAAAGTCGCCGCCGGGCTGGGGGCCAACGTAGCCATAATGGATGTGAATGCCGATCGCCTGCGCTACTTGGCCGACATCATGCCCGCCAATGTCAAGACCATCTACTCCGACCCGCACACACTGTGCCGGCATCTGCGCCAGGCCGATCTGGTTGTCGGTGCGGTCCTGATCCCTGGAACCAAGGCGCCCAAACTGATCAGGCGCTCGGACTTGGCTGATATGAAGAACGGCTGCGTCATTGTCGACGTGGCCATAGATCAGGGCGGATGCTGTGAGACCAGCCGCCCCACCACACACCAGGATCCGACGTTCATCGTAGACGGTGTGGTCCATTACTGCGTGACCAACATGCCCGGGGCCGTCGGCCGCACGAGCACGATTGCTCTGTGCAACGCCACGCTCCCCTACGCCCGGAGACTGGCCGACATGGGCTATGCGGCGGCCTGCCAGGCCGATGCCGGCTTGAGCGAAGGACTGACCACCCAGCAAGGGAGAATCACCAACCGGGCGGTGGCAACGGCGATGGGACTGGCTTGAGCATGGCGGCCATCAGCGGCTTGACTGTCCTTCCCATGGCCGACCCGCTCGCGTAGGTTGATTCGTATGCCTGTAGCCCAACCATGGGTGTGGCGAAGCCGCCTGAAGGCACGATGTGGTAGTGACAGACGATGACCACGTACTTGGTCAAACGGCTGGAGTCGCTGGGCCATAAGGTTACATTGGCTTAGGCGGACCAAGCCGCGTAACGGTGTTTTCAAAGCAGTCCCTCACGGGCCTGGCCCACCCGCATAGCATGAAAAGGGCGATTTTCTGTTTTGGGTGCCACCGACCGATCCGTCTTATTTTCGTAGCAGTAAGGAGTCCCGCATCATGCCAACCAAACCCCGCATCTTCTGTCCCTGGGTGACGCCGAAGGTGTTCGCCGATTTTGGCGACCCGCGGCCCGGGGTGAGATCGTTCTTTGACCACTACGCCGAATGGATCGCGCAAGCCGACCAGACGGTCGTGAATTTCTGCGCCGGCAATGGCGATCACATCCTGAACTACCGGGGGAAGAGCGGCTGGGATGAGGCGTTCGACTGGGCCCGGTACAGCAGTTACACCGGCGGCGATGCCGCCCGGCTCAAGCACAACCTCGACTGGCTCCAGCGCGTCCGCGAAGGCGGCGAGCGCTCGTCCAATCCGTACTGCATGGGTCCGGCCTTCATCACCAGCGACCAGGTGCTGACCTACCGGGTGCTCGACCGGATGTACACGGCGTTCCGCGAAGAAGCCGCGCGGCGCCGGGTGAACTTCCGGCTGTTGGAGTATCTCGAACCCGGTCCCGAGTTCTGTCGGTGCGAATGGAAAACCGTCCGCCATCCCGAAGGCGCCCGCGGCAAAGCCGACGGCGAAGTGATCCAGGGAGTGATTGATGTCAGTTCCACGCTCCATGCGGACGCGCAGCCGTACGCGGCGTTCCCCACCGGCTTCCCGGCCGGTACGAACACGGGTGACTTCTGCATCGCCCAGACGGAGGCGTTCACGCGGGATTTCGGATTGGATGGTGTCTTTCTCGGGAACCAATTTGGCCTGATCGGTTTTTGGAATCCGAAGAATGCGCCGCCGCCCACTTCGGAACGCCGGGCGGCCATCCGGCGATTCTTCCACGGCTTGCGCGCGGCGCTGGGGTCGCGTCTGATTTACTGGATGGACACCTACTGGCCGGTCGAGGACGAGGTGAACGCGTGGGGGATGTGCGAGGAGAACTATGCCCAACTCGACGCGGTGCTGGTCTCGAATTTCGCCGTGCTCACGGATTTCACCCGGATGGAGCGCAATCTCCGCAGCAAACTCGCGCTCCGGTCGCGACTCGGCAACCAGCCGGCGATCCTCTACTCGGTGGATTTCGTCGATCCGTGGTACTGGTACCGGGTCTATCTCGACCTGCGGCCGATGTGGCTGCACCAACAGGGCCTCTACCGCGAACTCGGTCCGCAATGTCAGGGCGTGAGTTTCTTCGGCAATGACACCTTCGGTCACTGGGTTCTGCCCGGCCCACTCGGCGAAACCCATCGCGTCATCCGCGAAACCCATCAGCCAAAATGAGCCAGAAGACCAAACACTCGCACCCAGCCAGCCGCTTCAGCCACACGGTGGCTTACATCCCTGAATGTCGGCC
>JBIJDM010000172.1:0-6535 GCA_044344145.1 Phycisphaerae bacterium
CCGGACATTCCGACACCGGCATGGTTTGATTGTCTGCGGGAGATTGGCTAGAACGGGGTTTGTCTGGAGAACGACCCGTTCCGTCCGCCCCGGTCGGGAAACGCCTGATCCCCCAGCCCCCGCCACTCCCGGGGGAAGAACCAAATGTCCTATCAGTCGGTCACGGCCCTCTCGGCCACCATCAGTGGATGAAAACGGGGCCACTCTGAAGCGACCGCGTTAGACTTGGCGGTGCGGATGCGGCGCCGGTTCGCAGGCCGAGTCACAGTGGTGCTGTGTTCCGCTGAAGGCTAGCGGGGCGGGCTCGACACAGACGCTCCCCGTACCGTGCTGGGCCAGCGGCCGAAGAAGTAGCGGTGAAACGCGCGGCTGAAGTACAGCGGATCACCATAGCCGGTCTCTGCGGCAACTTGCTTGATCAGCAGCCTGCCCTCGCCGCAGAGCTCCATGGCACGCTCCATCCGACGACGCGGGATGTAGTTGCCGATGCTCTGGTCGGTCCATTGCCGGAACAGCCGGTTCAGGTAGTTGGGGCTCAGGTGCGTCATCGCAGCCAACTCTGGAACCGTGAAGCGAGCATCCAGCCGGCCGTCCAAGATTGACTTGACCCTTACCAGCAGGGCCTGGCATCGTAGCGGTCCGTCCGACCAACGTGCCCCCAGCCGCCTCAGACAGCCGCAGGATCCATTCACCGACAATACCCGTCAGGCAGTGGCGCAGCCGTGCGGCCGCTGCTGCAGGTGCGCCGTGCGTGGCCATCACGCAGTCGGTCAGGTGGCTGGCAGGGCGCCTGCCCAACAATTGATGGCCGGCCTCTCGCCAACGGCCATTCCGGTGATGCACCCAGAAACCGTAGAGTTCCCCATGAAGACACGCCAGCCAGAGCAGCGAGTATAGTTGCCGCAGGACGGCGTAGCCTTCGCAGCGAACTACTCCCGGCCGCAGAACCACGGCGCGCCCGGCTGGCACCGCTCGTGGCCCACCCGCCAGCTCCAGCCGCGCGCGGCCGGAAACACAGAGGCACACCTCGACCTGACGGTGGGCCTCCATACCAAGTGGATGCAGACCCGAGGCGATCCGGCGCAGACCCACCGCCGCCGGCCACGCAGCCGGGCAAGTACGCTGGGGGGGGCCAGTTGGCGGATATCCCGCCGACCCTGACGACGCATTACCGTGGCAAATCCGCACCGTAGCGAATCCGGCCCCGGGCGGTTATAGTGTAACCCACCATGACGGGGCGTAGCTCAGCCTGGCAGAGCGTTTGGTTTGGGACCAAGAAGTCGCAGGTTCAAATCTGTCGCCCCGACATACACCACAAGCAGCCCTCTGGTTTGAACCGCTTGGGCTTTCTTGTTGTGGCATCGTACCCTAAAACCCGGGACCGATCGTAAACTTATGTCGCTGAAGCCGGGTTTCCCGCTCTCTCACTTGAGGATTGTAAATTGACACAACTCGACCTCGCTCCGGCTCGCTGGATCTGGCTGCCCTGCCAGCGCACCCTTCAGAACACCGTCGTGCTGTTCCGCCGCTGCATCGACCTGGCCGCGGCACCGCGCTCGGCCCACGGCTGGATCGCCGCCGACAGCCGCTACCGTCTATGGGTTAACGGCGTGCGAGTGCAGTCCGGCCCGGCGCCATGCGATCCGCGTGATCAGGAGGCCGATCCCCTCGATCTCGCGACCCATCTGCGACCGGGGCGCAACGTCATCGCCATTGAGGTGCTTTACTACGGCACCGGCGACGGCACCTGGCCGGCGGGCAGCCCCGGCCTGTTGCTAAATCTCGACATTGACGGCGTCGGGCTGGTCAGCGACGCAACGTGGCGCTGCGAGGTGGACCGGGCTTGGACGCCAGGCCGGTACAAGCGATGGTACCTGCGCGCTTTGCAGGAGATCGTCGATTCACGCCGCCATCCCCACGGCTGGCGCGAGGCCAGCTTTGACGACGCGCGCTGGCTTTTCGCCCACGAACTGCCCGGCCGCGCCGATCGCCCCTCGCTGTGCGCCGGCGCCCACGACTACCAAGGCGATGCCGCCCCGGCCGATCCCGCCGTCACCCGCCTGCGGGCACGCACCATCCCGCTGCTGGACGAGTCGCGGCTGATCGACGGCGCGCCGACCGAGGTCGGTACGGTGCACTGGCATCGCGATCCCGAGGACTGGTTCGAGTTTCGCATGGAGGGTGCGCTCAGCGCCGAGAGGGGTTTACTGCCGCAGCCCGACTTGGATGGTGCCTTCACTATCCCGGCCACCGCCTCGGGCGAAGGCCGTTTCCTGACCTTCGCCCTCGACATCGAGCGCCTCGGTTTCCCGCGGCTAGAACTGGAGGCGCCCGCTGGCGCGGTGGTCGAGATCATCACCCACGAGGCCCACGATCCGGTTGGCGGCCCGGCCTGGCTCGATACCGCCTGGCACTGCTGGAGCCGCCTGGTGTGCCGCGGCGGTACCCAGGTTTTCGAGGCGATCGACTACGAATGCTTCCGCTGGATGCAGGTGCACGTGCGTTCGCCCGACGGGCCGGTGCGAATCCACCGGGCTGGCATGCGCGAACGCGCCTTTCCCTTCGCTGCGCCGCACCTGCGATCGGAGGATCCCGCGCTGGACCGCCTGTTCGCCGCCTGTGTGCAGACCCTGCGCAACAGCGCCCATGACCAGATCTGCGACGGCTCGGCCCGCGAACGGCAGCAGTACGCCGGCGACTGCGGCCAGCAGTTGATCGCAGTCCGCGGGATCCTCGGCGAGCGCGCCCTGCCCGCCCGCTATCTGCGGACCTGGGCCCAGGGGCAGACCCACGAAGGCTGGTTCCTGGACTGCTGGCCGGCCTACGACCGACTCAACCGCATCGCGCAGCGCCAACTCGGGATCACGCCGTGGGGGCCGATCCTCGACCACGGCATCGGCTTTGTGCACGACCATTACTTCCACTGGATGGAGACCGGCGACCTGGAGGCGTCACGCGCGGCGTGGCCGGCACTAGTGCGACACCTCGCTTATCTGCGCCGGTTGCGTTCCACCGACGGGCTGCTGCCAGTCGAGGACCTCGGCATCCCCTCGGTATGGATGGACCACATCGGCTTCCGCCGCCAGCGCGACAAGCGATGCGCGTTTAATCTCGCGGCGATCGCCATGCTGCGTCACGCGATGGCGCCGTTGGCGCTGGCTTTCGGCAAGCCGGGGGTTGCAACCGATGCCCTTGAACTGGCCGGCGACCTGCTGCAACACACGTTGGCCACCTTCTGGGATCCCTCGCTCCGCCTGTTCGTCGATAACCGCCCCTGGCTGGCCGAAGAGGACGGCCCGCGCACCCATGACCGTTCACTGGCCTCAGCCGTGCTCTACGGCCTCGTGCCGGAGGGGGGCTGCGACGCGATTGCTGCGGAACTTGCAGCGATGCCCGCACGCTGCGGCCGGAGCTACCCGGCCAATGCCGGATACCGACTGTCGGCGCTAGTCCGCCTCGGACGGCCCGAGGTGGTAGTCGGCGAGCTGCGTTCGCGGTGGGCGATGATGCCGTCGGTACGAACCAACTGCACTGTGCAGGAAGACTGGGATGCGTATCCTGACTGCACGAAGCAGTGGAGTCACTGCTCGCTGGCCCCGGCCAACGTGCTGATCCAGGACCTCATCGGCCTGCGACCGACCGCCCCGGGCTTCGCTGCCTGGCGCCTGGAGCCGAAGTTGGGCGGCCTGCCGGCCACTGAGGTAGACATCCGCACGGTGCGTGGCGATTTCCGGTGCCGGGTGACGGGCGACGGCGGTCTGAGGGTTGCGGTCCCGGCAGGCGCCGGTCCTGGCGAAGTGGTGCTGCCGGGATCTCCGGCCCGTATGGTGGCTCCCGGCGAGGTGCTGGAACTGCGACCCGGCTGATCAACCTCGGGCTCGTCCGGCCTTTAGATTCAGTTCTACGCACCGCCCCCCATCATGTGTATACATACACATAGCCCGCAAACACGATGGCCAGTAGTCCGGCCCCGGCGGCCAGGGACCACAGCAGGTTGCGTTGCCGCGCGGCCAGGGCAAACGTGGAGACGATCACCCCGAGGCAACGTGCAAATATCGAACCGGACAGGGCCTTTGGCTGCCGGTGGCACGGGTGGTACAATGTCCGCAAGTGCGTGGGGGTTATGGAGAGTTTTCTGTCACCATCGACCGAGGAGTGAGTCCATGCAGCAAGCGACGCAACTATTTGCGAACCGGCAAGCGTTCCGGACCTGGCTTGTGGAGCATCACCGGGTGAGTTCCGGCACTTGGTTGGTGTTCGGAAAGGTCGCTCAGATCAAGACCCTCACCGCTCAGGAAGCGCTCGAGGAAGCGCTGTGTTTTGGCTGGATCGACGGGCGGATGAAGAGCGTGAATACGCAGAAATACCTGAAGCGATTCACACCGCGGCGCAAGGGAAGTGTCTGGTCCGAGCGAAACCGCAAGTTGGCCGAACAACTGATTGCCGCCGGCATCATGACCGAGGCGGGGCACGAGGCGATCGCCCAGGCCAAGCGGGGGGGTACTTGGGAGCGACCCCGGCCCGCACCTATTGTAGAGACCCAGATTGCAGTCTTGGCTGCGGCCCTAGCAGGGCATGCGAAAGCGTTGGCGAACTTCCAGAATATGTCGCACTCGGTAAGAAAAACCTACACCGCCGCGTATCTGGACGCCAAGCAGGAAGCGACCCGCAAGCGACGGCTTGAGAAAATCATCGCACGGCTCAATGACAATAAGCCGCCGATGTGATGAAGTGTCACACGCCTTAAGTCAGGAGCATGCAAGGATGGTGATTAGATCGACTATTGCAGGAGTATTCATTATGGGCTTCTTAAGCGCGTTATTTAGTTGCTCCAAGCCCCCGACCACCACGGCTTCGTCATTCGATTTTACTGTCGAAGAGGTCTTCTACATTAAGCCGCCGGTTGATCGGGTGGTCCTCGTTGGTACGGTCAAGCAGGGGCGGGTCGTTGTCGGTGATCACGTCACGGTCCATTGCCAGACCGCTCCGGTTTTAGCCAGTATCGAAGGCATAGAGACACTCTCCGGAAATTTGCAGTCCGCAAGCACGGGACAACAGGTTGGACTACGGCTGACCGGGATCGCCAAAGATCAGGCGAGCAAGGGCGACAGAGTGACGGCGTCCGAAGCTCTCAGCGTTTCAGTCCAAGCCAACGGCGATATACGCATCAATGATGCGCCTACAAATGTGGCGGAACTGGACGTTCGCCTTGCGGCGCTGACCAAGGCGGGAGGTGAAGTCTGGTACTACCGGGAAGCTGCCCAAGGCGATCCTCACCCCAACGCCATGCACGTTATGGAATTGGTCATTAAACACCGCCTCCCAATCACTTTTTCGAGCAAGCCGGACTTCAGCGACTACGTCGATGCACAAGGTGTATCGCATCCCCGACGTTGACCGGTGACAGGCAAATTGCGTTGTTCCAGTACGAAGTATTGAGTTAACGGATTGGAAAGCCCGCAGGAGTCCGTGGCACAATGGATAGCGTAGATCAATTCGCCGTTGAAGCCGAGCGCTTTGCTCAATGGGCAAGCCATGGGACGGCCAAAGGTGAAGCGGGAGTGACGGAGACCCTTGTGCGTCTGACGCATCTGTACGTAGCCGCTCTGGACCTTCCACCCGCTTGGGACCAATCCTTGGCCGACGAACCAGACGCCATGTGTGTGGCCGACGACGAATGGCAGGCGATAGCTGTTCGGTGCGCGCGACTACCGTTCGACACTTACGGAGAAGTCTTTGACCCGTTGCAGATTCCGCCGGAGGAGCCCGTGATCGGCACGCTCTCCGATGATATTGCGGACATCTACCGTGACGTCGTAACCGGACTGCGGGCCTACCACACCGGACGGCGCGCTCAAGCGGTTTGGGAGTGGCGATTCAACTTCAACGTCCATTGGGGCCGACATGCCACAGGAGCCATACGGGCTCTGCATTGCTGGCTGGCCTCGAAAAGTGGATCGGCCAGCGGTTCAAACGAAGGATAATCACTCCTAACGCAGTTGGCCGTATTCTGGCCAAACCAACTTGGCCGGGCAATACTTGAGGTAAAGTCTTATATGGCAAATCTTGATTTCTATGCCGCCGGTGATGATTTACGCGAGTTGGTTGCGTACATATTTTCCGAAACCGATATCGTGGTATATGAATCGGCTTCTGAGTATGACCGGGAAGTACGGCAATTTCGGTCGGTTGCTGAGTTAGAAGCAGTCTTTCAGTTAGGCGCGTATCGGGCGGGTTACCTGCAATTATGGTCACCATCGGTTATGGCACATCCAGTCATTCGGCGCGTTGAGCTGAACCGGGTGCCGGGGCATACCTTCCGCTACGATGTCGAGGGGGTTGGCCTCATCCAGCTATATCTCGATGGCATTCGCGATGGCGTTGTCTACCATACGCACTACGGTCATTGGAACGAGGCCGGAGCACGTGCGCGGTCAACACTTCCGGCTGATGCTTGTGACTGGCGTGCATTAGTCAAGCTCTCGGGACGCATTCAACGGCATATTCGTCGTCGCCGCGCTGTTGCTAAACTCTA
>JBIJDM010000038.1:0-16338 GCA_044344145.1 Phycisphaerae bacterium
GGCCCAGATCAATGTGGGCGCTGCCACCGAAAGCGATATGAAGGAAAAGAAAGCCCGCGTCGAAGACGCCTTGCACGCCACCCGCGCTGCGGTGGAAGAAGGCATCCTCCCCGGCGGCGGCACCGCGCTGCTCCGCAGTCTGAGCGTGCTCGACAAACTCACCGTCAACAGCGACGATGAACGCACCGGCGTGGAAATTGTCCGCCGGGCCCTGCAGGAACCCACCCGCTGCATCGCGGCCAATGCCGGCGAAGACGGTGGCGTGATTGCCCGCAAGATCATCAAGGGCAAAGCCAACTTCGGCTTCAACGCCCTGACGCTGGATTTTGAAGAAGACATGATCAAGGCCGGCATCATCACCCCGACCAAGGTGGAACGTTCGGCGTTGCAGAACGCCGCCAGCGTGGCCACGCTGCTGTTGACCACTGACGCCATCATCGTCGAAAAGCCCAAGGATAAAGATGCTGCTCCCGCCGGTGGCCCCGGTGGTATGGATGGCATGGGCGGAATGGGTGGCATGGGAGGTATGGGCGGCATGGGTGGAATGGGCGGTATGGGTGGCATGGGCGGCATGATGTAAGCCCGGAGCCACGGAATTTTTGGAATTACTTTTTCGAAGGAGTTAACGCACATGAATATTCGTCCCCTTGATGATCGTCTCGTAATCAAACCCGCGGAAGCGGAAACCAAGACCGCCACCGGGATCGTTCTGCCCGAATCGGCCGCGGAAAAGCCCACCTTTGGCAAAGTCGTGGCGATTGGCCCCGGCAAGCTGCTGGAAGGCGGCAAGCGCGTCGCCCTGAGCGTCAAAGTCGGCGACCAGGTCTACTACGGCAAATATGCCGGCACCGAAATCAAAGTGAATGATTTGAAGCTCGTGATCGTTCGTGAGAGCGATCTGCTGGGCGTTGTGGAAAAGTAATCCCGGTGTGACCCGGGCCTGGGCCCGAAGTCGCGCCTTAGAATTGACCGTATTACTATAAGAGGATATTTACGATGGCTGCTAAGCAACTGATGTTCGATCAGGTCGCCCGGCAAAAAGTGCTGGTTGGGGTACAGAAACTCGCCAACGCGGTGAAAGTCACCCTCGGCCCATCGGGCCGCAACGTGGTGTTGCAGAAGAGCTGGGGCTCGCCGCAGATCACCAAGGACGGCGTCACCGTCGCCAAGGAAGTCGAGCTGCCCGATCCGTTTGAAAACATGGGCGCCAAGCTGGTGAACGAAGTCGCCAACAAGACCAACGACAACGCGGGCGATGGCACCACCACCGCGACCGTATTGGCTGAAGCGGTCTTTGCCGCGGGCGTCAAGGTCGTCACCGCCGGGGTCAACCCCGCCGCGGTCAAGCGCGGGATTGACAAGGCCGTCGAGGCCGCCGTCGAATCCATCAAAGGCCAGTCCAAGAAAGTCAACGGCAAGGATGACCTGCGCAAGGTCGCCCTGATCTCCGCCAATGGCGATGCCGAAATCGCCGGCCTGATCGCCGATGCCCTCGAACGCGTGGGCAAAGACGGCGTGGTCACCATCGAAGAAGGCAAGTCCATCAAGACCGAGATGACGCTGGTGGAAGGCATGTCCTTCGACAAGGGTTATCTCTCGCCGTACTTCATGAACAACCCCACCACGCTGGAATGCGTGCTGGAAGATCCGTATATCCTGCTGTTCGAGAAGAAGATCAGCACGATCACGGAAATTCTGCCCCTACTCAACAAGGTCGTCACCACCGGCAAGCCCGTGCTGCTGATTGCCGAAGATGTCGAAAACGAAGCGCTGGCGACTCTGGTCGTCAACCGCCTCCGCGGCATCCTCAATATCTGTGCGGTCAAGGCCCCCGGCTTTGGCGATCGCCGCAAGGCGCTGCTGGGTGATATCGCCGCCGTCACGGCGGGCGAATTCATCAGCGAAGACCTGGGCATCAAGCTCGACGCCATCGAAGTCAGTCAACTCGGCCGCGCCAAGCGCGTGGTGATTGACAAGGACAACACCACCATCATCGAAGGCGCCGGCAAGAAGAAAGACATCGAACTGCGCATCAACCAGATCCGGCAGCAGGTCGAAAAGACCACCAGCGAATATGATCGCGAAAAGCTGCAGGAACGTCTGGCCAAACTGACCGGCGGCGTGGCCGTCCTCAAGGTCGGTGGCGCTACTGAAACCGCCATGAAGGAAGCCAAGTTCCGCGTCGAAGACGCCCTCCATGCCACCCGTGCGGCGGCGGAAGAAGGCATCGTCCCCGGCGGCGGCGTGGTCTTCCTGCGGGCCATCGAAGCCGTGATTGCGGCCAAGACCAAGGCCCGCGGCGACGAGAAGGTCGGCTTTGATATCATCGCTTCCGCGCTCCGCGCCCCGTTGGCCCAGATCGTCGCCAACACCGGCGAAGATGGCGGTGTGGTGGTGGATGAAGTGCTCCAGAAGACCGGCGCGTTCGGCTACAATGCCGCCACCGGCGAATATGGCGACCTGTTCAAACTCGGCATCGTTGATCCCGCGAAGGTCAGCCGCACCGCGTTGGAGAATGCCGCTTCGGTGGCCGGTCTGCTCCTGACCACCAACGTCATGGTGACCGAGTTGAAGGATGAGGCCGAACTCATCAACGGCGCGATCAAGTAACGGCGTTGCCGTGCAGCTACACTGAACACCACGAGCCCAGGGAGCCTCTCCCTGGGCTTTTTCTCGAAGCTTGTGAGATGTGAGGTTATTCGATATGGCCAGCCAGCGCGATTATTATCAGGTTCTGGAGGTTGCCAAGGGGGCCTCCCAGGACGAGATCAAGCGGGCCTACCGCAAGGCGGCCATGAAGTTCCACCCGGATAAAAATCCCGGTGATCAGGACGCCGAACAACGCTTCAAAGAAGCCGCCGAGGCCTATGAAGTCCTCAGCGACTCCGACAAACGCGCCCGCTACGACCAGTACGGCCATGATGGCCTGCGCGGCACCGCCGTGCATGACTATCAGCACATGCAGAACGAAGATATCTTCTCGATCTTCAACGATATCTTCGGCGATATGGGCGGCGGCCGGCGGCGCGGCGGTGGTGGTGGAGGCGGAGTGCGGCCCACGCGCGGTTATGATCTGGAAACCCAGACCGTCATCACGCTGGAAGATGTCGCCAAAGGCTGCGAGCAAACCATTGATTTCACCCGCCAGGACCATTGCGATGAATGCAAAGGCTCCGGCGCCGAACCGGGCAGCAAACCCAAGAAGTGCATCACCTGCGCCGGCAGCGGACAGGTTATGCAACGCGGCTTCGGCGGTATGTTCCAGATGGTCTCCACCTGCCCCAACTGCGGCGGACGCGGCGAAGTGGTGGACAAAATCTGCAAATTCTGCGATGGCACCGGCCATAGTCCCAAGAAACGCACGCTGATTGTCAAAATCCCCGCCGGGGTGCATGACGGCCAGGCGGTGCGCATCGCCAACGAAGGCGAACCGGGCACGCACGGCGGGCCGCGCGGTGATCTGCATGTCGTGGTGCGCGTGCGTGAACACAAATTTTTCCAGCGCGATAACAACCAGCTCGTGATGCAAATGCCCGTCAGCTTTCCGCAACTGGCGCTGGGCGCGGATATCGAGGTGCCCACGCTCTTCGGCAAATCTAATCTGCGCGTCCCCGCGGGCACCCAGCACGGCGAACTACTCCGCATCAAGGGGCTGGGCCTGCCCTCGCTGCGCGGCGGGGATCAGGGTGACCTGATTATTCAAGTGCTGGTCGAAATCCCGCGCAAGCACAACCGCAAACAGGAAGACCTGTTGCGGCAGTATGCCGAACTCGATGACATTGCCGTATTGCCCCGCCGCAAAGGCTTCCTCGAAAAACTCAAAGAGCATTTTACCGGCGAAGACTCCGAACCTACGTCAAAAAAGGATAAATAATCATGTGCGCTGAACCCACCAATCCCGCGCCCGCAACCCCCGAGCCCACCAGTCCCGAGGCCCCCGCCGGGGAAGAAGTCTCCCTGCGTGATGAACTCCAGCAGTTGCAGACCGAAGTCACGGAGCTGCGCGGCAAATTGGTCCGCTGGCAGGCGGAGCTGCACAATGTTCAGCGCCGCGCCGACAAGGAAATGCAGGAAATCCGCCAGCGCACCAACGCCGACTTCGCCGGGGATTTCATGCCCCTGCTCGACCAGTTTGATATGGCCATGTCCGCGCTACCGCAGGATGGTTCCGCCCAAAGCATGCTCGATGGCATCAAAATCATGAAAAACGAGTTTGCGAAAATCATGCTCAAACGGGGCGTCGAAAGCTTTGATCCCACCGGCCAACCGTTCGATCCGCACCAGCACGAAGCCGTCATGATGGTGCCCCATCAGGAAGGCGTTGCCCCCATGACGATCGTACAGACCTTCACGGTCGGCTATACTTGCGGGGGTCGGGTGATTCGGCCGGCCAAGGTTAAAGTCGCCAGTTGACCCGATTTGCGCTAACGAAGGATCGTCCAATGCCCACGTATGAATATGCCTGTCAGGCCTGCGATCATCGGTTTGAAGAGTTTCAATCCATGACCGCCAAGCCGATCCGCAAATGCCCCCAGTGCGGTAAGCTGAAAGTAAAGCGGTTGATCTCCGCCGGTGCGGGCGTCATTTTCAAAGGTTCGGGCTTCTACGAAACCGACTATCGCTCCAAGAGCTATAGCGACGGTGCGAAGAAAGACACCGCGGCCAGCAGCACACCCGCCGCCGCGCCGGCCGCGGCGTCAACGGCAACCACCCCCACTCCAGCGCCCGCGCCGGCCCCCGCCGCCCCGGCCAAGAGTGCGAAAAGTTCCAGTAAAAAATCCGCTGCCTGAGGCCACCCATGGTACAGTCGCCACTGCCCAATAATGAAGACGGCGCGTTTCGCTGCCCAATCTGCCGCAAGCCGGTGCCCAGCATTGACGAGCCGTTCTTCCCGTTCTGCAGCCAGAAATGCAAACTGATTGACTTGGGTAATTGGGTGGACGGCAAATATATGCTTTCGCGTCCGCTCGATCCCACGGATGAACTCGAAGAGCCCCCGTCGCCTTAACCGGAGCCCCGGCCGTGCGTTCCGTTGTGTCTGCACTTTATCTGCTTCTGACCGGCACGCTTTGCCTGCTGGGCGCCTGCAGTGCCCCGCCACCGACAACCACACGGCCCGCCGGCCCGCGCGTGATCAGCACCGTCCCCGCCGCCACCAGTATTATCATGCAACTGGGTGCGGCCAAGTCTCTGGTCGGCGTGACCAAATATGACAAGCTCATGCTGCCTGCCGAGTTGGGTGATCTGCCCGTCATCGGTGATTATCTCGATCTCAATTACGAGCTCTTGTATCAAGCCCATCCCACGGCGGTGATTGTGTTCATGTCCAGCGAACGCGTACCCCCGCGGCTGCGCGAGCTGGCCCAGACCGAAGGCTTCGAGATTCACAATCTCAAGCTCGATACCATCGCCGATTTATACACCACCACCGAAGCGCTGGGCCGTATGGCGGGGTGTCCCGATACCGCCAGCGCCCGCATCGCCGCGACCCGCGGGGAATTGGCCGAAATCCAAGCGCAATATGCGTCCCGCACGCCGACGCCGCGCGTGGCGTATGTCATTGGCCGCAACCCGCTGATGTTGGTGGGCCGCGGAGTGTTTCTCGATGAACTTATCACGCTGGCCGGCGGGCACAATGTCGGCGCGGAACTGGGGCAGGGCTGGCCGGTGACCAACCGCGAACGCCTGCTGCAACTGCAACCCGATGTGCTGCTCATCGGCACCCCCGGCGAGCCCCCCGCCCAAGCCGAAGACCCGCGTCTGGCCCCCTGGCTGCGTGACAGCACCCCTGCCGCCCGCAACCAGCGCATCTACCTGCACACCGACCCCAACGGCCAATTACTGACCCTCGACATCGCCCAACAAGCCCGCGAATTGGCCCGCAACATCCATGCACCCACCCCGTAGTATGGTCATATCTGACCATACTCATCCTATCCCACCCCACATTTACCATTCATCCGGCATATCCGACTCACGGATTCGGCTGTAGACACTTCTCCGCCATACCCACCTGTCGTAGAAACGACTCGACATTATCGGGAATCGAGGTGCAGACGCCTATAACCAATGTACTCTGGGGTTGGGTGCTGGCGGACGACTTATGGTCTATGAGCGCAATGAAAGGTGAGGACTCAACGAGTCCATATAGCGCCGTACCGGTGAATACGGGTGACCCGCTATTGGCCTGAGTAATGCCTCCGTGCATCAATCCCTTGGTGAGGGTCCATTCTGTTGTTCCCGCGCTGTCTGGCAGATAGCTGCTGATTTTCTGCGTAACCGGAACCATCGGGAACTCCAGTGCAAAAGGCTTGTCTTCTGCACCAAACGAGATATTCATCACCGTGGCACGACTAGCCTCGCCTTCGCCTGTGGGGAAGGCCAGCCGGGTCTTGAATGGCTCTGCGAAGGCAGGGGCTTTGCACAAACGCAGCAGCGCCAGGTCCTCCTTATGGGGATGCCCCACGTACAGCGCCTCGGCGTCAAAGGATTCATAGCTTCCGCTTTTGGGGTTGACGATATGCACTTTAACCCACCGCGCCCCTTCAAGTACGTGCGCACAGGTCAGCACATATGACACCCCCTCGGTATGGGCCAGCCAAACCCCCGACCCCCACTCGGTAACCTGGCAGGTACGAAAAAGTCTGGCGTCCGTGATCTGCGTCCAATCCTGATGGTCGCGGAACGTGGCGCCACCACAGCCCGCGATAGTCAGGCACATAGCGACCATCAGGATCATCAGACGGATTTGCTGCATCATGGCTTGCCTCAAAATAAGCGTGCTTGCCGTTGGGACTCATGGCCGTATCTCAAACACCCCAAAGCTCCGGCAACCAATCGTCCCATAATGTCCCCGACGATTATACCTGTCCTCCAGCCCCAGACAAATTTACCTTCATCTTGCCCCAAATCCACCCCATTTGGCCCCTCGGTCCCAATGCGGTTAGAATATCCCCGTACGGACTTGGTTCTTGGTGCAGTTTATTTATTGCGGTTAAGGAAACATGAAACGTATCGGCTTGATGGGTTGCGGCGTGGTGGCCATGGAGGCTCATTTACCCGTATTGGCACAGATTCCCGATCTCAAAGTCGTCGCGGTCTACGACCCCAATGAAGCCGCCGCGCGGAAAGCCGCCCAACTCTTCGGCGTGCCGCGTCACACCACCAGTCAGGAAACCTTCTTCAAAACCCCCATGGACGGTGTGAGTATCTGCTCATCGGCCCCTGCCCATTATCGTAATGTTCTTGGCGCTGCCGCCAAGGGATTGCCGGTGCTGTGCGAAAAACCCATCGCCATGGATGACCACGAAGCCATTGCCATGATCCGCGCCATGGATGAAGCCGGGCTGGGCTTCTTCATCGGCTTCTGCTACCGCTTCAGCGAAAACGCCCAGCGCATCCGCCAGATTGTCCAGACCGGCGGCATCGGCACCGCGCGGCTGCTGCGGCTGCAATATGTATGGAACCTGCATGGCCGCATGATCCCCGGCAAGACGCGGAACAGTCTGGTCTTTAATCAGCGCCGCGAGGACCGTATGCTGGAAGGCGGGCCGATGGTGGATTGCGGCGTGCATCAGATTGACCTCGCCCGCTGGTGGCTGGGGTCCGAAGTGGTGCGGTTCGAGGGCATCGGCCAGTGGATCGAAAATTACACCGCGCCCGACCACATGTATCTGCACATGGACCACGCCAATGGCGCCCATACCACCATTGAAATTTCCTTCTCGTATGGCCACACCGCCAAGGAGCCGGTGGATCACTTTGCCTATGAACTCGTCGGCACCGACGGGGTGATTCGCTATAACCGCGAACAACAGATTTTTGAGGCCCGCAACAGCCAGCACACCGCGCGGTACAACTGGCACGGGGAAAAGAATTTCCTGGGGCTGTATCAGGCGTTTTCGCGCTTCCTGCACACCGGCGAGGCCGAGGAACTGCCCACCGCCGATGATGGCCTGATGGCCACGCGCATCGCCCGCGAGGCGACCCAGCAGGCGATCGAAAACCGCTTTCTACCGCAGATCGAAGACACGCCCATGGAACGCCTGAACCCCGCGCCCGACGCCACCGCCACCCCCTCATCCGCCGTGCCGCAATTCAGCGACGAACCCACCCCCTGCGCCCCGACCCCCAACGTCCTGAGCCCCTGGCCCATGGACCGCACGGCGAAAGATGAGCCGTTGCCGGATGGGCTGTAACGTAAGCGCGATGGTACCAACACTCAGCGCGCCGGCTGGGTGGCGGGTGGTCTTACCGCCAGCACAAAACTATTGGCCCGACCAATCGTACCATCCTGCGCCCGCAAGGCCCGGGCGATATTTTCCGTGGCCGGGGCCAGTTCTTTCTCGGGGGCGATTTTGTACGCCCGCACAAACAACGCCATGGCAGCCTCGGGTTGATCGGCCAGCAGCAGCAAATTACCTTTGGCCGTCAGGCACCGATAATCCTCATCCTTATATTGCGCCAATGCCGCAATATAGTTTTTGGCGACCACCGGTATTTGCGTCAGATAAGCCTCCGGCGCCCGTGCCCGTGGCTGGGTTGCGGCGGTGGGCGTCAACGGTTGGGTGGTGCTGCCGACCAACTGCTGCCGGCGGAACTCGATCACCGCTTCGGGAATATCCGGATACGCCAAGGTCAGCGCCTCGGTCAGATATTGCAGCGCCGCGGGGGTATTTTTCATACTACACAGGTTGTAATAACTCTTGGCCTCCGCCAATGCTACGGCGGCTTCGGGCAGGGCTGGTGCGGGCAATACCTCGGGCCGAGGCCGGGTGGCAGGAGCCGTAGCCGGATTACTCCGGGCATGATAGGCGGCATTTTGTGCCGTCTGCAACAGCGTTACCACCCGGCGCCGCATGAGCAAATCCAGCGTGGGCAGATCATCCGCCAGATTCGCCACCCCATAGGTGCTATATTCCATGAGCTGCTGATCCCAACCCATTTCCCGTAATCGGTCCAAAAACTTACCCCCTTGTTTCCCAATCAAAACGCTTTTAATCTCGGCCGGTGAGGCTTGCCGCAAATAGTCATTTACGGCCACGACCAACGCACGACGATGCGGTTGACGGCCTGCGGATATGTCTTTAAGTGCACCCGCAAGTTTATCTGCGGCAATACTCGCACCGACCACCGTACCGTCGGGCGCCGGGCGCGACGCCGGTTGCAGGGAACCAGCCCGTAGCGTTTTGAGGTTCTGAAGATATTCCGCATACGCGGCGTACCGGTCAGATTCACTCATTTTGTCATAGGCCAGTTTGGCAGAACTGGATAGACCATATTTCATGTAAAAATCGAGGCTATAGCCATCCTCGAAGCCATCCGCGCCATTTAATTGGTATTCCATTGTGGCACAGAGCTGAGTTAGTTCCGAGAGATTGCGGTGCACCACTTTGTTGGGCTGGCGTTTGGGGGTGAGTATTTTAAGCATCTCTTCCTCACGATCAATCGCCATTTTCCCATATTCGTCATACTGACGAGATGCAAGTATTTCATCAACCTGCTTTTGCGCTTGTTTCAGGTCTTCCTCGGTTACATACTGGTAAAGGGCCCCGAACTCCTGGACTTTTTTCATCCACAACACCCGCTGTGCCGGGGTCATGGGCTTCATCGCCGCGATTTTTTCGGTGGCGATTTCCTGGGGTGACTTGGGGAGCTCAATTTTGACCGATAGCAGTGTGAACTTGTTTTTCACCGCATCATATTTACGCAGCGCCTGGTCATAATCAATACCATACACCGCGCCGTCCAATACGAACAGATTGAACATCTTCACATCGGCATCACCGAGCCGGTCTTTGGTTAGTTTGTCGTCGGCAACCTTATACTTATACACTTGACCTGCCCACTCACATAACAAAAAACCATCCGGAACACCTACACTGACCCTAGGCGATACGGCGTGCGTTTCCGCGAGTATTTTCCCAGTCTTATTGTCTAACACCATACAATTCGGAGACGCAACCACCAGTATGCGATCTCCGCGCAGGTAGTAACCCATCCCTAGATTGCTGGTGCAGGTCCAGTCTAACTGGGCAGTAATACTGGCCCCATAATCAAGCGTGATCGAACTGCTGTGGCTGCTATTATCCGACACCATCAGCCGTTTTTCACTGATCCAACACGCACGATGTATTGCCTCTTCGGTCTTGAAGGCCAATTCCGTCCACGTCTTACCCCCATCCTGCGTGACCAAGATGCGCCGACCCTTGACGATAGCCCCGATTTTTGTGCTGTAAAAATCCACATACAGCGGGTGCTTCACGTTACCAATAGCACGTATTTTCCCCTGCTGGTCATAACTCGCTACACAGTATTTGCGGTCTGGAACTTTCGTCCAATCCACCTGTTCCACCAACACCACCAGCGTGTCATCGTCACTGGCCAAAACCGAGCGCAACTTCCAATCACCTTTTTCCCCCTCAATCTGCACGAGCCCACTGATCCGCGTACGCCATAACGTAGGATCTTTTTCCGTATAGATAAGCGCCCCCTCACTGGTGCACGTATAAGCCGTTTTCGCATTGGTATAAATACCGCTGTACGATTGGGGCAATTTCGTCTCGACCTTAACATTCGAGGTCGCCCCCCAACTTGCGTCTGTCCCCATAACCCAAAGCAGCAACCCCATGATGATTACTTTATACACAACCGACTCCTTCGTATTGACTGCTAATTTGAGCGCGTTACCAGACTTCACGGGTCATGACTCAGCCGGGATTCATCCCGGGCAATTACCGTTCTTCTCTTTCTTCAGCTTCTTCTTTATCAAACAGTGCGGCCAGTGGCCAATGCGCCCCCCCAAGTTTCGGTTTCCATTTCTTATACTGCTCATACGCATCTTGGCGTTTGCCATCTTCTATCATGTACAGAAGGTACTGATATTTGGCTTCATCGCAAAATGCTTCCCCCTCGATCATAGCGGCCCGTGTGTAATACGGGCGGGCCTCCGGATGACGTTTGAGCCGGTCCAGACTTAGCGCAATACCAAAAGCGATATCGGCTTTTTCATTGACCGAAATACCCACCCACTCCCGGGCATCAATATCCTGCAACATCCGCAGACACTCTTCGGGTTGTCGGGCATATAACGACGCTTCGGCATAGTTGAACAGCGCCTGGCGTTGTTCAAACGAACCTTTTTGCTCCAGTTCGGCCAGTGTGAGGAAAAGCTTCTGGGCCAGGGCGTTATCCTTCACCACGTACATCACCGGCCGGCTTATCCGCCGTAGCATGTCACGATAGCGCTCCCGGTCGGGATGCTGGGGATTATTTTGCAGATTTACGGCGATATCATTAACTAACCGGCTATACACCGGACCGGCAAATCGCTCGCCATAAATCACCGCCACGGCATGCGCCAACCGGTAGCAATCCGCCACCCCCACCGCGGGCCCGTTGGTCGGGTTCAAGGCCGCCAGTGCCACCGTCAAACGCTTGGCGTCCAACGGCTGATCCACGGTCTTGGCCTGAAAGAACACGGCGATTTCCGGAATTTTCCCCAGCGCGGACGCCACCAGCGGGTTCGCCGGCAGCATATCCGAATCCACCGTTACCTCCGGCACCGCCGGGGCCGGACGGCCGGTCATCTTGGAACGGGCATGCGATTGCCATTCCTGCAAAGGTGCCAAGGAGACATACACCGGCACACCCAATTCCCGCACCGGCTGGGTTGCTGGCGGGGACACAACGACACTGGGCGGGGCGGCCAAGACCGATACGCCCGCGAGGCCCCAGAGCAGCGTTCCCAATAGAGGTCCAACCCGCTGTCCCAGTACACCACCGCGCAACCGATCGGTCCACATTGTGATCACCTGACACTTGAATGAAATAAAACGAGACTGGGGCCACAGGCCACGACATTCAGACAGCGATGCTAACAGCAGCGACACTCCAGTTCAAGAACTTTTTATAAATCCTCTTATAAATAAACCCACTGGCGACAAAACGCCCGGCGGAATACGTTTTGCGCCACGTTTAATCATAGCAACTATGCGAACATGCTTGCATCCCCCCCGCCGGGGGTTACAATCCGCTGCGGTGGCGGAGGGCCTGTGGCCGCGTCTGTCATATGACATTATTTTTTACGAAGGAAGTCACCCTTGCTTACCGGTATTTACAACATCACCGCTTATGGTGCCCAGCCCAATCAATCCGAACTGGCCACGCCGGCCGTGCAGGCCGCCATTGATGCGGCGGCGGCCGTCGGGGGCGGGGTGGTGCTCGTGCCGCCCGGCACGTACCGGATCGGCACGATTTTCCTCAAGAGCAATATCACCCTTGAGTTGCAGGCCGGGGCGGTGCTGGTGGGTTCGCCGAACATCAGTGATTACCCGGTCAGGCCGTATGGTCAGATCTGGCCGCATGATCCGCAAACCGAATGGTATCACCTGATTATTGCCGAAAATGCTGTGGATGTGACTCTCCGTGGTCCCGGGCGCATTGATGGCAACGGGCCCGCATTCCGGCACACCGCCGCGGGGCCGCGGATGTGGATGGAAATGATCAAACCGCGGGTCGAAGCCATGGTGCATTTCCGCAACTGCCGGAATGTGCGGGTGCTGGATGTATGTCTGGATGACAGCCCGGCGTGGAATCTGCATTTCTATGACTGTGACAATGTCTGGGTGCGCGGGTTGCAGATCAGTGGCGCCCTGTTCGGCCCCAATATTGACGGCATTGATGTGCAGGGGTGCCGGGATGTGCTGATCAGCGATTGCCAGATTTGCACCGGCGACGATGCGATTGTCTGCTTTCCCTCGCGGGAGCGCGATTGCGAGCGGGTCACGGTCACGAATTGCAGTCTGGAAACCAATTGCGTGCCGTTCAAAGCCTATGTCGTGGACGACCGCGCGGTGCGTGATCTGACGTTCAGCAACTCCACGATCATCCGCAGCACGCGCGGGGTGGCGCTGTATATGTTCAATCAGGGCGTGATTGAAAATGTGCTGGTCAGCAATGTCGTAATCAATACCGAATCGGGCTTCTGGCTCAACCGTCCGCTGCAGATTGATGCCCGGCGCTTTGACAAAATGGTCGCCGTGCCCGATAGCGCCCCACGCGGCGTGATTCGCAACGTGCAATTCAGCAATCTGGTCATCCGCACCGATGGGCGCATCATCTTCACCGCGGCCGATGATCTGCAGGCCGAAAATGTGGTCCTGCGCGATATCCGAATCATCTATCCGGTGGTGGAAGACCCGAAAGCCTACGGCGACGTGCGCAGCTCGCAATTCAATCTGCACAGTCCCGAGGCCCGCGCCGCCCGGGCGGCAGTGGTGGTGGATAATGTCAAACAACTGACGCTGGAAAATGTGCAGGTGAGTTGGCCCGATGGTAACCGCCCCGAACCCTGGCGCGGTTTGCTCGATGGGCAGGGGCAACCCAAACCCTATCCACGTCTGCCGGATGCCGATCCCCCGGCCTTCTCGGTGCTCTGGGCCCGGCGCGTGCGCCAAGGTTACATCCACAATCCCTTGGCCCGGCCATTCCTGAACGCCCCGCGTTACGATGTGGCGGATTGCACCGACCTGACGCTGGATCCGCCGCGCTGACCGCCCCCTGCGGCTTCAGCGCCAGAAATTCAGCGCCCGGGTCCAGCGGATGGGCCGCAGCAACCAGGCCAGCCAACCCCGTTCAATATACTCCGTGAGGATCTTACTCACCGCCTGATGGCCGTTTTGTTCGGCTTTGCGCAGGGCCGTCTGACCAGTGTGATCGCGCAGATGCAGATAGGCGAAATGTTCGATCAGCACCTTCACCACGGTGGTATGCCCCTTTTCCGCCGCCAGCATCAGGGCCGTCTCGCCTTTCTGATTGCGGGTATTCACGTGGGCACCTTTGTTGACCAGCACGGCCACCACCTGCTGGTGTCCGTTCTGGGCGGCCAACATCAGCGCGGTACGGTCCTGGGCATCGCGGGCATGCAGGTCCGCCCCGTGCTGCAGGAGCAGCAGCAGTGTTTCCAGATGGCCTTCCATCGCCGCCAGCAGCAACGGGGTCCAATGCTGCCGGTCGGTACTGCGGGCATTGACCGTCGCGCCATGTTCCAGCAGCATACTTACGATCGCGGTATGCCCGTCTTCCGCCGCCAGCAACAGCGCCGTCCAGCCTTCCGCATCCGGGATTTCCACTTGGGCGCCGTGGTTCAACAGCGTCTGGACGATGTCCCGGTGCCCGTTCAGACCGGCTTCCATCAGGGCTGTGCGGCCGGTGTGGGTACGGGCGTCAACCTCGGCACCGCGTTCCAGCAACAATTCATTTAATGCCTTATTACCATGCTGGGCCGATAACACCAGCGCCGTGCGGCCGTCCTTGGGACTGCGGGCATCCACATTGGAACCATGCGACAGCAGCAGGGTCGCCACGTCACGATGCCCATTCTGAGCCGCCAGCAGCAGCGCCGAGATGCCCTCTTGGTCGCACATCTGTACTTCCGCCTGATGCTCCACCAGTTCCTCCACCACGCCGGCAAACCCGCCGTACGCCGCCGCCATCAGCGCCGTGCGGCCATGCACAGTTTGGGCATTCACATCCGCCCCCGCCGCCCACAACATCCGTACCACCGCCCGGAACCCGCCCATAGCCGCCAGCATCAGTGGGGTCACGCCATCGGTGCGCCGACAGCCGGCCTGGGCGCCCTGGGCCAGCAGCAGCGCCACGACATCCATATACCCCTGCTTGGCCGCCAAAAGCAGTGCGCCGTTGCGCATGGTGCCGGTCACACCTTGGGCCCGTTGCAACAGCAACCCCACCACGCCGGGATGATTGTGCAGCACGGCCAGATTCAACGGCGTGCCCTCGGGTTCATGGCCCAGGGTCACACTGGCGCCCTGTTGGAGGAGCCAATTGACAATTTCGCCGTGCCCGGCTTGCGCGGCATACCCCAGTGCCGTTAGGCCGCGCCCATCCTGAGTATTCACCACCGCGCCGGACCGCACCAGCAGGCGGACCAGATCATAATGCCCCTGTTTGGCCGCGCGGGCCAGATAATCATCCAGCCGGTTCCCCGCCCGGATATCCTGGCGCACATCTTTGGGCAGATTGGCCGCATCGAAGATCGCTTCCTGATCCGTGCTGTCCAACCCGGTGGTCACTTCCACCGGCAAGACCCCCAGCGCCACCGCCCAATTTTCCACACACCAGCGGGCCACGGTGTATTCCAGCCCATGGGCTTCCTGCATGCGCTCCACCAATTTGCGCACGCGCACCGCCACACTGTCATGCCCGGGCGCGGTCAGTTCCTGGGGCACATTGGCCCGCACGGCCGTGGCCAGCAGATTCACTTCGCGCGCGTGCTCCCGGCCAAACAGGTTCAGCAGGAACTGTTCGCCGTGGTTCGGGTCCTGTCCGAGCGCGCGGAGTAAAAACTCCCGATAGCGCTCCGGCTCGGTACACATATCCTCCAACACCACCGCCACATTACCTGCCCGGTCCACCGCATTGGGCTGCGGTTCCGCCGCGTCCGCGGGGTACGGTCCGCGGTAAAACTCCTGCCCTTGCCGCGCAATCATTTCCACCAACATTTGCCGGGGTATGCTTACCATGACAACCTCGCCGTTTGAATTTCGCACCGATACAGGCCACAACTCAGCGTAATGCCACCGAATCCGGGGGATGACTGGAACTATACTGCCGCAGCAGCGCCACAATATCGCGGTGGCCGGTGTTGATCGCCGCCATCAGGACGCTGGTGCCATCGCGGTCGGTGAGATACACATCGGCCCCGTGTTCCAACAGGGTTACCACCACTTCCTTCTGGCAGTATTCGGTGGCCAGCAAGAGTGCCGTGGCCCCGCGATGATTCTGCATATCCACCAACGCCTGATGCTGGAGCAGACATTTCACCATGGCCACCTGCCCGCGCTGGGCGGCATTCATCAGCGGGGTCATGCCGCGCCGATCCGGCACATTCACCCCCACCCCCGCCGCCAGCAGCGCCAACACCACTTCCAGCCGGCCGTTACTCACGGCCAGATTCAGGGCACTGTCGCCATCCTCATTCTGGGCATTGGTATCGGCCCATTTACTCAGCAACACTTCCACCACCGCCAGATGCCCGCTGATGCACGCCGACAGCAGCGCCGTCCAACCGGTGCGGGTCACCGTATTCACTTCGGCGCCGTGCTCGATCAGCAAGCGCACCAGATGCACGTGCCCGGACAGGGCCGCAAACATCAGCGCCGTCTCCCCCGCCCGCGTTTGCAGATTGACATCGGCCCGCCGGGCCAGCAAGACCCGCATCACTTCCTCATGCCCACAGAACGCCGCCGCCATCAGGGCACTACGGCCTTCTTTGGATTGCACGTTGACTTCGGCGCCTTTGTCCAGCAGGGCATT
>JBIJDM010000059.1:0-12780 GCA_044344145.1 Phycisphaerae bacterium
GAATGCGGGTGAGGGCCCCGTGCCGCCCCCGACGTCGGAGGCTACCATGCCAGCACCGAGTCCGGAATTGCCTACCACCGAACCGACCACGGCACCCGCAACCGTGCCCGCAGCTCCCTAAGTTTTGTATTGGGTACAGCTATGACAACGGCAAATCGTCCCAGTTGGGATCAATATTTTCTGACCATGGCCGAGCACGTCAGCGTGCGTTCGCCCGATCCGAACACCAAACATGGGTGTGTTTTGGTGGATGCGGATAAACGGGTGATTTCGACGGGCTATAATGGTCCGGTTCGGCATCTGCCCAATGACATGGTGCCGACCACGCGTCCCGAGAAGTATTATTGGTACATTCATGCGGAAGATAATGCGGTGGCCTTTGCCCGGTGTGATTTGCGCGGGGCCACGGCGTATGTGACCGGGATGCCCTGTTCGGCGTGTTTCCGGCGCTTATTGCAGGTGGGGGTGAAGCGGATTGTGCATGCGGGCCGGGCTTCGGCATGTATTGTGCCCCAGGAAGAGGCCGCGTGTATGGCCATGGCTCAGGTGCTGGGCGTGGAAGTGATCGTACTTCCGGCCTCGATATAATATTATTTTAAGAAAAGTTTTTTCTTGCAAAAATTAGCAACTGGGTCTATGTTTGGCCGATAAGGTAAATACGGATAAGTAGTTATGGGTTTGGCCGGTTTGCCGTGCTATGATAGAAATGGGCCGGGTCTGCCCCCCTGAAAATGGATTTTGGAATAACCAGCTTTAGGATACGGAGTAGCAGAGCATGACGCTGAAATGGTTCCAAACTCGTGCCAGTCCGATTGCCGTGGATTTGGGCACCGATAACATTAAATTACTGCAAATTGACGCACGTGGGGGCCAGCCGCACATTATGGTAGCCAACCGGGTGGATGTCCCCGATCATGTCCATAACGATTCTCCGGAACGGGACGCCTGGCTGGTGGAAAATTTACGCCGGGCGGTGGTCGAAGGCGGTTTCCGGGGCCGGGCGGTGGTGACCAGTTTTCCCGCCACGCGTATGGTACTGCGGCATGTGCGTGTGCCGCGCGTGTCCGAGGCGGAAGTGCCGCGGGTGGTGATGCAGGAATTACAGGGTAAATTGCCTTTTGATGTGACCACGGCGGTGATCCGCCATGTGGTGGTTTCCGATATTTATCAGGGTCAGGATGCCAAGCAGGAAGTGATTGCGATGGTGACCAGCCGCGAAAGCGTGGAGCGGCATCTGGGCATTTTTGACCGGGCCAAGCTGGAATTGGCCGGGATTCATGTCGAGCAGGCGGCACTGGTCGAGGCGTTCAGCTATATGTTTGCCTCCGGCAGCGGTCAGCAGGCCAATATGTTCATTGATATCGGGGCGTCGTCCACGCATGTGGTGATGGCCCACGGGCGCAAGATGGTGTTTACGCGTTATATTCCGCTGGGTGGGGAAGTAATGAACCGCCGGGTGAGTCAGGCCATGAAGTGGCCGGCCGACAAGACGCGGCAGATGCGGCTGCGTATGGAGCAGCAGATTTTCCGGCAGCGGCGCAAGGCGGCCAGTCAGGCCGGGGCGACGCTGGCGGAATACGATCCCGAAGGGTGGGAATCCGAGGATTATGTGCCGATGGATGTGGCCTTGGAGGCCACGATTCAGGAATCACTGATGGAGCCGACGGAGCAGCTAGGCAAAGAGCTGGAAGCTTGTGTTCGCTATTACGAAAGTATTTTCCCGGATCGGCCGTTGGAACGGGTGATTTTTGTGGGTGGTGAAAGCCGCTATTTGAGTACCTGTGCCAAGCTGGCCAAGCCGATGGCGATTCCGGCGGTTTTGGGTGATCCGTTGAGTCGGTTACTGCGCGACGACCGTACCCGCGCTAACATCAATCTGAAGCATCCCCAGCCCGGTTGGGCGGTGACGGTGGGCTTGGGTCTGGGTGTCGAAGGCGTGACCGGCGTTTAATGGTCTAGATGGAGACGATATATGAGTCAGGAACCGGTAAATTTTCTACCCGCGGATTACGTCGAGAAGCGCACGCAGGCGCGCTGGAACCAAATCAGCATTGTGCTGTTTGTGCTGGTGATGATTGCCACGGTGGGGGCGTGGTGGGTGGCGCGGCGCGGGCTGGTGGAACTGGAGACGCAGCAGGCGGGGGTCAATGCCCAGTTGGAATCGGCCAATATGCAATTAACTGAGTTGGAAAAACTGCAGGAACAGCGAGGCTTGATGATTAGCAAGGCCCAAACTTCGTTATTGTTGCTGGAATCGGTGCCGCGCAGTGTCTTGATCAAATCGTTGGGCGAAATGCTGCCTGAAGGTGGTTCGATCCGGAACCTGTCTATAGTTACACAGCAGTCAAACTCGGGGAAAGGGACGGTTGTGGTAGTGAGATTGACCGGTTGGACCCGTGAACAAGAAGATTTCTGGGGTGTCTACATGGGTAGAATTAAAAATAATCCATTATTTATGTCCGAAGAGCAGCAAAAGAAGAATGACAGTAAGAAGAAAAATTTGCATGACAAGGTGAAGCCAAAAGCGGATGGTGTGGTGACGGTTGGACAGGTCAAATCGAATATTAAGTTAGCCCATGGTTATAGCGTCTGCGAGTTTGATCTGACATTGACGGTCAACCAATCTTTTGACCTGCAGGATTTGGTCGAATTCCGCAAAGAATATAATCTGAGTTCGGACGTCGCTCCAGCGACAGCCCCGGCTACTACAATGACGGCAAGTGAGGTGAACCCATGAATTTACATACCCTGATCGTATTTCTCCTGCTATTGAGTCTGCCCACCGGGAGCTGGTGGTTTTTATTCCGGCCGATGAACAGCCAGCAGGAATCGCTGAAAGCGGATATTGCCGCCAAGCAATTGCGCATGGGGGAATTGTCCAACACCATTGCCAAGACGCGCAATATGCCGGAAGAAATCACCAAACTGGAAAAGGCGATTGATTTTCTGGAAAAAAAATTGCCCGGTGAGGACGAGATACAAAAAGTCGGCGGTGTACTTGCGGAGATTTCCCGGAAGGCGGGGATCAGCCAGCCCAGTGTGCGGCCCGTACCGCCCGTACCGATGCATCGCGAGCAGAAGGATGAGAAGCGGGATGAGAAGCGGCGGGATGTGTGGATGCAGGAAGTGCAGCTGACGGAAATGAAGGGCACGTTCTATGCTTTGCTGGCCTTTCTGCAACGGTTGGAAACCATGGACCGGATCACGCGGGTGAAGGAATTGAATATCACCAAAGATTCCGCGCAATTGGGCTATCTCAATGTGAGTATGACACTGGTGATTTACTTTGAAAAAAGTTCCACGAGCAAGTAAGTTGGATGCGGCTGTTAAAGGAGTTTAGTCATGACCCAAAATTGGAATCCGGATGATCTCGGAACGGGCAATGGCGGTTCGCAAAACGTCGGCGAAGGCACCGGGTATCGGCGCAAATCCGGCAATGGTGGTACGATCTTTGTGGTCGTGGTATTTCTGATTGGTTTGGGCGTCTTTTACTATCTGGGCCAGCGCAACACCCCGGAAGTTGAGCCCGATGGGGGTAGTCTGGGACGGGACTATGACGAAAAAACCAAAAAGATCGCCCAGGCGCTGGGGATCAAAGGGGCTGTTAATACCGAGAAAATGGTGGCGATGTTCTATAGCTACCCCAATTTGCCGGCGGAATTGCAGGGTACGATGCGCAATGATCCCTTTGTGAATCCGACCGAAGTGGCAATCGTGCAGGCCGATGAACGGGCCAAAAACAAACTGACCGTTACCCCTCTGCCCAACGGCAACAATACCGGCGTGGGGGTGGATATGCAGCGGTTGGCCGAACAGCAGCGCGAACAGGCACGGCTGAACCAACAGGCCGAACAGATGGTGGTGCAATTGACCATGATCAACACCACAGGTAATTCCGCATTGATTGACAATAAACTGGTGACCACCGGCGCCATGCTGGGCGAATTCAAGGTCGAAGAAATTCAGGCGGATAAGGTGATCTTGTCAGCCGGTGGTATGATGTTCACGCGTCCTGTCCGCGGGGCCAAGGCGCCTTGAGTACCCACTTACGAGAAGGGCTCCGGTTATGACCCAATCATGGCAAACAGACGATAACGCCGACACGTCGGTTACCGGCACCGGGTATCGCCGTCGTTCCGGCAAGGCGGGGCTATTGCTGGTATTGGGGTTGTTTGTCGCCGGTTTGGGCATGTTTTATTGTCTCGGTCAACATGATCGGGTCGAGGTCGCAGCGGATGGTGGAATTGTGGCCCGGAAATATGACGAGCTCAGGGACCGGATTTTCGCAGAATTGCAGCGCCAGTCGGCGGGCAATCGCTCCCCGGATATGCTGGTAGCGGCGTTCTACGACCACCAGACGCTGCCGGCGGAATTGCACGGCGGAGTGCGGCAGGATCCGTTTATGAATGTGGTGGAAGGGCCACCACAACCACCACCACCAGGCGGTGATGGCAGCACGCCACCCATTGACCCGATACTTGAATTCAAGCGTCTGACTGCATTGGCGGATCAAATGACGGTGGGGTTAACCATCGTCCGTCCTCAGGGCAGTTCGGCGCTGATCGGCAAGCAGTATGTGACCAAGGGCGGTATGATCGGCGAATTCACGGTGACGGATATTCAGTCTGACAAAGTGATCTTGTCGGCGGGGATATGGACGTTTGTGCGCCCCGTGCGTATGGGCCCAGGGCTATAAGTGTGACGTTCCGGCGCCACCGGGCGCAGTTATGAGGTAAGTAATGGCCAAAGATGATCTGGAGCAATGGCTCAAGCAAATCGAAGTGGACGCCCTGAAGGCCGAGGCCAATCCGCCGGTGCCGCTGGCCGCTGCGCCCGGCACCCCTGCGGCCAAGAGTCCGGCACCCGCCAAAAGCCGGGGTCGGTCCCGGGGGCGCAAAGAGGATCAGGCGTTTGCCATGGCCCAGCCGGTGCCTGTGGCCCCGCCGGCCCCCTTACCACCGCCGACGCCGCATACCACCCTGGGTGGATTTGCCGATTTACGTGATTTTCTGCCCCAACCCGGCGAGACCCGCAGTGTGGATGAACTGTTGCCGGGCGGCGGGTTGATGGATTTCCCCGATGATCCGGAAATGAATGAAGCGCCCCAGCCCGTGGTGCAGGCGCAGCCGGATATCTCGCTGCCCGATACCAGTCGGCGGGTGGATGAGTTGTTGCCCGGTCAGGGGATGGTCGCGGCGCTCAACAAAATCAACGATACCGGCGAAATTGCCCCCGAGATGGCGTTCGGCATGGAAGGCATGTCGGCGGACCGGGTGAGTTCGGAAGTGGACCCCAACGCGCCGCGCACGGCCAGCGATCTGTTGCTGGGCGAAAGCGTGCTGGAAATGACCGCCGACAAGGACGAGCAATGGCTCGATGCCCTGCAACAGCAGGTGGATACCTCGCTGGTGGACGTGCCGATTGACCATGTGGGTGGGATTATCATCTGGGCGCCGGAAAAGGGTGCCCAGCGGCCGATGATCAAGCTCGAAGACGAGTTGCTGGCGCGGAAACTGGTGGATCTGGAAAAACTGCAGAATGCCCGCACCGTGCAGGCGACCGCCAAGGGCAAATCCCTGACGGCGATCCTGCTGGATATGGGGGCGATCGGCGAAGAGGTGGTCCAGAAGGTCCGGGCGGAATTACTGGGCATTCCCTACGAGCATCTCGATGCCCGTACGGCGGACCGGCAGGCCATCGAGGCGATGTCCCCGGATTTCTGCAAAGCCCACGGTTGTGTGGCCATCTCCCGGGACGAGGGCGTCTATACCGTGGCGATGGTGGATCCCAGCGATATTTTCCTGCAGGATGAGATCAAACGCCGCCTGAACGTCAAACGGCTGGACGTGGTGGTCGGGGCCTCGAATCTGATCGTCGCGCTGATTGATATGTCGGCCAGCGGGCAGGGCGGCGAAGAATTCGACGACATTCTCAAGCAGGCCGGTGACGAGCAGCAGATTGAAGTCGTCCGCGAAGACAAAGAAGAAGAAATCACCGATCTGGCCAAGGCCTCGGGCGAGTCGCCGGTCATCCGGCTGGTGAACTATGTTATTTTCGACGCCATCAAGCAGGGCGCATCGGATATTCACATTGAACCGCACGAGAAGAAACTGTTGGTGCGCTACCGCATTGACGGCGTGCTGTTCGACGCCATCACCCCGCCGTTCAATATGATGGCGCCCGTGGTCAGCCGTATGAAGATCATGGCCAATCTGGATATTTCCGAACGACGGCTGCCGCAGGACGGCCGTATCCGCACGATGGTCAATGGCCGCCATGTGGATTTGCGTGTATCCACGCTGCCGGTGACCTACGGGGAAAAGACCGTAATCCGTATTTTGGACAACCGTTCGATTAGTCTGGGGCTCGAGCAGCTCGGGTTCAACGAGGATATGCTGGTTGAACTCAAGAAGCAGATTGACCGGCCCAACGGGGTCATTCTGGTGACCGGGCCGACGGGTTCGGGTAAAACCACCACGCTGTATTCGTCCTTGCGTGAGCTGGACAGCAGCCGGTTGAATGTGTCCACGGTGGAAGACCCGGTGGAATACCATCTGAATTTTGCCAATCAGGTGCAGGTGCAGGAACGCATCGGCATGACCTTCGCGGCGGCGCTGCGCAGTCTGCTGCGGCAGGATCCCGATGTCATCATGTTGGGCGAAATCCGCGATCAGGAAACCGCCCATATCGCCATTCAGGCCGCGTTGACCGGGCATTTGGTGCTTTCGACGCTGCACACCAACGACGCGCCCAGTTCGGTCACCCGTTTGATCAATATCGGGGTGGAGCCGTATCTGATCAGTGCGGCGCTCAATGCCGTGCTGGCCCAGCGCCTGGTGCGGCGGATCTGCAAAGAATGCCGGCAGTTGATGCCCGTGGAAGATCCGGTCATGCGTAAATATCTGGAAACCATGCAGGTGGATCCGGACAAGGTGTATCACGGCAAGGGCTGCAGCAAGTGTCGCAACACCGGCTACAAAGGCCGGGTGGGTATCTATGAAATGCTGCTGCTCGATGATTCCGCGCGGGATATGATCGTGCGCAGCCCGGATGTGAACGAACTGCGCAAGATGTGCCGGGAACGGGGTATGGTCACACTCCGACAGGATGGATTCAGCAAAGTCATGCAGGGTTCCACCACTGTGGAAGAAGTACTGGGTGCCACCGAGGCTACCACATAATTGTTCCGTCGGCCCTCCCCCGGGTGGGCGGTGCGGACCAGGAGGTCTATATGGCTGCAGTTGATCCCGTCCTTGAATATGCCATCAAGCAGAACGCCTCCGACATCCATCTCGTGGCGGGGCATCGGCCCTTTATCCGCCTGAACACCGTGATTCTGGAAACGCAGTTCCCCAAACTGACGCCCCAGATCATGATGGAAATGTTCAAGGATGTGGCGCCGGAACGCAAAGTCACGACCCTGCACGAGCATTTGGACGCGGATTTTTCCTATGCGCTGCCCAGCGGGGTGCGTTTCCGCGTGAACGCCCACATGCAGCGCGAGAGCGTGGCCATGGCCTTCCGGTTGATTGTGGACCGGGTGCGCCCGCTGGAAGAACTGAATCTGCCCGAAGTGGTGCACCGGCTGGCCCAGTTGCCGCGCGGCCTGGTACTGGTGACCGGGGAAACCGGTTCGGGCAAATCCACCACCCTGGCGGCCATGATTGACGCCATCAACCAGCGCTATGACCGCCACGTTATCACGCTGGAAGACCCCATCGAATACATTCTGAAATCCAACAAGTGTCTGATCGAACAGCGCGAAGTGGGCACCGATGTGGAGAGTTTCGCCAGCGGGCTGCGCCATGTGTTGCGGCAGGACCCGGATATCATTCTGGTCGGTGAAATGCGCGATCTGGAAACCACCGGCGCGGCCATCACCGCGGCGGAGACCGGCCATTTGGTGTTCTCCACGCTGCATACCAACAGCGCCTCGTCCACGATCCAGCGCATCATTGATATTTATCCCGCCGCCCAACAGGGCCAGATCCGGTCCATGCTCTCCAACACGCTGCAGGCGGTGATCTGTCAGGTATTGTGCCAGCGCGCGGACCATAAAGGCATGGTGCCGGCGGTGGAAATTCTGTTGTGTAATTCGGCGGTGCGCAATCTGATCCGCGAAAACCGGATTTTTGAAATCCCCAACGTGATCGAGACCAACCGCTCGGCCGGGATGACCTCGCTGGATACCTGCCTGAAGCAGTTGGTGCTGAATCGTTTGATCACGCGCGAAGAAGCCCTGGAAGTGGCGGTATTCCCCGAAAAGTTGGCGCCGTCGCTGCCCAGATAACCACGTAATAGTGTTTGGAGGTATATATGCCGTCATTTCGTTACGAAGTCCGCGCCCCCGGCGGTCAGACCAATTCCGGGGTAATGAATGCCGTGTCCATTGAAGCGGCATCCGATCTGTTGCGCAGCAAAGACCTTTATATTCTGCAGTTGGTCCCGGCGACGGGAGGGAGCAGCTTTGCCGAATTTCAGGAACGTATGGCGATCGCGTTGTCCCCCAAGCCGGGGCTCAAGGAAGTGACGAATTTCACCCAGCAATTGGCGGTCATGGTCAAGGCGGGTATTTCCATTCGCGCGGCGCTGGAAGGGATCGGGGCTCAAACCCCCAACAAACGCTTCCAGCAGATGATTATCCAGATGCGCAAGGATATTGAGTCGGGCAAATCTTTTTCCGATGCGCTCGGCCGTTATCCCGAAACCTTCTCCTCGCTGTACCTGAACATGGTCAAAGCCTCGGAAATGTCGGGTACGTTTGCGGAAATGCTCGAACGTATTGTGGAATATTTGACGGTCCAACTGGAAACCCGCCAGATGGTGGTGGGGGCGATGATTTATCCCGGCGTGATCGGCTTTCTGGCCACCTCGGTTACCATCTTTCTGCTGGTGGTGATTGTGCCGCGCTTTATGGGCATTTTTGAAGGCAAGGAGCATTTGCTGCCGTTGCCCACCAAGCTGCTGATGGCGCTGTCGAAGTCGCTACAGGATTATTGGTATATCTATATCGGCACAGTCTTGGCCGCGGTGGTGGCGATCAAAGTGATATTGGCCAGCCCGCAGGGGCAGTTGGCCTTTGATCAATTGAAACTGAATGTTCCGATTATGAAAAAGATGTTCCGGGCGCTGTACATCAGCCGGTCGCTGCACACCATGGGGGAGCTGGTGAATGCAGGCGTGCCGATGCTGGATACGTTGCGGATCACCGGCGAGGTTTCGGGTAATTCGATCTATCATAATATGTGGAACGCGGTGGGCAATTCGGTGAAGTCGGGTAAAAAAATTGCCCAGACACTGCAACGCAACCCGATGTTGCCCCCGGCGGTCATCCAGTTGATTTCCGCGGGTGAAGAATCCGGGCGGTTGGGCGAGGTGTTGGATTCCATTTCCAAGTACTACAACAAGGAACTCAAATCCACCATCAAGGCGGTGACCAGCCTGATCGAGCCGATCATGATCGTGCTGATGGGCGGTATTGTGGCGTTTATCGCGATGTCCATCATGTTGCCGATTTTCCGGATGAGCCAATTGGTGAAGGATTAAATACGTAAAGGCGAAATAATACCTATAGGTTCAATTATTCACGATATTTAGTTGGTGGACAGTTGGCCTGTGGGTAGAATAAACCATAGAGGCATGGCGCCCGTAGCAACGATACGGCCAGAATGAGTGTGGTCGGTTGGTGGTGAGGACGCGGGACGGTTTGGGCACGGAGTTTGGTGTATGCAAGGCAAACGTAAAACAGCACGAGCCGCCGGGCGCTACGGCTTAACCCTCATTGAGGTGTTAATCGCAGTGGGCATTACCGCATTGGGCGTGGTTGCCACTATGGAATTGATTCGTGCCACCACCACCACCAACACATACAATGAACGTCAGGCCTTGGCGATGTCGCTGGCCGACAATGCCCGAGAGATGCTGGCGGGATTGAGTTTTTCCGAACCCACGCCGACCGGAACCACGGCCACGCTGCCCAATATCGGGGCCGATGACAATGAGGCCGGCATGCTGGACTATGACGATGTGGATGACTTCAATGGTTGGAGTTCGGAAGTGCGCACTGATCTGGCTACGGGTGATCCGATCGGGCCGGTCAATGCGTTGCGGCAGGTGATCACTGAGACGGTCACCATCAATGGCAATTCGGTCACGCGGGTGAATCCGGAATTGGCCAATTACCGGCAGCGTTTATTGGTGGAAGCGGTAGATCCGGTCAACCTTAATACGGTGGCGACCTCGGGAACGACTTATACTAATCGCCGGACCGTGCGGATTACCGTGATTGTGGAACGGCGCAGCCCGTCGGGCTGGAATGAAGCGGCACGGCTGCGTTGGATCAAGACGCGTTGGAAAGCCCAGTAATAGGCCATATGGCAGGAGTTTACTATGCGTAATCTAAAAGCAACGCAGCACCGTTCGAGTGGTTCGGTGATGTTGATGGCGATGTTTTTCATTGCCGTATTCGGTACGTTGGTGGTCAGTGTGATGTCACTGGCCATGAGCAATACCCAGTTGGGCGCCGGGCATGAGCGTTCGGTGCGCGCCTTTGCGGCGGCGGAATCGGGGGTGCAGTTTCTGCGTATGAAACTGGATGATCTGATGACGCAAGCTATACCAAACACCAGTCCAGTACAGTACTACAACCCGAAAATCAAGGCAGGTACGATTGATGCCGCGCTGGCGACCAATTTGTGGAAGGGCGGTACGGTGGATGGGGCCAATTTTGTGGGCCTGGCCGCCAATCTCGCCACCATGTTAAATACCAATAAGTCAACCATGTTTGTCGGTGGTCGGTCGGTGACGAATAATGCCGGGACGGTGACGATTCCGCCGGTAGCATTTGGGGGCAGTGCGGAACGGGGCCAGTTCATGCTGGCGCTGCAACCGGATACCACCGATGCCCGCATCATCAATGCCTATAGCGTCGGCCAGTACAACGGGATCAAACGGTCGGTGCAATTTTCCTTCAAATTGGAAAAGGTCTTCAAATATTCGGTGTATAGCCAGTCCAACATCCAATTGGGTAAGAATGTGGTGGTGGAAGGCGATGTCATGTCCCGGCGCGACCCCAGCGATAGCCGGGTCAGCACCAGCAATCCCGAGGTGTGGTGCGTGACGGATTTTGGTTTTTTGAACAATACGCTGGGTAATCCCACTTCGGGCCGGCTGAAAAATTTCCGCGACATGCTGGCCGAACTGGATAATCCCGCCACCGCGGGGGCCGGTGCCGCGTACCGTAACCGGATCTATGACAACCGTTTGGATGTGCGCACGACCGCGGCCAAAAATTATTTTGCCAGCCGCGGTTACACCGACATCAGTGGTGATGGCTACCTTGATGAATACGATCTGTTCCTGGGGTCCTACGGGGCGACCACGAGCAACCCACAGGTTAACTTCAGCCAGTTTTCCGGGTCTACCTTTACCGGGGCGACGCTGGACACCCAGTTCTTCGATCTGGTGGATCAGCTTAGTCCACCCTTGGAAACCGGGCTTTCTCAGCGGGCGGGGTATGATGACGACAAGATCAACAATTTTGACCGCTATGCCAAGGTCAAAGGTTCCATCTCGATGCGGGTGCAGTTGAGCAATTATGGCGCCAATACCAGTACCAGTCTTCTACGCAAGCAGATCCAAGGGCCCATTGTTCCTGCGGATCCCACGGTACCGCCGGTGACATTTGGGATGTTGGCGGAAGATATGCCGGATGTGCGTCCGTCCGATTTTGTACCCACGGATGAGGCATATAAAGCCGCCTTGAGCGGGGTATCCTCGGCGAGTTCGTCGCCGATTACCTTTGCCCCTTTGGATGCCGATGGTAATCCCACGGTTGTGGTTCAGAATACCACACTGGGTGCGGCGATGGCCACGGGGAACCAGCTTACCGATGCCGATTTGGAGGCGTTGTACAACCAATCCGTGGCCACCGCGCGTTACAGCGGGGTGGTGGGTCAGTCGCGGGCGACCACCCATCCCGAATGGCCCTATGTCAGTCTGGCAAATTTCAAATCCGCCTACCGTAACGGCCAGACGCTGGTGAATAATAGCAAGAATTATACCACGCCCAAATATACGGTTTCGGAGTCGGTGCCGTATGGGGTGCAATCGGGTTGGCAGGCCACGTATTCCCGACCCGTGTTCAAAAATGTCACCTTTAAGAATGTGGTGATTCCCTCGGGGCTTAACGCGGTGTTTATCAATTGTAAGTTCCAGGACATTACGTATGTGGATATGGTGACCAATGTGACCAAGAATGGCACCACCACAACCAACAAAGATGACGGTATGGCCTGGTCGAAGCGGATGAAAACCGGATACACCTTTGATGCCAACAATCCGCTGACCGTGACCACCTCGCAGGGTTATGTGGATGGCAACAACATCCGCTTTATGGACTGCACTTTTGAGGGCGTATTGGTGGCGGCGACGACCACGGCCTACACCCACTTCAGCAATGAGTTCCAGATCAACGGCAAGGCGATATTCAACAATACGTTTGACCCCAAGTGCACCATTTTGGCGGCCAACACCAACATTGATCTGGGTTCGTACACGCGGCCGGCGAATCAGGACTCGGTCCTCAAAGGCGTGGTGGTGGCGGGTAATATTGATATCCGCGCCAAAGCGACCGTGGACGGTTCGATTATTGTGCCCGGCGACGGTTCGGGCAATACCACCTTGGGCTGGTTCGGTATGACCGACAATAACGAGAGCGATGGCGCCACCCCGGCGGGGGGATATGGCCGTCTGTATATTCGCTACAATCCGACCCGCGCT
>JBIJDM010000254.1:0-3408 GCA_044344145.1 Phycisphaerae bacterium
GCGCTTTGCCCGATGGTATCCGGTTACAGCCCATCATGAGCAATGTATTGACCTCCTATCGTCAGATCCCCGCTCCTACATGGATTGTCTGGCCGTCATGAATACCCTGAAACCCAATTTCAAACGTTCGTCCCGGCGTGGTTTTACCATGGCGGAGGTGACGATTGCGGTGGCCTTATCGGCCATGATTGCCGTGGCGATTGCTTCGGCGATGTATGCCGCCGGGCGTTCCTACCGGATCAATTCCGAACGTGCGCGCTTGCTGGCGGAATCGCGGAAATTGATGATGGATTTCTCGGCCGACATCCGGAGCAGTGAAATTCATCGTCCGGTCATGGTGAACAGTGACGGGAACCCGGTTTTACAGACGGTAGATTTTCAGAATGGTAATGTCAGTTTGGGTTTGCAGTTGGAAGCCCAGTTGACCGGGACGGATATTCTTAATGCCTGGCTGGATGCGGGCGTGGCCAGTTCGGTCCAGACCTTTTTTCAGCAAAACACGTATTACTACACCGAGGCGGATCGGCAGGTTAAAACCCGCTCCGTGGTGGTCCGTCGTTATAGCAACGGCACTGCGGAAGTCCAGATTGCCAGCACGGTGAAGACAGACACGGTGTCGTACTATGTGCAGGGGTTTGAGGTGCGTTCCACGTGGACCCAGATATGGGACCCGGTCAATGCGGTATATACCAGCGTTATGGATCGCTGTGTGTTCCAGGTGGAAGTGGCCAATACCGATGCTACCGGCGGTAAATTGTTTGCGCCGGGTAATCAGACCAATTCGTTCAGATTGACCGAATCGGTGATGCCGCGGCGCAATTTTAGAAGTTTTTAATATTCTTGACTTGGAGTCGGAAATCAGATATATTCAAGTCCGTATCGGTATTAGGCCGATATAGACAAGTCCTGAGGTTGCATATAAAAACCTAGAGCGGAAGCCCAGTCGTGCCGCTCATGCTTTGGCAAGAAGGTTTTTAGTTTCTGAAAGGAGGTGCCCGAGAAAGAACGGCTGGATGGGGTTTACGGTGGTATTTGCCACCATGGGACGCAGGTGTCGCCCTGGGAAAAGGGTGGCTAGCTGGGTCCGGATAGAATGCGGAAGGTAGTTGTTGTTTTTGTCTCGTTTCTCTGGTGAATTTTAGGAGTATTCCTATGAAGATGCGTCGCGGTTTTACCCTGATCGAAATTCTGATCGTCGTGATCATCCTTGGCATTCTGGCGGCCATTGTGATCCCCCAATTCATGAACGCCAGTTCGGAAGCTTCGGTCAGCAGCACCCAGACCACGTTGTCCACGGTGCGGGCCCAGATCGAACTGTTCAAGCTCCAGCACAATGACACTTATCCCACACTGGCTGATGATACCAGCGGTCCAGTGGCTTGGGGCCCCATGCTGATCAAGACCGATGCCACCACGATTAGTGGCACCACGGCGGTCGGCACCGGCACCTTTGGCCCTTATTTCACCGTTCCCCCGACCAATGCCTTGAACCAGAAGGCTGGGATCGTGATTGCTGATTTGGATGCCACTGCCGCCAACGCCACCACCACGGATGGCTGGGTATGGGACAGCACCGACGGCAAGATCAAGGCCATTGTTCCGGCCGCTTGGGCCAGCGGCAAGGTCCCCTACGCCACCGGCGGGACGACCTTGGACACCAAGTATGTGGGCGACTTCACCAAGTAAGCTCCCATGCTACGGTTGATCTGACAAAGGTTTAGACCCCACGGGCCGATTTGTGCAAGCAGATCGGCCCGCGTTTATTTTTGCGGACAGAGGAAATAAAAAAAGGCCCGGGTGGGCCGGGCCTGGGGGGACGGGGGAATTATGGGCGGGGGCGCCCATGGTGGCGGTTAGAGTTTGACGCCTACGTCGGCGATGAGTTGGGTGGCGGCGGTGGCGGCGATGTGGAAGACGTCGGCTTCGCTGAGTTTTTCGAAGGTGAAGTTCTTTTCGCCGCTGGGGCCGGTGGCGAGGACGGCGGCAGAGTGTTTCAGGTGGGGCTCGATGGTCAGGGGGCCGGACCAGCCCATGGCGACGAGGTCGCGGAGGGTTTCGCGGACCTTGCCGTTACCCTGGCCGGCGGGGGTGTGGCCCGCGGGGGTGCAGTCTTTGAGGTGGATGGCGTCGGTGAGGAGGCGGAGTTGTTGCCAGTTGGTCCAGGCGTCCTCGCCGTTGTGCAGGAAATTGGCGAAGTCGAAAATCATCTTGAAGGTTTTGCCATCGCGCAGGGCCTGGGCGATTTCCAGCACGTCGGCGCAGAAGTCGCCGTAGATGTGGCGTTCGTTTTCGTGGTAGAGGACAAGGCCGAGGTCGCCGGCGAGTTTTTTGAGCTGGCCGAGGCGGTCGAGGGCGATTTTGCGCCATTGGTCGTGGGGCAGTTTGTCCTGATTGAAGTAGCTGAAGATGCGCACGGCGCGGCAGTCGAGGATGTCGGCGAGCTGGCCGAGGTGGGCGAGTTTTTGCAGGTCGATGTTCATATCGTCGCCGAGGCTGATTTTGCCGATGGGCGAGCCGAACATCTGGACCTTGATGCCGGCGGCGTCGAGCTGGTTGCGGACGTGGCGGGCTTCGTCGAGGGGGAGGACGGAGATGTTGTGGCCGTTGACCATGCGGGGGTCGATATATTTGACGCCGGCGCGGTGCAGGGCGGTGATCTGTTCGGTGATGGTGGGTCCGGCTTCGTCGGCGAATGCGGAAAGGGTCCAGGGCATGGTGACGGGCTCCAAAAGGGTAAAAATCTGTGCTCCATCGTACAAGCCGCCGGGGCGGGGGGCAACTGGTTGGGCGGGTGGGCGCGGGGGGTGGCGGCGGCGCGGCGGTTAGCGGAAAGTGGGCCGCAGGGGCCATTATTGCGGGGTGGGGGCAATTCTCTTGCCGGGAGGGGCCCGTTGCGGTTATGATTACTCGGCGTATGCGGGCGTAATTCAGCGGTAGAATGCCAGCTTCCCAAGCTGGACGTCGTCGGTTCGAATCCGATCGCCCGCTTTTCTCGGTGTTGGGGTTATCCGGTTAATTTTCGATTGGGTGGCACAGGCGCGGGTTTAGGTCATTGTCGCAAAGGTGATGGGTGGTATAATCGGCGGCGCGTTGGATTGTCTTGTCTTGGTATGTGACGCTTATATCTGAACTTACCCGGGTAATATGGCTTCGAATTAGGGGTTGGGTTATGCAGTCGGGTGTCTATGAGAGCTTAGTGTCGCGAAAATATCAGGGCGTGATTGCTCGGTTGGGTACGGACGGTCAAATCCGGCAAGAAGTGAAGGTTGATAAAGCAGAAAAGCCGCGAATTTTGAGCGATGCTTTTATGCGTTTATTACAGTCTGTGATGAAAGTTTCGGATGGTGAGGATGATACAGATCAGCCGCGCACGCTGTATAACTCCTTGGTTTGTTATTTACAGACGCT
>JBIJDM010000040.1:0-16186 GCA_044344145.1 Phycisphaerae bacterium
CATTGTGGTGGGAACCCGTCCTTGGGTTGCCTACTACCGTATGATACTATTATGCTATAACTTGTGTGGAACAACGAGGGCAACGCCCTGGGCTATATAAATATTGCCCCGTTGGGGCAGAATACCCAAAGCTCCCCGGAAATGCCGGATGAGCCACAAAAACTAAGGCCCTGCGAACAGGGCCTTAGCGCTCTTCAAAATTGCAGCGTGGTGAATTAATTAGGGGCGGTGGCCGATTGCGTGGCCGGCTGTGTGGTCGGCGCGGCATAGCTGGGGACGCGTAACGCATCATAGAGATCGCCGGTAATCTGGAAGGTCCACTCGGTCTGTTCACCGCGGGTGAGGACACCCCAAGCCTGATCCTTGAAGTCGCCCTGCTGGGTATAGACCGCCAATTTCCAGGTTTCGATTTTCGCCGCCACCGGGCCGGCCGTCTGCACCGCCAAAGCGGTCGCGGGCGCGGGCTGGGTGATGCTGGTATCCACCGCCAACTCCACGATGTACGCGGGTTTGGCTTTGGCATCCACCGGGGTGCTGATCCAGCGCGTGATCGGGAAGGGATCGAGCCGGGCCAGCAAGGTGGTCATCTTGGCTTCATCAGCCGGAGCGGACTTGCTGCCGGTCACAACCTGCCAGGCAGTGCCGTCGCGTTTGAGCTTGATGGTCTGTTTTTCCGCCGTCTGTTGCAGCGTGATGGCGGAGATGGCTTTGGCGGGAATCTTGTCGGTCTGATGCTGCCGCAGGTCATGGCCGGTGGGCCGCAAGCGAACCAGATCGGCGCTGAGCACGAGATAGACGGTGGCTTCGCCCTGACGCATCACGGGAGTGACCAGTTCTTCCTTCTGGGGCTGACCGATCAGCAGCACTTCCTGCTGGGTCTCGCCGGGAAGGGTGAAGCTTATCTTGGACAACGCGGGATCCAGCCCCATGGCCTTGAGATCACCCACGCCGTCCACATATTTGTTGACGCGCAGATTCTTGGCGGCGGTGGTAAAGTCTCCCACCGCAAAAGTATCGGCCCCGTAGGTATAGGGCGCGGTGAACTTCCAATCCTCGCCGGTCTTGGCCAGAACCAGCTTGTCCGCGCCGCGGGCAATTTCGATGCCGGTGGCATTGCTGATATCCTTGGCCAGAACTTGCGTGGCGCGGAAATCACTCATCGGCACATCGAGTTTCTTGAGCAGATCACCGTTGATGGTGACCACATCAGAATTGGCCGAACCGGTCGCATAAACATACTTGTGCGGCAGATCGCTGTAATTGCCCAACTGCAGTTTCGCCACTTCCACCGGAGCCGCCGGGACGGTGGTGGTCTTGGTCGCGGCCCCCGCCTTGCGGGCGATCAGGGTTACAGCCGGATTGGCCAGCCCCACGGCGGGGTGATTCTTGGCCAGACTCGAGAAGTTCACCACCTGCCCGGTAAGCATGTCGGAAACGATACCGCTGATCAGCGCATCATTGGCCCGCGCCGCCACCGGGGCGGTCAGCTTCCAGCCCGAGGCATCCTTGCGGAAACTCATATTCACATCGGCTTTTTGGATATCCAGCTCAACGATATCAGTCGGCTGGGCGCTGCTGAGGTCTTTGCTGCGCAGATCGCCGGGGTCTTTGTCGAGACGTTCAAACACACTGGGATCAATTTCATAAGCCAGGTCGGTCTTGCCATCCAGCGTGGCAAAGCGGTTGCCCAGCGCTGAACGTTTGCCGATGTTGAGCTGGTGCTGGGCGCCGGTATTGTCACCGATGCGGACCACCGCCAGCGGGGACTTCAGCCCCATCTCGGCCAGCGAGCGTGGCCCGCTTTCCTTGGGCGTGAAGCTATCTTTGTAGACCAGTTCGCCCAGGTCTCGGGCGATGCCGTCAATCTGCCACGAGGTCACATTGGCGGTGACGGGGAAAATCATCTGCCAGTCGGCGCCGTTGCGTTTGAGTTCCAGCACTTTGGCACCATCGCGTTCCAGCGCCAAAGTCTGCACGTCTTCAGGTTTGAGCTTAATCAGGGCATTAGGCGAAACTTTATCCTTGGGGCCTTTGCCCTCCTCACGATTCAGCAGCATCAGACCAACAATCGCGAAAATGACCAGACCCAACAGGGCCGCAGTGAGTTTGAAATTCATCGTCGTACTCTCGCAAAACTAAAGGACCAAAACTTCGCGCCACACACCGCTGGCTCAGCGCCGCCGGCGCCAGTAAACCACGCCACCGGCAATCAGGGCCAGCAGCGGAGCGCCGACAAAAATCACGCCCCAGCGGATCAGGTTGTATTCCGTGTCCGTCATATTCCGGATGCGCAGGGCCACACTGGCCTTGGAACTGACCGCAATCATATTCTCGTAATTGCCCAGCCAGTTGATGGTATTGACCCCCAATTCCGCGTTGCCGGGGAACACGGGGACTTCGGCGATCATGTCACCGATCTGCCGCATCTGGGTATAGCCCAGCACCTCGTTGGACAGCGCCAGCTTGTTGCCAAAGACCGCAATCCGCTGGGCGACAGAGGCCGCGCCCGGCTGGGTGCTGCTGCCCTTGCGATCGGCCACCACGGCCATCGGGACCGGGCTGGCCACATCATCCTTACTGTCGAACTGCATGTTCGGGCCGGGGGCTTCCTTGTCGGCCCAGATATCACGGGTCTGATCGGTTTCCACGATGACCGTGGCTTCGGCGTCGGCGGGTTTGCCCGGGGCCACCGTAACCATCGTGGGCAGGCCCGTCACGCCAGCCTGGCCGCCCATCCCGGCAAACACGCCGGGCAGAGCTTGCAGCGGATCGGTGATCGGATGCTTGGGATAATTCCGGAACATCACCTGCGGCGAGGCCTGGCGCTTGCCATTGGGGCCGGGGACCGCAGTAACCACGGTGTAATTGGCTTTGACCAGAATCCCGAAGGGTTTGATCACATCGGCGAAGGCGAAATTCTCGCCCCCGCCGGGATTAAAGGCACTGGCGCCCGCATTGGCTTCGGCCAGGAACAAAACATTACCACCGGCCTCGACATGCATCTTGACCGCATCCACCAGTGGCGTGGGGTCCGGGGGCGGCATGCCCATCATCATCATCTGCATATTGGGCGGCTCGGGCGGGAAGACCACCCAAACCACATTACGCCCCGCAGCCGGCGGCGGTGTGGGGGCGCCATTTTCACCCGCACCCGGGGCCCATTCACTGACTTCCCAGTTGGCCGCGCGCAAACGGCCGGCAAATTCGGAATAGTTGCCGGTGATCAGATTCAGCCCGCGTTGCTGCGGACCGGCGGTCAGACCGACAAAGACAATCTTGGATTTCTCCGGCCGCGACATACTCAGCAGCACCGAGGCCAGCGCCTGTTCGCCCTCAAAAGTTTCACGGGGCTTCTCATCAGGATTACCGCCGCGCTGGGCCTTGAACATTTCGGAATATTCAATCGTCTTGACGCTGCCGGGGCCAAAGACCAACACTTTGCCATTACCCAGAGCGGTCAATTGGGTAAGCGTCTCTTCGAGTTTCAGCGGTGGCAGTTTGTCCAGCGCCGCGTTGAAGGTTTCCAGACGTTCGATCATTTCCTTGTAGATGGCGGTGCGACCGGCGAAATGCTTGGTCATATCGCTGGGCAGACGCAATTGCTGGATGTTGTCCCCGGCCAGCACCTTCACAATCCCGACCACCTGTTCGACCGCGCCCTTGATGGACTTGGTCACGGTGCTCCATTCGGGAGTGCTCTCTTCGCGCATCCGGCGGATTTCCTTGCGGAAGTCCTTCAGGCCATCATCCAGCGCCGTGCCAAACAACCCTTCGTAATATTCCGCGGCTTTGGCGGTATTGGGAGTGATCTTGTTATTCTGCCGTAATACGGCCAATTCGGCGGCTTCGTCCTTGAGGAATTTCTGCATCACGGGCAACAGTTCGGATTCAAACTGCTTGACCAGTTTTTCGTGGCCCGCGGATTCATTGCTGAAGCGTTGCTTGATCATGGCCAGCAGTTCATCGCGGCTGTCCGGGGTGGTCAGCTTAACGCGACTGCTGCGCCGGCCGAAGTCTTTGAGCAAATCTTCCACCTGCCGGGCCTGCTCGCGCAGCCGCCGGGAATCATCCGTGGAATCCGCCCGCTGGGCCGGGAAGAGCATGACCAATTCGTAATCACTGGTACCCTTGTCTATTTCCGCCAGCAGCTTCTGGGTCTGCCCCGACAGCGAGAACAGCCCGCCGGTGGTCATGTCCATCTGGGAGGGCCAGCGCGTGGTCACATAGCCCAGCACACCCAGCAGCACCACACCCAAAACCACCAGCACCAGCGTATTGGCGCCATAAGTCAGGCGCCGGAGCCGATTCCCTGCCACATCTTTGTTATCTGTCATAGCCGTTTCCGTATCGCTAAAAAGTTCTCAGATCAAAACCGCCGCATAGCCTTCGGACTTACCGCCACTTGCGGCTTTCCAATACCACATAAGTCAGGAACAGGAACAGCGCGTTAATACCCAGGAAGTACACCACATGCGCGGTGCCGATCACTCCCTTGGCGAAATCTTCCATGTGCGTTTCCACCGCCAGCCAGCGCAGGGCCGCCCGGCCGCCTTCCCCGATCAACGGCAAATCCGGCAGCAACGGCGCCACCTGCCCGCAGATGATCCCCAGGAATAGCAGCGTGACCATGCTGGCCATCGCGGCGACAATCTGGTTCTGGGTCACCGACGAGTAGAACAGGCCGATGGCGATGAACATCCCGCCCATCAACAGCATGCCCAGATAGCTGGACACCAGCGGGCCAAAATCGGGCCGGCCGTAAATCACCAGCAGCGCCACATAAATCAGCGTGCAGGCCAGCAGCGCCAGATAGAACATCATCGCCCCGCCAAACTTGCCCAGCACAATCTGCACTTCGGTGATCGGGCTGGTGCGGAGCATCTCAATGCGCCCGGATTTGAACTCATCGGCCAGCAGGCCCATGGTCATCAGCGGTACCACAAAAATCAACGCATAGCGCGACAGCGTGAAGACCTGCCGCATGCCCGCTGGCTGGCCGGGGACGAATTCCAGCAGCCCGAAGAAAAAGCCCAGAAAGAGCAGGAAGATCGCCATCACGACATACGCGATGGGCGAATAGAACAGGCCCGTGGTTTCCCGCCGGGCTAACGTCATGGTGACACTCATCAGCAACTCCCTAACGCCAAGAAATATATCTCGTTAAGCCGCGGCAATCGCGGCGGGGTCGGTAATCTGCACAAAGAACTCTTCCAACGTGGCGCCTTCGACTTTCATTTCCCGCAAGGCCCAGCCGCGTTGGATAATCATCTGGGCCACGCGTTCGCGCAAATCCGCGCCCGCCTGACCGCGGATCGCCAGCCGGCACGCCGCCCCGCTACTGAGGACTTCCACATGGGTGACGCCGGGCATCGCCGCCAGCGCGGAACTGACCTGTTCCTGCGGGCCGCGCACATCCACCACCAGCCGCAACGGACTCATGGTGCCTTCGGCGAGTTTGAGTTTGAGCTCTTCGGGGGTGCCCTGGGCGACAATCTTGCCCCGGGCAATCACGATCACGCGCTGACAAATCAGTTCGACTTCCTGCAGGATATGGGTACTGAGCAACACGGTATGATCCCCGGCCAGTTCGCCGATCAACTTGCGGGCTTCCCGAATCTGCGCGGGGTCCAAACCTACAGTCGGCTCATCGAGCACCACCACCGGCGGGTTATGCAGCAACGCATCGGCAATGCCGACGCGCTGGCGATACCCCTTGGACAACGTGGCAATCAGCGAGTTGCGCCGATCCTTGAGCCAGCAGCGGTCCAGAACATAATCCACGCGCTGTTGCCTCTTGGCCCGGTCCATACCGCGCAGCCGGGCCTTGAAATCGAGATATTCGCAGACCCGCATATCGGTGTAGACCGGGGCGCTCTCGGGCAGGTACCCGACCTTTTCGCGCACCGCCAGCGAATCAAAGAAGATATCATGTCCCGCCACGGTGGCCGTCCCACCGGTGGGCGGCAGATAGCAGGTCAGCATGCGGATGGTGGTGGATTTACCGGCCCCGTTGGGTCCCAGAAAGCCGACGACCTGCCCTTTGGGCACCTCAAAACTGATCTGATCCACCGCACGGAGGGTGCCATAATCTTTGGTAAGTTTTTCCACCACGATCTCGGCTGCCTGGGTCATGATTACTCCAACCTAAACAAAAAGCGTACGCCCTTGGTGAAGGACGTTTGAGTCTGATAGCTCACGCACAATTCTGTGCCGGTAGACGGGCTTGAGAACGTCAGCCCGAGCCATACTTAATACCACACTACTACGTAATGTCAAGCCGAAGAGTTCGGCCTGAACCTGCCCTTTTTCCGAACTAAGGCCACGCTACGACCCCTCTACAACGCCGAATTTCAGGTTATCTTGCCGGGGACTTGACCCCGGGGGGGTATTTCCACTAGCATTACCTACTGATGTAGTATGGATTGTATGAATTTACGAGGTAAGTCATGAGCACACCACCCGCCGAAAAGCCCGTCAATAAGATTGAAGTCCTCAAGCAGGCCAAAGATGGCTTGGCCGTGTGGAACAATATCTTTGAATATGCCAAGACCGGCTTTGCCGGGATCACCAGCGATGATCTGGTCCGGATGCGCTGGTTTGGTATCTATCAGCAGAAGCCCAACGAAGATGGTTTCTTCTTCGTGCGTATCCGCATCCCCAACGGGTTCCTAACCCCGGTACAACTGCGCGAAATTGCCGCCATCACCCGCGAACATGCCCGCGGCATTGGCGATATCACCACCCGCCAGAACATCCAACTGCACTGGCTGACCATCACCACCCTGGCCGATGTCATCACCCGGCTGGAACGGGTGGGCCTGATCACCAAGTTCGCCTGCGGCGATACCCCGCGCAATATCGTGGGCTGCCCCCTGGCCGGCGTGCTGGCGGATGAAATCCTCGACGCCCGTCCCACGGTACAAGCCGTGGACAAGGTCTTCATCGAGGCGGACCGTGAGTTATCAAACCTGCCACGCAAGTTCAAAAGCGCCATCGCCGGCTGTAATGTGCATTGCCACCAGCCCCAGATCAATGATCTGGGCGCCTATGGCGTGCTGCGCAAGCATCCCGTCACCGGGCGCGAGGAACGCGGCTTTGGCTTGTGCGTGGGTGGCGGTCTGAGCAGCACGCCCCACATGGCCCAATCACTGCGCGTCTTTGTCACCCCGGAACAGATGCCCGCGGTAAGTCTGGGCATTGCCCGGGTCTTCCGTGATCATGGGTACCGGGAAAAACGCACGCGGGCGCGGCTGAAGTTCCTCGTCGCCGATTGGGGCTGGGAAAAATTCCGCGATGTGCTGGAAAAGCAGATCGGCTTTACCCTGACCCACGACGACACGCTGACCGGCCCGCCGGTGGCGCCGCATACCGACCACATGGGCATTGGCCAACAAAAGCAGGCGGGCTTCTCGTATGTGGGCGTGCCGGTGGAGCGCGGCCGCATCACGGCCCAGCAGATGGCCGATGCCGCAGCGCTGGCGGAAGAATTCGCCGCGCCGGGTCAGGGTCAGATCGTATTGAGCAACAAGCAGAACCTGATTTTCCTCAATATCCCCCACGCCCGGGTGGACACGCTGGTCAAGCGACTGGAGGCAGTGGGCTTGTCCCCGCACGCCCCGCTGTGGCGCACCAATCTGGTCAGTTGCACCGGCACGCAGTTCTGCAATCTGGCGATTGTCGAAACCAAACAACGCGCGGCAAAGATATTGAAATATCTGGAAGACGAAGTGCAGGTGGATTCGCCCATCATGGTCTCGGTCACCGGCTGCCCCAATAGCTGCGCCCAGTACCAGATTGCCGACATCGGCCTGATGGGTGTGGTATGCAACTTCCGCGGCCAGCGCGGCACCGAGGCGTTCAACATCCTGCTGGGCGGAGCGTTGGGCCAGGATGCCCATTTCGGCAAGCTGACCCTGAAGAAGGTTCCCGCGGACTACGTGCATCTGGCCATCGGCAATCTGGCCAAGGCCTATATGAGTGAACGCGTGGACGAAGAAGAACTGTTCAGCAGTTTCATCGCCCGCAACCCGCCGGAAAAACTGGCCCAGTGGCTGACGATTCCGGAAATGGCGGAAGTGGTGTGACCGTGCCCCACCGGGCACATATGGCCAGTTACTGCACGCGCAGCGCCACGAGTGTGGTATCGTCGTTACGCCGGTTAAGCCCGACGAAGCGCCGCGTCTCCCACAGCAACTGCCGGCAGATCATTTCCGCGGGCATATTGCTGCGTGCCAGATTCAAGAGCGCCTCGCGCAAACGCGGCTTGCCGTATTTTTCATCGCTGAAATTCATCGCGTCGGTCAGGCCGTCGGTATAGACCAGCATCAGATCGCCATGCTGGAAATCCCAGATGCCTTTTTCATAGGTGGCCTCAGGGTCCACACTCAGCAGCATGCCCCCCACCGCCAGTTCGTAAATTTGCCCATTCCGCACCACCAGTGCGGGATCGTGCCCGGCGTTGCAATAGGTCAGCCGGCGCAATTGGGTATCCAGCACCCCATACCAGAGCGTAATAAATTCGTTGTCGCGCAAATCCAGTGCCAGCGACGTATTAACCTTGCGCACGATCTGGTCCAGATCATAAATATTTTCCGCATGGGCCCGCATGGCCGCACGCACCGAAGCCATTTTCAGACTGGCGGGAATGCCCTTGCCCGAGACATCGCCCACGGCCAGACCCACGGTATTTTTGCCCAGCGGCAGGAAGTCGTAAAAATCCCCGCCCAGTTCAAAGCACGGCACGTACATGGCAAAGAGATCGAAGCCAGGCAGCTTGGGAGGATGCGCGGGCATCATACGCCGCTGCACTTCGGCGGCGATTTGCACCTGCTGTTCCAGCCGTTCCTTGTCACGCGATTCCTGTTCCAGCCGGGCGGTTTCGATGGCCACGGCGGCCTGGCTGGCGATGGACTTGAGCATTTTCTTTTCGAAGTCGGTAAAGTCGGACACTTCGCTGGTATAGACGCGCAGCACGCCGATGGGGTGACCCTTGAACAGCAGAGCGGTGAACAGACTGGAGACAATCCCCTCGGCGCGGGCTTCGTCGCGGTACTGTACGCGGTCATCGGCGGCCATGTCCGGGGTATACAGCACATCGCCCGAGAGCATGTCCAGATTATTTTTGACCACCATGACCGGACCCTTGCGGAGGTAATCTTCGGAAAGATTGAACACCGCCTTGAGCACCAGTTCGTCCTGGGCCTCATTGAGCAACCGGATCGAAGCGGCCTTCACCCCCATGGCTTCCGCCGTGGCCCGGCAGATGCGGTCGAGAATCTGTTGCAGCCCGCGGCTGCCGGTGATCATGCTCGAGACATTAAAGAGCGCTTCCAATTCCTGAATGCGCTGCCGTAGTTCGATTTCCTGCTGGCACAGTTGGCTGAGCGCTTTGGCCAGCAGGAACATGAATTGGACCACCGCGGCGCGCTGGCTGACGCCTTCCTGACTCATGGCTTCCAGCACGCTGCGGATCTGCTCGGGACTGAGATTGAGCCGCGTGGCCAGGCGATTGATCTGGGCAGTGCGCAGAGCCGCCGACTTGCCGGGTTCAAGCACGATCTTAGCCAGACGCTGGCCTTCGGCTTCGATCCAGGCCACAAAGGGCTGGTCCAACTGGGCATCGCCGCGTTTGGTCCGGGCGGCGTGAATCTGGGCGCTGCGCGTGCTAAAGCGCTCGCTGACCGCTTCCTGCGTGAGCGCCTGATCATTGGCGTCCAGAATGGACACTTTGACATTGGCAATCACCGACAGCGAATCATGCACATCCTGCAGCGTAGTGGGATCAATCAGATCCGTCAGACGCAGTTTGGCCACATAGGGAATCGCCCCCGTCGGGGAGGCGGGAGGATTGAGAGAACTGTCTTGTGTCATGTATTTTAATCACATCTCGGAGGCACGGAGGACGTCCCGCGCCGACCATGGTAACAGTAAATATCCGCTTGTGGATCAGGGCTTCTCCAGCCCGATGGGCTTATCCAGCCAGGCTTTACGGGCAATGGCAATCCAGGGATCGGACGGCATCAGGGTATTCCAATTTTGGATCCCCGCCGCCAGATCATCACTGCCGATCTGATAGTTCAGATACGCCTGAACAAAGGCCGCCGCAGAAATTTTCTGTTGGACCAACTTCTGGGTTTCCACCCGCAACTCTTTGATCCGGTCCGTTGGGAACGAGATTGTCAGATCATAGCGCACAGCCATCAGCGTGGGTTGGCGATTGTACAGCGCCTTGAGATGGAACGCGGCGGTTTCGTACATCCCCGCCCCCATCAGCGCGTGGGCGCGGCCCACAATCGGCAGAGCATTGGCGGGTTCCAGTGCGGCGGCGTTCTGATACGCCTGCGCGGCATCCACATACTTGCCCTTGCGGAGGAATTCTTCCCCCTGTTTCATCAGTTCGCCAAAACGCGTGGTGGTGGTAACCTGCAGGTTTTGCACCTTGTCCAGCCCTCGTCCGGCCTGCAATTGCCGGGTTAATTGGGCTTCATCCATGGCGCCCGTGGCGCCGTCCATAATACCGGCGGTAACTTTGGTGCCTTTCACATCGGGCACGCCCGGCAAACGCACCTGACTGCCATCATCATTGGGTTCCTTATTCGGATCATTCTTGTCTTCCGGCTTGGTGATGGTGGCTTTCTGGCCCGCCGCCGTCCCCATGCCCGCTGCCTGGCGCAATTGCTCCTGCAGACGCATATAAATATCGTCCGTGCGGGCGGTACCATTCAGTCCGGTCTGTTCCAGTGCGGCATCAATCTGGGCGGCCGATCCCGGCACCGCACGCTGGGCGGCGGAGTTGGGATCATCCTGACCACGCATGGCCGTCTGCACCGTGGGGGTGATTTCCGAATTGAGTCCGGTATCGTTACGGCGCATTTCCTTCTCGGTCGCCCCACCCGGAGCCATCCGCAAACCAAACAGGCCCGAAGCCTGTGCCGATTGCACCCGACTATCCATGGCACCACCATCCAACACGCGGCTGCCGCCGATAATGTCCCCGGTGTTCATCGGGGCCATCATGCTGGACACGCCGCGCGGACTGGCCTGCGGAATCAAATTATCACTCAGGGTTTGGGCATTGACCGTCAGCATGATACCGGCGGAATTGCCGCCCATGGCATTGGCGGTAATCTGGCCCATCGGAACATAGCCGGAAGTGGCGCGCCCGGAATCGAGATAGGGACGGTAGGCGTCACCCATAGTCAACGGAACATTCCCCGAAGAACGCCGATCAAAGTTACCCAGCGCATCAGAGCCCAATTTTCCACGGAAGGCGTTGGAACCGGCATAAGGCACAGCGCCCTGAAAACCTTTATTCCCCGCAACCCCGCCCGTCAGCAGAGCATTACCACCGGCGGGAACATAACCAGAAATCGGCTGATTAGAACCACCACCACCCACCATGGGATTGGAATCCATGACCCGGCCGTTATTAACGGGGCCCACCTGCGCCCAAACGGGCACGGCCCACACAGCGGCAGTCAACAGCGCAACAACTGACTTGGTCTGCATGTTCATCGTACACATCCTTTGCCTCTGATTGAGGACTTACATACCACGTTCCATATCTATCATTCTACCCGACAATACGCCGGGGAACAGCCCAAAACTAACAACTCCTGAGGCCAACCGCCCCAGCCCACCGTAACTCGTTGCCACAACAACACATAATGTTACGCGCTAAAGTGTATATTCTACCGCACAAAATCCAGTATAATACATCTTTTATGTTCACGAAAGCGTTTTGTGTCGCCACGCAATCAGATTAGCCCGCTTGATTTGAGCACCTTGGTGTTGATCCCCCTGATTGCCTCGGGGTCGCCCATCGCGGTTTGGTATGCGCGGGAATTCCCCCCGATACTGGCCGGAGTTATTCGCTTTTCGGTGGCGGGGTTGGGGTTATTCTGCGTCCTGCTTCTGATGCGGCAATTGCAGTGGATCAAAACGCCCAAAGACTGGTTGCTGGTCGTTTTGCTGGGGGTGTGTGCGGTGCCGATCAATCAATATGCCTTGTTCAAAGGTACCGCGTGGGCCAATCCCTCCCATGCCGCGATGATTTACGCCGCCACGCCGGTGGTGGTAACCCTTTTAAGTTGTGTGAAAGGCTACGAACCCTGGCAGGTAAAATCCCTGCTTGGCGCCGGTCTGGCAACCTTGGGGGTGGTAATCATCATGCGGGAGCGCGGCGCGAGTCTGACCGAGCAATTTTTACACGGGGATTTACTATTGGTGGTAGCCATGACCACGTGGTCCATCTATCTGGTCTTTGCCCGCCCGTTGGTCAAACGCTACGGGGCTCTGAACGCGCAGATGTGGGTATTTTTAGTAGGGGTCCTGGCCAGTCTGCCCTTGTGTCTGGCAGATGTCGGGCGGGTGAATTGGACCCTAATCAGTCCCACCGCGTGGCTGGCCGTGGGTTATATGGCCTTCATCATTGCCGGGGTAAATTTTTTCCTGATGAACTGGGCCATGCAGCATCAGCCGCCCTCGCGGGTCACTACCGTGGCCAATACCGCGCCCCTGCTGACAATTTTTTGGCGCTATCTGGGTGGCGGGGACAATCTCAGTTATTGGTTCTACGCCGGTGCCGGGCTGGTGTTTCTGGCCGTGGTGCTGGCCATCTGGAAACGCACGCCTACAGCGCTGGAACCCACACCGCTGACCGATTAACAGATTTTTTCACGAAATTAATCCCCCTTCACCCCGTTGGATCAGCAGGTGCAATACTACATTTTGGGAGCTTACAATATTCTGGCCTGTTCTCTTGTCCGGCGCTGTGCGGACGCCCTCCACCACCGGAGAGGCCATAGTTGGCCAAGCGGTTATCGAAGGCTTTGAAGCCTACGATGATGGCTCGGGCAGCGTCAGTGCCAGTAAAGATATTATCGGTGCGGACATCTCCAAGGCCAGCGGGGCCAGTGGCGCCACGATCACTCTCGGCGGCCAGACCATCACCAGCGATGGCAAGCTGATCAAGTTTGCCAAAGTTGGCAAACCCATCATTAATTAAGGCCATAGTTCAAAACCAAAACACAGGGGCAGGTCACACGACCTGCCCCTTTTTTATTGGCTGGATTGGCTGGGTTGATTACGCGAACTGGCGCAGGAAGCGCAAATCATTTTCATACAACAGCCGAATGTCATAGATACCATATTTGCGCATCGCAATGCGTTCCACCCCAAAGCCAAACGCAAAACCACTATACACTTCCGGATCAATATTCACGGCCTTGAGCACGTTGGGGTCCACCATACCGCAGCCACCGAGTTCGATCCATTTCTTGCTGCCATCGGGCAGGACAAATTGGATGTCACATTCCGCACTGGGTTCGGTGAAGGGGAAAAAGCTGGGGCGGAAACGCGTGTTGGCCTCGGGGCCGAAAAACGCCTTCACAAACTGGTCAATGCAACTGCGCAAATCTTTCATGGTCACGTGCCGGTCCACCACCAGACCTTCCATCTGGTGGAACATATACATGTGCGTGGCATCCACCGTGTCGGGCCGGTAGACGCGCCCCAGCGAAATAATGCGGATCGGGGGCGGCTGGGTTTCCATCACGCGGATTTGCACCGTGGAGGTTTGACTGCGCAACATAAACGGCGCAGCCCCGGCCGGCCGGTCCAGATAAAAATTATCCAACGGGTCACGGGCAGGATGCTGGGGCGGGATGTTCAGGGCTTCAAAATTGTGGAATTCGTCTTCCACTTCCGGACCGGTGACAATCGCAAAGCCCATGCGTTCCATGATCGTGCTGAGTTCGTTGATGGTCTGGCTGATGATGTGGGCCACGCCGGGCCGGTAGGCACTGGTGGCGATGCGGCCGGGCTCGGTCACGTCCACCCCCACGGTGACGGCGGGCGCCTGGTCCAGTTTCTGCTTGCCCTGATCGAACAGTTCCTGAACCTGATTTTTGACGGTGTTCAGGCTCTGGCCGTAGGTGCGTTTGAGTTCGTTGGGAACCTGCTTGAGGTAATCGCTGGCCTGCTTGAGCAAACCCTTGGTGCCCAGATAACGGATGCGGAACGCCTCCAGGTCGGTCAGGGATTTGACGGAACCCAGATCGGTCAACGCTTGGGCGAGAATTTCCTCGGGCTTCACCGGCGAACTCCTTAACCAAACAAACGGCCCACGCCAAAGAGCGTGGGCCGCGATTTAATCATGGTCTCTGGGGTAGCTTAGGCTACCGGCAGATTCAGCGCGGCCTTGGCCTTGGCTGCAATCTGATCGAAGGCTGCGGGATCGGCAATGGCGATTTCCGACAGGCTCTTGCGGTTCAGGGTGATGCCCGACTTGATCAGGCCGTCAATCAACTGGCCATAACGCAGACCCCGGGCCCGCGCTGCCGCGGACAGACGGATGATCCACAGGCCGCGATAATCACGCTTCTTGATGCGGCGGCCAACCTGACGGTAGGCACCGGCCCGCAATAGAGTCTCGTGGGCCGACTTATAAAGTACCCCGCGCCCGCCGACAAAGCCCTTGGCGCGTTTGAGCAAACGCTTGTGCCGGCGTTTACGTGTAAAACCTGCTGTTACCCGTGGCATAATTCACCTCTTAACGATTGTGTTCGAGTGTAAAAAAAAGCGGACCCTGCGGACACCTTAACGGGCGCCGGGGCCTAACAACGTAATCATCTTACGCGAGATTACCGAGTCAATGCTGGTGGTGCCACGCAACTGCCGACGACGCTTGCTGGTCTTACCGCTCTGCAAGTGGCCCTTGTTGTGCTTGTGGAACTTGACTTTGCCCGTGGCGGTGACGCGCACGCGCTTCTTGATACCTTTGTGTGTCTTCTGCTTCGGCACGGCTCGACTCCGTAGTAATAGCCACAACTTTGTGGCCCATCCTGCCCGACACGGACTCTACACAGAGTCTATGCCCGATGGGGAAAGTCCATCTTTATACCCGATACCCGGCAGAATTTCCAGCGACCATGATTTCTGGGGATAAGATTCACGACAAACATCCGCAGATCCGCCACCCGGATTCAGGGCGGCATCATACTCCAAACCCGGAAAAAGCCCAAGTGTCACCCCAGTTTGACGGTTCCCCACCCGTAACGTATACTGCGGGGCTTAACATTGCCGAGAAGGCTTGCTGGAACCTGTGTTCCGGTAGGTACGCCGGCTTCGGGGCAACGGATGTGCTGCGTGTGTGGCATGCCGGGTGCCTGAGTTCGAAAGAGGTGTTCTATGGGCCGTAAAACCGGACCGAAGGTTCGTATCTCCCGTCGTCTGGGCGTCGCAATTGCGGATTTGCCCAAGCATACAAAATTTGGCGAAGAATTTGTTGCCCCCGGCATGCATGGCATGCGCAGTCAGCGTCTGTCTGACTACGGCGTGCGGCTCCGCGAAAAACAGCGGCTCAAAGCCCACTACAGCGTGCTGGAAAAGCAGTTCCGTCGCTATATGACCGAAGCCAAAGCCAGCAAGGGTAACACCGGCGTCACCCTGCTGCAGCTTCTGGAAACCCGTCTGGATAACGTCGTCCGCCGCACCGGCGTCGTGCGTTCGATCTGGTCCGCCCGTCAGTTGGTGGCCCACGGCCATGTGCTGGTCAACGGCAAGAAGCTGGACATCGCCAGCTACTGCGTCCCGGTCGGTGCGGTGATCACCTTCAAGGAAAAGACCCACAAGATGCTGCGTGAGAACATGGAAACCCTCGCCGGCCATCAGGTCCCCAGCTGGATGGATTTCAATCCCGCCCAGTTGGAAGCCAAGACCCTGAGCCTGCCGACGCCGGAAACCATTCCGTTCAGCGTCAACACCAATCTGGTTATCGAATCGTATCGTTAATCCGAACGGGCGTAAGTTACGTCATCACGCAATCGGCTTTGCCTCCCGGCAAGGCCGATTGTTTTTTTGCCGGGGGCAATTTATCCCCACGGCTGCCAAGTCGCCCCCGGGCGTATATACTTCAGCTTTTAGCGGAGTAGCTGTATGAGTCTGACCGAAGATGCCGTGTTAAGTGTTCTGCGTACGGTTCAGGACCCTGAACTGTTCAAAGATATTGTCACCCTGAATATGGTCAAAAAGATCCGCCTGTGCGAGGGCAACGTCAGTTTGGATGTCGAACTGACCACCCCGGCGTGCCCGCTGAAAGATAAAATCCGCGCCGATATTGTCGCTGCCGTCAGCAAACTCCCCGGCGTGGAAAATGTGCTGGTGAATTTCAGTGCCCAGGTCCGTC
>JBIJDM010000215.1:0-4762 GCA_044344145.1 Phycisphaerae bacterium
CCTGTCCATGCCCAACAGCCCCGGCACCATTGATGCCGATTATCGCGGCGAGATCAAAGTCCTCCTGATCAACCTCGGCGGCGAACCAATCACCATCACCCGGGGCATGCGCATCGCGCAGATGGTCATCTGCCCGGTGATGCACGCCACGTGGCATGAAGTGGACACCGTCGAACACATGACCGATACCCAGCGCGGCAGCGGGGGCTTCGGCTCCACCGGCCATTAACCAGCGGTGCACCATGCGGCTTGATGCCCCAACACTCGCCCACGAACTGCTCAACTTCGCCCCGACTCGGCAGGCTTACACCGGCCAACTGGAACCCGCCGCAGGTCCCGCGCAGAGTTGGTATGTTCTGCTCGATGGCCGGCCGATCCCGTTCATATTTTTACGCGCTGGGGACACGCCCCGGCCGGTGCTGGTCTTACTGCCCGGCATGGGCGTGACGCACGGCACCTTTGCGGGCATCGCCCCCTGGCTGGTGGCGCAGCATGACTTGCTGGTGCTCGACTATAACAGTTTTTATGCCGACTTCGGCTGGCCGATCGGCGGGCCGACTTTGCGCGAAATGGCGGTGGGCATTTGGGCCGTGATTGATGCCCTTGGACTGGACCAAGTCAGCTTTGCCGGTTCCAGCCTCGGTGGAGGCTTGGCGCTGCTGGCCACCGGCCTGCAACCCCGGCGGGTGCGACAGTTAATCCTGTTCAACCCCGCCGTATTCCCGCAGGAACTGCCGCGGATGTATCATTGGATGCGGATACCGCTGATTGGCGACTGGATGATGTATATGTCTCCGCCAGCGCGTTTGGTCAATGGCTTGGCCCGCATTGGTTACAGCCGTCCCGAGGCGTTGCCCGCGCGTTGCCGCGCGGCGTTTGAACGCGATATGCATCTGGCCAACCGTTGGAAGCTAATGGACATCATGCGGCAACTGCCCCCCAATGCGCGGGCTAGTAAATTTTTGCTGCAAGGTGTGGCCGATTTGCCGCACCCGATGCTGCTGTTATGGGGCGAGCAGGAACGCCTGCTGCCGGCCGATACGCCCGAGCGTATGGCGCCGCTTTTTCCCGGACTGCAGATCCGACGATTTGCCCACTTGGCCCATTTACCGCATGACGAAGCCCCCGACGAACTCGGAGCCATCTGTCAGGCGTTTCTGAAAACCGCACACACCTGATTTGAGGATACATTTATGGCCACACAGAACATCGTTTTTATTCACGGCTTTCCGTTTGATCACACCATGTGGGATGCCCAGGTGGAGGCCCTGACTACCGCCGGCCATCACGTCTTCGCCCCGGACCTGCCCGGCTTTGGCGGGACCAAACCCTTCGCACGGCGGGAAGATTATTCGCTGGAAACCCTCGCCCTGAGTGTGGCCGAGGTCATCCAAACCATGACCAGCGGGAAAGTGGTACTCGCAGGTCTGTCCATGGGCGGTTATATCGCTTTAACCGCGTGGCGGTTATTTCCGGAACTCATTACCGGGCTGGTTTTGCTGGATACCCGCGCCGATGCCGATGCTCCGGCCGCCCGCGCCAAACGGATGGAAAATATCACGCTGGCGGAAACGCAGGGCACCGCGCCGGTGGCCGACTTTATGCTGGAACGCTTGTGCGTCCCCAATATCACCCAGCCGGAAACAGCGCAGCTATTCCGCACCATGATGCTGCGCCAAAATCCCACCGCCGTGGCGGGTGCGCTGTGGGCCATGGCCCAGCGCCCCGATCAAACTGCCACGTTGGCCAGCATCACGGTGCCGACGCTGCTGATCTGTGGGGAACACGATGCCATGACACCCCCCAACGTCATGCAGGCCATGGCGGAGCAAATCCCCCATAGCCAATTGCGCACCATCGCGGGCGCCACGCATATGGCGCCGTTGGATCAGCCGCAGGCCGTCAATACCGCATTGGTGGAATGGCTGGACGCGCGGTAAGTGGCCCCGTGTCAATTAGGGTTATTCGCGCGGTACCGGCGCTACCCGGGTGGTCGAACGCATCGGCAGCATACGGGTCATCATCCCCATAAACTGGCCTAATAATTCTTCCGATATATCCATCTTTGCATTGAGTTGTTTGGCTTTGGGGGTGAGGACCAGCGATTCAAGCCAAGTCTTGACGCCACCGGAAAACCCATCCTTGGCCAGCGGACGACGCGCCAATTCCTGGTCAATTTTCTCCATGATGCCTTTCTTCAACTCTTCAGTATCGGTGTTGGCCGTGGCCAGCGCAGCTTCATCACGCCAGGTGGCGGACAATTGTGCCACCATGTTGCCATCGGCTTTACGGGTGACCCAGGCGATGCCCTTTTCGATGCCATTGACCACCTTCAATTGTTCCTGCAATTCCGCACGCAGCGACCACACCGCCAGCCAGGCATAGGCATCGGCCGGCACCGGTTTGCTCAATTCTGCACATTCCGCGTGTTTGGTTGGGGCGGTTTTATTACGTACCCGGGCCAGATATTCCTGGGCCAAGGTAGCCAGATTTTCGCGCTCGTCCGGTGCTGCTACCAGCAGCGTCAATTCCCGGTCATTGGGCATGATCACCGCCATCTCATTCTGTAGTACCAGCGCATCATCAGCACCGTCCGAACGTTGCCGGCGACTCGCAGCCACCTGTTCCAGCAGCGCCGCTTTATCAAACTGGCCATGCCACGTGAATACCAGCCAGCCGGCATGATTACTGACATCCTTGGACATGCCAAAGCTGAACCCATCCAACCGCCAATTGCCGGTGAGTTCCAATTGGGCAATCACATTGGTGTTAAAACTGTCCTGCATGGTGGCAATTTGATTGTCGTCAATTTCCCGGCCCCGGCCAGTAGACATGGCGCGAATCAGATCGGGTACCGACCGCTTGGGGGCAAAGCCGGGACGTACCACTCCAAATGCGCCCAGTGTCTCCGGCATCCGCTGGGCGTCTTCCGCCAAGGTGGCCAAGGACAAGGCCGTCGTGGCCGTCAAGGGTTTGTTCTGGATCGTCGCGATCGCTTTTTGGGCATATTCCGCCACAAAGGGCGTTTTGGAATTCAATAATTTTTGCAATGTCGGCAGCGCGGCCAATTCTTTTCGTTCCCCCAGCGTACGGATCGCCATTAATTGCCGGATGGCGCGTTCCCGGCTGCCGGGTGCGGTCAGATTATCCAATAACTCCTTGGCCGAGGACGATACCTCGGGATCACGGCTGTGACTGGCTTCCTTCAAGGCCGTCTGGGCCGCCCTGCCATAGGTCGCCAGTTTGGTGCGCGCCGCCTGGCGCACCGTATAGCTTTCATCCCCCAGTTGTACGATTAAGTTTTTCAGGTCCGCCGGTTGCGAAGTGGCCATGACCTCTGCCCCTTCCACCGCAAAGCTCTCCAACAGTTCGCGCGTCACCTGAACCTGCTTGATCTTCCAATAATCATCGGAAGCAATAGTATCCAAGCCATCGCGTCCCTGCGCGCCCCAAAGCGACAGGAGTATCAGAAAAATTTCGATCCGAAACATACTTGCCACAGCCACGGCCATAATTCAGCTCCCAAATAAAGTTTTCATGAGCATAACACACAACGCACCATGTGTCATGATTATCGTTGCCGCACGCAGTACATCCGTTCGGATAATACCAAGCCGCACGCTGCAGGTATTTCATTCGCTATCACTTGTAAATACCCGGCCCCAAAAAAACTGCGCTGACCAAGCCCGCAATATTATACAGGCGCAAAAATACAAGCGGGCTGACGATTAAGTCAGCCCGCTTGATAAATCTGGCACTCACCTACTCTCGCACAGGTGTGCACTACCATCGGCCGTCAGAGCTTCACGTTGCTGTTCGGAATGGGAAGCTGTGTTACCTCTAACGTAAAGGCACCAGAAAGTCGTCATGCGGGGTTTATTCCACATGACAAGTATTTACTTGTGAGGGGCTTTTGGCCCGTGAAGATTGTGTGTGACACTGAGAAATCGAGCATATTTACTACTCGATGGAGTTAAAACTTGTATTCACCGATGCATTACATCGGTCCTTGATCAAAGTAATCAAGCGGTTGCCTGTTAGTACCGGTCAACTAAACTCATTACTGAGCTTACATCTCCGGCCTATCAACCAGCTAGTCTAGCTGGAGGCTATAGGGATTACTAATCTTGAGGGAGGTTTCACACTTAGATGCTTTCAGCGTTTATCCTTTCCGAACATAGCTACCCAGCTGTGGACCGAGCGGTCCAACTGGAACACCAGGGGTTCGTCCAACCCAATCCTCTCGTACTAGGGTTGAGTCCTCTTCAATAATCCTACGCCCACGGCAGATAGGGACCGACCTGGCTCACGCCGGTCTGAACCCAGCTCGCGTACCACTTTAATTGGCGAACAGCCAAACCCTTGGGACCGCCTTCAGCCCCAGGATGTGATGAGCCGACATCGAGGTGCCAAACCGCGCCGCCGCTATGGACGCTCGGGCGCGATCAGCCTGTTATCCCCGGAGTACCTTATATCTGTTGAGCGATGACCCTTCCACTCAGAATCACCGGATCACTTGGTCCTGCTTTCGCATCTGCTCGACATATCCGTCTCGCAGTTAAGCTGGCTTAGAGCCATGCCCTTACAGTGCGATTTCCAAACGCACCAAGCCAACCTTATGAACTCCTCCGTTACATTTTAGGAGGAGACCGCCCCAGTCAAACTGCCCACCTAGCAATGTTCCGCACCCGGTTTCACGGGACTGCGGTTAGATCTCAAGTATGGTAAGGGTGGTATTTCACCGTTGCTTCCACTCAGGCCG
>JBIJDM010000216.1:0-4638 GCA_044344145.1 Phycisphaerae bacterium
AGCAGGCGGGTGGTGTCCGACAGGAAACGCGTCCCGATGGAAAATTCCGCCTTCGTGGGATTCGCCGGTGCCAGGAGCAGAAATTGGGTGGCGTCCATTTCCAGCGCCAACCGCGCCGGGGCCAGCGTCTCTTCCTGTCGACTGGTGGAACTCACCACGCCCAATTCGGTTTCGGTACGCGTGGTGTGGACCGCAGTTCCCAAGAGCACCACGGGCTCGATTTGCACCAGCGCCCGGCGGTCGCCGGTCTGCCGGACGGCATTGACGCGCCAGGAATTATCGCAGTTGTTGTACGTGCGTCCCAGCGGGCGTTTGTCCTGATCCACCACAAATAATATTTGTTCGGCAATGCTCTGCTGGGTCGGTAGCAGCACCGGCATACGCCCGTCGGTGCGGATTTGATAGCTTGAGAAACTGGCCCCGACATCGCTGATCCGTTTACGCAATTGTTCCCAGGTGTTGACGGTGCCCACGCCGGCGCGCAGGCCGTTATGGGCGAGCATGACGGAGGTGCCGGACTCGAGGACATCCTGATCAAGCAATTCCCAGAGTTTTTCATCCCCGCTGAAGACGCCCAGCGGGAGGGTGATTTTGAACACGGTCAGTTGCATGAAATTGCGGGGCAATTGGGCCTGCGCCTGGGTGGAGGCGGGTTGTGTGGCGGGGTTTTTCTGGGGGGCCCAAAAGTTCGCCATATCCACATCGCAGCCGGCCAACGTCACGGTCGCCAGCACCAACAGGCAGAGAGATTGTTTTAAGCGGCTACGCACGGGAATCATCCTACCCGCTGGCCGGGCAAATTGGCAATCGGCGGCGCGGAGAATGGCAGGATTTGGGTGAGATTTCCGGCTAGCCCCGTCGGGCTGCGGGAGTTACTGCACGGGCGGACGTTTGGGGCGTTGAATGGACAGCTCGATTTCCTTGCCCGCCCGCAGCAGCGCCAGCTTGACCGGGCGGTCCTGCTGGCCGATCCGCAGCAAGGCGCCGGCGGCTTCGCTGAGGGGTTTGCCGTCGAGGGCGAGAATCACATCACCCACCAGCAGACCGCTGGCTTCGGCCAGCGAATCGGGGAAGACTTCTTCGACGCGGATGGCCTGTTCATGGCCCAGCGCAGTGATCTGGGCGCGGAGCGGATCGCGCGGCAGGATGGGCGAGAAACGTACGCCGAATTGGCGGGTGGGGATATATCCCTTTTCGCGCAGGGCCCGGATATCCTCGGCCAGGGCCGGGGCGGTTACCACCTGCCGTTCCAATACCACGCCGGCAAGGGTGCCGTTAATAGCAAACAGGAAACTCCCCGCGCGGTCATCCGCGCCGGCAATCACGGGCATGGCTTCGGCGGGTTTGCTGCGCCGCAGGGCCGAGGGGGCGAGCAGACTGATCTGGGCCCAGCCGACAGTGCCGGTGGTGGAGACATGAAACAGGAGTGCGCCGCCATTGGGGGCGGCGGGGGCGAGTGCAGCGGGGGTGAGTACGGCGGGTTTGAGGCCGTGCACGTCGTCGAGCTTGAGCAGGGTCAGGCCGCGCTGCGGTTCGCTGCCCAGCAACTCGGCTTTGACTTCAGTATTGTTGGGGAGCAGGACTGTGACCTTGTCGCCGCGCGGGCGATTGGCAAACGCCGGGGTGAGGGTGAGGATGGTGCCCTGATCATCGAGCAGCACGCCCAGCAATTCGCCGTTGGCCTTGCCGCGGAGGGCTTCGAGGCGATTGAGCAGTTGCCGGGCGGCGGGGCCGGTGGCGGGGTCCTGGCTGCGGGCTTCGAGGAAGCGCCGCACCATCATGGCTTCCGGCATATTTTGCCGCACGATCATTCGGCCTTTGGGGGGCGGTTCCATATCATTGCCCGGCCGGCGGGGCGGTTTGGGGCGGATGGTGGGAACCTCAGCGCCGGGTTGGGTTTCGGCTTCGGGATGTTCCTGCTGCCAGCGTTGTTTGAAATCTTCGAAATCTTTTTGCAGGCCCTCGGGGAGGTTGTCGGCACCGATGGCGACGCCTTCGACTTTCACACGCACGATATGGGTCAGCACACTGGCGTGCAGGGCTTCGCTGGCAAGGGAAAGTTTCGCCGCGACATCGAGCGCGGCGGCGGTGTCGGGGGGCACGCTTTGCGCAGGCACGGGGGCGACGGCCAGCATGACTGCCAGCACCGCCACCGACCATAAATAATTACCGCACCGTTGCATGCACAACTCCAAAATACGGATCCGAATTAGAATACCCCGCCCGCGGCCAGCAGCAATTCTTCGTGATCCGCCGGGGCTTCCTGCGCCTTGAGGGCGTAGTCCTTGGCTTCGTCGAGGGTATTAAACTCGCGACGGACGGTCTGGCCGTCGCTGGTGCGGACATCCACCACGTAACCCGACTGGGCCACGGGGGTGCGCTGGGGTTCGCCGACAATCAGGCCGAGGAAAAAGCTGCTGAAGCTGACGAACGCCACGGCGGCGGCGGCAGCGGCCCAGGTGCCGATGGTCTTGACCAAGCCGCGGCGACGGGCCTGCTGGATAAAGCTGAGGTTGGTGCCCTGTTCGTCATGATGGAACTGCTCCAGCCAGCGCGTGGCCAGATAGTGGCCCTCGGCGGGGGTGGGGGCATATTCGGCCAGAGCGGTCTGCCGCAGCGCCCGCTGGGCGCGGACCGTGGCGATCTGCTGGGCCAGGTCGGACCCCGTTGGGGCCTGCTGCAGTGCCAGGAGCAGAGCGGCATCCGTGGATGCGTCCAATTGTCCATCGAGCCACAATTCAATCTCGGTCTGTGTGATCTTCATCGTACACCTCGTTCTACCTTCCTGAATAACCCTATAATAAATCTTCGCACTGTTCCAACAACCGGGCCCGCGCCCGATGCAACCATGTTTTAACCTGCGCCTCGGTGGCGGCCAGCGTGGTGGCGATATCTTTGTACGCCATTTCCTGCTGTTCCCGCAGGACCAAGGCCGCCCGCCAGTTTTCCGGCAGGGCTTCGATTCGCGCCCGCATGACTTCCGTCGTCTCGGCCAGTTCCATTTTACTGCCGGGATCAAGGCTCTCGGAGACGATATCCTGATCCGCCTCGTCAGACTCCAGCGTGCGCCCGGTGCGCCGCCGCCGGCAACTGACCACATTTCGCGCCACGGCCCGGGCCATCAGGGCCCAGCCACCATCGGACCAATCGTACAACTCGCGCCGGCGATACAGGTTCAGGAGCGCGTCCTGAACCAGGTCTTCGGGCTGTTTGGCATCGTAGGCCCGGCCCGAACCCATCATGGCGCGTGCCAAGCCAATCAGCCGGGCCAGGTTGGCCCGTACCGCCTGATCAAATGCTTGATTCGCTGCGTGCTGGGCCATACGTGACCATTTACCTTACTACGCAAAGGGTATAACGTAGCACCGGGGGGTAAGTTACACCCGATGCGTGCCGGGGTTGGTAAGATTCTAGCCGAGGGGGGTGGTGGCGGGGGCAAAAATGGCAAAAGAAAGCACCCGTTACGGGCGTAACGGGTGCTGGGGGGACTAGTTGAGGTGTGCCAGTGGGTACCCAGAGGGGGACCGGTGCGCACAACCGTGGGCGAAGGGTGGTTACTTCTTCTTGGCCGGGGCAGCGGCTTTGGCGGCGGGGGCCGCTTTGCCTGCGGGTGCGGCCTTGCCAGCCGGAGCGGCGGCTTTGCCACCAGCAGCAGCGGGAACGGCGGTACCATCGGCGGCGACTTCAGCCTTCGGCGCCTTCTTGGCGGGAGCCTGTTTGCGGTGGGCAAACTTGACGGTGCCGAAGACGGAGTCCTTGGATTCGGTCCACTTTTCGGCCGATTCCAGATTTTCCAGACGTTCCGAACGCTTGAGGACGTTACGGTGACGGCTCAGGCTGCTCTTACCCTTCAGGCTGCGATCAATTGACATAATTCAAACTCCAAAAATCGAGGCCAATCCCCTGCGGAATCGGCACAGTTAAGTAGCCAGACAGTTTCCTGCCCATATCCAAGCCCAGTAGTTTACCCGAGAGGGGGAAACTGGGCAAATGCCCGAGGGGGATGGGTGGGTGAGTTTTTTGGCGGGAATGTGAAATTGGACGGTTTTATGGGGCTAGTTACTGGATCGTTCGTCCGGCATTCGCCTGTGCCAGGGCGCGGAGGATATCGGGTCGTACTGCGTCGGCGGTGGGGTCGTGGTCGGATTCGGCGTCGGGGATGGTGGTTGTGGGGGTGGTGATTTTGCCGTCCAGCGTGCCATCGGCGGTGTCGAGTTCGTCTATTTACTGTTGGAATTGGGCGAAGTCGAAATTGGGCTGGGCTTGCAGATAGGAGATCAAGCCGTGGACGAGTAGTTTTAGCTGGTCCACCTGATCTTGTAGCTGCTCGGTATTGGCACTACGCCCGGCCGCGCGGCCGGCGGTTCGCGCCAAGGCCCGTTTGAAGGATAGGAACAGGTCATACTCACGGAACATATGGATTAGGTCGCCATGGTGACCATACAGCAGGCCGCTGGGATCGGGCGCGGCGATGGGTTTGCGGTAGGGGCCATCGGCTTTGGCGGCGGCAGCGTTGACGAGTTCGGAGGGTAATTCGGTCATATGGGCTACTCCACACGTGAATATGGCATTGGTATACCATACGTTAAAGCCATTGGCCATAATGCCGGGCGATAAGGGCCTTTTTTATCGCCATTT
>JBIJDM010000217.1:0-4619 GCA_044344145.1 Phycisphaerae bacterium
CGCCCAGCGGGAGACCCATGAAGAAATAGGGATTGATTTACCGCTGACAGATTTTCGTCTCAGTGGGATTGTGTCGGAAACCGCCTATAACGGACAAACCCACTGGTTGATGTTCTGTTATGAAGTGCTGCGTCCGCTTGATTTCCCCCCGCGTACGATGAATGAAGGCCGACTGGAGTGGATTGCGTTGGCGGATATTACCCGTCTGACACTGCCGGATTCGGATCGGCAGGTGATTTGGCCGCTGCTCCTCAAACATGCCCGTATCTTTGGAGGCGATGGGGAGGTGTTTACCGTTCATCTTGATTGTCGAACCCAGCCGATGCAGTGGACGGTTCAGCAACCATGACCCAGAACTTACGCGCCAATGATTAATCCCGAGCACAAGGCCCGGGATTTAGTGGACACGGTTGAGTTTTCTCAGCGGGTAACCGCTCAGTCATCCTCATCTTCGTCAATGTTCAGATCCTCGTCATCATATTCGTCGAGGTCGTCATCATCATAACGATCGAAGCCGTCTTCCTCTTCTTCATCGTCGTCATCGTCTTCATCTTCATCATCATCAAAATCGTCGAGGTCGTCATCATCGTCTTCGAGTTCGTCTTCTTCCTCTTCGGTTTCTTCCTCGGCCGGTTCGGGCGCGACAGGTTCTTTCTTGGGCTTACGGGCCAATTCTGCCTGCAGACTGGTGATACGCAAATCCGCGTCCAAACCTGCCGAAGCCAGCAGCAATTCCGCGTGCTCGGTCAGGGGGAGAATGGCCGTATCGGCCACAGCTTGAGTCAAGATTATCGTTGCGCTATTCATATCCACGCTCCTTCAAAACAAGCGGTCAAAAATTCCATCACGTATCGGCCGGGTTTGCGGTGCGGGTGATTCTATCCAGTTGATAGCACCACCGGCAAAATAACCGCGCCCATGCGAGGCGTACAATACAGGCATTTTTCCGCCTGTCAATATCCTCACGAAAAAAAGTTTTGCCACCACTAACCGGATAACTGGGGCAACAATCCATATTCTGGGTTGAAACCACCTATTGGTTGGCTCTATGATGCCGCATAACTACAGGAGTCGTCATGAGTTCCACCAGCTCTAATTCCCCCCGCGCCGCGTCGGCGCTGGTTCCCGATAGCCATGGATATTTTGGCTGCTATGGCGGGAGCTATGTTCCCGAAACCCTGATGGGAGCGGTCCATCAACTCGCCGAGGTTTATGAAGAGGCCCAAAAAGATCCCGAATTTCATCGGGAGTTAGCCTATTACCTTAAGTACTTTGTCGGCCGTCCCACCCCGTTGTACTTTGCCCAGCGCCTGACGGAAATGGGGGGTGGCGCCAAAATATTCCTTAAACGTGAAGATTTAACCCATACCGGGGCCCATAAAATCAATAACACCATCGGGCAGGCCCTGCTTACCGTAAGAATGAAAAAGAAGCGGGTTATTGCCGAGACCGGAGCCGGTCAGCATGGCGTGGGAACCGCCACGGCCGCTGCGGTGATGGGGTTGCAATGCGACGTCTATATGGGCAGCGAAGATATCCGTCGGCAGGCCTTAAACGTATTCCGGATGCGTTTGTTGGGTGCTAAGGTTATTGCGGTGGAATCAGGGCTCAAGACGCTCAAAGATGCCTTGAACGAAGCGATGCGCGATTGGATGGGCTCGGTAGCCCACACGCATTACATTCTGGGTACCGTGGCCGGTCCCCATCCGTTCCCACGGATCGTGCGGGATTTTCAGGCCATCATAGGCCGGGAAACTCGGCAGCAGAGTCTGGACCAATTTGGACGCCTGCCAGATGCGCTGGTGGCGTGTGTGGGTGGGGGGTCGAATGCCGCCGGGATGTTCTATCCCTTTATCGAAGACACCAAAGTTAAACTTTATGGCGCAGAGGCGGGGGGGCGCAGCCCTCAAGACGGCCAACATGCCGCGTCGCTGTCCCTGGGCCATCCCGGGGTGCTGCACGGATCGCTGACCTACGTGCTGCAGGATGCCGATGGGCAGACCGCAGATGTACATTCGGTCTCGGCAGGGCTGGATTATCCCGGTGTGGGGCCCGAACACGCTTATTGGAAAGATACCCAGCGGGTAGAATATTCCGCGATTACCGATGAGCAGGCTCTGGAAGCTTTTCAGGTGCTGGCCCAACGGGAAGGTATTATCCCCGCGCTGGAATCTGCGCACGCAATCGCGCGGGCTTTGCAGATTGCGGGTACCATGAACAAAGAAAAAATACTGGTGATCAATCTGTCGGGGCGTGGTGATAAAGATTGCATGGAAGTGGCCCGGATTCTGGATGAGCGCAAGAAATAAGGACCTGAGTATGAAACTGACGTGGATCATGCTGGCGGGCTTGGCGGTGGTAATGGTGGGTTGTGAAACCGCGCCCGAACTGGGCCGGCAACGCCGGGCCGTGCGCGGCACAGACACTGTCGCGGATGCGGGCAGCGAGGCCAATCGTCAGCCCGAAGGCCCGGTGCGTTTATTAGAGGTGGATTTCCCGGCCACCAAAGAAGACAATTTTTCCGTACGCACCATTGCCGACCCCCTGATGCCGCCCCGGACTGCGACCTCGCAACCGACTACCGCACCGGCCTCGGTGAGTAATCCCGGACTGCCGGTACGGGGCGTCTTGGACTCGACCCAATAACAGCTTAGGGTTACACCGTGGCGACATTTACAACAACGATGTTACGCTTGGCTCCGGCTAATCCGATTCTGCTCCGCGTAGTGACGGGGGCGGGACGGCGCTGGCGGGATGCGCTTTTGCGGGTGGGGTATCTGGGACTTCTAGTCTTGGTGGTGGGTGGTGGGCAGCTCTTCAGCATCAATCAAACGGATATGACCGAATTGGCCCGGCAAGGTTCGCAATTATTCCGGGCCGCATCCTTTGTGCAATTGACCATGATCTGCCTGTTGGCCCCCATTTTTACCGCGGGGGCCATCACGCAGGAACGCGATGCCCGGACCTACAACATTTTACTCTCCACTCCACTCAGTAATAGCCAGATTGTAATTGGCACCTTGTTTTCGCGGCTATATTTTGTCGGTACCTTATTACTTAGTGGTGTGCCGGTCTTCGCTTTGCTGTTGTTTTACGGTGGGGTGACCGGCTGGGCAATATTTATGTCCTTTGCCATCGCGTTGGGGTCAGCTTTATTCACCGGAGCGTTGGCCTTATCTCTGGCAGTATTTCGGTTGGGCACCGGGAAAATGGTGTTTTGGTTTTTCTTGGCCAATGTGGTTTACCTCTTGGGGCTGTGGTTCATTGAGGCGGCTTCGACCACCGGGACAACCAGCTACCTGACGGGTATACACCCGTTTTTAGCCCTCTCCAGTGTACTCACCCCGACCAGTTATCCCGTACCCGATCCCGCGACGCTGACCCACTTACCTGGCCTGGTGCAGTGGTATATGCTCAATCCCGCTTTGGCCTTTGTCTTGTTGGCCGTTGGCTTGAGCCTGGTTATGACCATTCCCGCCGCAATATTGCTGCGGTACCTGGCGCAAATCGGCGAAACCGGTCCGTGGGATTTGCTGATGCAAAAAATCCTGCCCAAATTCCTGCGCAGTCAGCATAAAGCCCGTTCCGTCTGGCACAATCCGATCGCTTGGCGCGAAGCCATGACCCGGGGCGGGATGACTGGTCGCGGGCTTACGCGTTGGTTTACTCTCGGTCTTGGGTTAATCGGGGGATTGTGGCTGGCGTATGCCCATATCGTCGGCGACATGACCGTAGAGCAGGTACGGCAATGGTCGGTGGGGCTGATCCTGACCGAATTTGCAGCGGCCGTTCTGGTCGCCGCCAATGCAGCCGCTACGGCTGTTACCAAGGAACGCGAAAGCCAAACTCTGGACATTTTGCTGATTACCCCAATTACCAGCAAATATTACCTATGGGGCAAGTTACGCGGTCTGATCGGCTTTTTGACACCCTTTGTCATGATTATGACTTTGACGGTGGTGATTCTGAATGTCGCCGATGCGTTTACGCCCGGGGATGACCTGATTCATATCGAAACCATCGTGCTGATGCCGGTTTACACGGTGATGATGTTGGCACTGGCGTGCATTCTGGGGCTGCATCTGTCTTTGCAGATATCCCGTACCTTACTTGCGATTATGGCCTGCGTGGGGATTCTCGTAGCCGTGGCCGGGTTGGCCGGAATGTGCGGTTTTGCACTGGCCAGCCATGCGTCCTGGTTTGGCCTACTGACGGCGGGGTTCTCACCCGTGACCGCATTATCCATCATGCTGAATCCCAACGACTTCGCCGTCGATGCCTTTGGCTCAGGGAAGATTTATGAACTCGGTACTTCCACTGCGTGGATGGGCCGGATTCTGTTTGCGGTGTCCTGTCTGCTGTCAGCCGGACTGTGTGTATTGGTGGTCTGGTTTGCCTACCGCAGTATGGTGTACAACTTCGACATGATCATCCGCCGGCAGCATCGTTAAGCTGGTTCCCTACAGTTACCTACGCCAAACACAACGCCCGGAGCATGGCTTGCGCGATGCCCCGGGCGTGATGATTTTACTTTGGCGCAGAGGTTTAGTCTTTCTGGCGGTTCATCAGCAACCGCAGACCGTTAAAGACAACCAGCACGGTTGAGCCTTCGTGGCCCA
>JBIJDM010000041.1:0-15328 GCA_044344145.1 Phycisphaerae bacterium
TCTGGCCGGCAAGTGGACGCTGAATCTGTACAATCTTGGCGGTACTCCGGTGGCGGATCTGGCTACCCGGTACTACATCTTCGATACCACGGGTGCAAGCCTGACAGGTCTGGGTGTGTCGGCTGGTGCCGATGTGCAACTTACCCTACACACGGATTATGAAATCAACTATGGCACCAGCGGATACGGTAACGTGCGGGTATATGCCGATGCCGATGGAATCGGCACCGACGGCATCTACATCGTCCATGTACCCGAACCCACGAGTTTGAGTCTGCTGGGGCTGGGGGCTACGGGTCTGCTCTTGCGCCGGCGGCGCCGGGCCTGAGCGTATCAGATCGTGATATCCAGCCAGCGTTGGGCATTGGTGCGGTAGATTTTTTCCAGTACCGTGTCGGGTAAGTCCAAGCCCACCAATTGCGGGTCACCATTGCGGGCATCGGGGTCGGCGATGGGGCACGGGCCGCGGTAGGTGGTTTCCCATTGCTGCCAATGGGTCCAGTACCGGCTGGCGTAGTGGTCCCAATCGTAATGATCACCCACCACCAAATCCGAACCAAAGAGTATGCGGTCCTGATAGCGGAGGAAAAATTCGCGTAACTGGTTGCGTTCGCCCTCGGCAATGGCGCGGATGATCCACTTGGTGGCGGAGGTGTCCACAATATAGTTGGGGTAGCGGTCCAGACGCTGGGCCAGGGTGGGGAGGTCTTCCAGACTGCCGCCCATGTGGGCGCCCATGTGGACGCGATCGGGATACGCGGCCAAGAAGCGGTCGAGGGGGGCGAACTGGTCGGCAAAGCTGCCGTAGGTGCCATCGCCATATTTGCTGGGGTTGGTGAACCAACTCTTGGGGTCGCCGACGTGGGACATAAAGGCATAGCCCAGATCGTAGGCCCGTTGGGCGACTTGGCGGATGGCAGGATCATCCAGACTGACGCCCCAACGCCGGCGGGTGCCGGGGGCCATGTGGAACTTGACCAGTTTGGCGCCATGCTGCCGGAAGGCGGTGATGCGGTCCATCCACTCCGCGATGGCCGCGGGGGTGTTGGACATGGCTTTCCAGTTGGGGATGGCGATGAACTCGAACAGGCCGGGGAAGGCGGTCTGTAGGGCGGTGACGTCCTCGAGGGGGGCCATGGTGACGATCTTGCCCACGCCATAGGCGCGGGCAGCATCGACCATGATCTGCGTGAGCGCGACATCATGGGTATGGGTATGGATATCCACGCGGGGGCGGGTGAAACGCCCCGGCGGGGTGGCGTGATAGTCCAATCCAAGACGATTATGGGGCAACGTCATAAGTTTCTCTTTCCTGATACTCGCCAGACTTTCGGCATGCGTGTATTGTAGAGCACTTAGGGTTGCGGTAAAGTTTGTTTTTGCGAAAGGATGTTAACTCATGAGTAAAGTTGCCATTGTAACGGGTGGTTCGCGGGGGATTGGCCGGGGGATTGCGGAAGCGATTGGCCAGATGAAGTGGAATGTGGTGGTGAATTATGCGGCTAACGCTGCGGCCGCTCAGGAAGCCGTGACGGCGATTCGCGGTGCCGGGGGCGATGCACTGGCGGTGCAGGCGGATATCAGCGTGGCGGTGGATCGGGCGAATCTGGTGGCGCAAACGATGCAAAAATATGGTCGGATTGACTTGCTCGTGAATAATGCCGGCGTGGCGCCCAATGTCCGGGCGGATATTCTGGAAGCGGGCGAGGAATCTTTTGACCGGCTGATTAACATTAATCTGAAGGGGCCGTATTTCCTGACGCAACTGGTGGCCAAGGAAATGGTGACGCTGGCCGGGAAGCTGACCAAGACGGACTATACCCCCGCGATTGTCACGGTCAGTTCGATTTCGGCGTACACCGCCAGTGTGAACCGGGGCGATTATTGTGTGGCGAAAGCGGGCTTGGCGATGCTGACCAAGCTGTTTGCAGTGCGGTTGGCCGAGTATGGGATTAATGTGTACGAAATTCGTCCCGGCGTCATCGCCACCGATATGACCGGCCCGGTGAAAGAAAAGTATGACAAACTGATTGCCGAGGGACTTACCCCCATTACCCGTTGGGGCCAGCCGGGCGATATCGCCAAAGCGGTTACAGCGGTGGCGCAGAATCTGCTGCCATTCTCGACGGGCGAAGTGATCAACGTGGATGGTGGTTATCACCTGCACTGGCTGTAAGGGTGCAGATTCGGGAAGGGAATGACCATGTCGGATAGCCGTAGTATGACTTCGGATGCCCCGCAGGTGTCGCGTGCTGCAGTGTGGGGAGCGGTATTGAGTTTGATCTCATTGCTGGGGCCTTGTATTGTGTTGGCGCTGCCGGGCTTGACGCTGGGGCGGATGGCGCGGCAGAAAATTCGGCAGCAACCCGAGCGCTATCGCGGAATGAAATGGGCGAATTGGGCGGTGGGTTTGGGGATTACCGGTTGCCTGTTGACTGTGCCGATGTGGTGGGCGGTGTATGAACTGGGCGTCCTGCCTTTGCGTTATGTGGAGGCGATGGCCGCAGATGAAGCCCGCACGGGGCCGCAATTACAACGTGTGGCCCGCGCGTGTGTGGCGTATGCGCAAACGCACGACGGCACGTATCCCGATCATCTGGGCAGGTTGGTGGCGGGGGGGGCGATTACGTATGCGGATTTGGATACCTTGGTTGGGGCGCGGGTCCCGCCGGCTGTGCCCGTAAATCCCGATGCGCCGGATGCTACCGAGCAAGTGGCCGCGCATAGTGATTTCGCCTATTTTGGCGCGGGGCTCAAGGTGCGGGATTTGGCGGATGTGGGTTTGCTGTTGGCGGAGCGTTATGATCGCAAGAGTGGGCAGCGTTGGGTGGCATATGCCGATGGGCGGGTGGAATTGGTGCGTAGTGGCGAGTGTTTGAAATTGGCCGGGTTAACGGATCGGATTCGTCAGCAACGCGGGTTGCCCCCACTGGAAATGCCCTAGCCCTTGCCATCCTTCAGGATGTGCTCGAACTCCTGCATATATAATTCGGCGATCCGGGGGATGGCGAACGTGGCGCGAACGTATGGATGTGCGTAGGCCACCCGTTGTTGCGTGGCTTCCAGCAGCGTGAGGGTTTGGCCAATACCAACAGCGATGGCGGCGGGGCGGTTGATGTCTACCAGGAGTCCCGCTGCGTCCTGCGCCAGCGTCCACGGGACGGCGCTGCTCTTGCGGCCTGCCACGACTGGTACGCCCATATACATCGCCTCAACCAGAGTCATACCCAGTGTTTCACTGCGTGAAGGGTGCACCAACATGCTGGCCTGACCGGCCAGGGTGTGCATTCCCACTTGCCAGGGTTGGCGCCCGAACCAGTGGACACCTGACTGTAATTGCCGGACCGTGGCCCAGGTCACTACCGGGTCCTGCGGGCCGAATCCGGCCCCATACAGTAATAATTGGGCATCGGGAAATTGCGCCCGTACCAGCGGCCAGGCGCGTATGAGAGTGCGGACGTTTTTCAGGCTGTTATCGCCATTATTCAGGGAAATCACCACGGGTGGGCGATGGCTGAATCGTTGTGCGGTCGTTAATTGGGGTTGGATCTGATCCAGTTGTGTGGTCAGGCAATTGGGAATGACGCTGATCCGATTCCGCCAACCGTGCCAGCGGCGAAAGTATGCGCTGAGATAGGGCGAGACCACACTCAAGTGTCGGCACCGATTGAGCACATGTCGTCCTAACCGTGCCCGACGGAACCAAAATTTTAACGGGCGGTAGTGGTATGCGATCACCCACGGGGCATCATGGGCCGAGACCAGCGTGGGGATCAGACTGTCCAACGCCGCGAGGGCATATTCATAATTCCAGTGTGCATTAATAAGGTCGCAACCGCTGTTCGCCATCAGCCCGCGCAGATGGGCTCGTTCTGTGGCGAACCAGTCCTTATCGAAACTGCCGGGACGTTGCGGCGCCACATGGATATGCATACGCGGACCGTGGGAGCTTTGGACTTGGCTGACCGCTTGGCTTAAGGTGAAGATCGTGACTTCGTGGCCTTGCGCATGCCAATGCCGTGCTAGCCCCGCCAGCATCATATAGGGTAACCCTTCGGCGGGGGGCACGACGGGCACCAGCAGGTCGGTCAGTGCGGTGGTGGAACAAGGGCCGGCAATACCGATATGCATTATGTGCTTCGCACTTCTGGGCAAAAAAGAATAAGGGCTCCCCAGGACAGTGGGGAGCCCTTAATACTAGGCTCGGTTCGCACCGATCGCTTAGCCGAGGATCGAATCCTTGGCGGCTTTGGCGACGCGGAACTTCACAACCTTCTTGGCCGGGATCTTGATCGCTTCGCCCGTGGCGGGGTTGCGACCCATGCGGGCCTTGCGGTTGACCAACACAAGCTTGCCCAGACCGGGGAGCGTGAATTTGTTCTTCGCTTCCTTGTAGGCAATCTTGGTCAGTTCATCCAAGAACGCAATCGCTTGCTTCTTGGTGACTTCGCTGCCGGTAGCCTTACCGACTGCTTCGACCAACTTCGCTGCCAGTGCCGACTTCGTGAGACTCTTGGCCATGAAAGTTCCTCCTTATACATGGCGTTTCGAAATGCAGGCTGCCTCATGTGAGGGCCATCCTTAGCCCCGCAAAGACATAAAAACAGTCTGATAAGCAATAAAATAGCCTGTTTTCGCCGTATGGCAAGTAAAAAATCATAATTTTTCTAAGCTTTGTACTATTTTCTTGGTCCGTGGGGAGCCGTGTGGCGCTCTGCATTCCGGATTTTGTCACCCCTTGGTGCGGTGTAGCCGGGGGTAATTCCCACCACTTGAATAAAACCTTCCCACGACAGTTGACTGACACGCGATGATAAAGCATGATACCCAATAGTCGCAGTCGGCCCGGTCCCGAACTGGCGGTGACTGCTGACGTAGTGTATCTCTAGTGGCATGAGTCACGGTGACCATAATCCGTCGCTTCGTGAGAAAAAGTGCTTGTTCGTTTAGGTTGGAACTTAAAAATGGCCGATGCAACCGCACCTCAAGACCCAGAAAGCAAAAACCTCCCCACTGACGCATCGGCCGATACCGCCGGTGCGACTGAGGGGAAGTTGCAACCCAAAGTCGCCGTTGATTTTGTTCAGGAAACAGATGGTCGTTTCCCCACCCGCGTGACCTTCCTACAGAAGCTCGGGCCGTGGGAATACGAACGCTATGCGGATGGAACCTTCTATCGGACCCAGCGGATCAAGGCTCTTTGGTTGGTTATCCCCAGCGTATTGGCGGTTTTAGTCGTATTTATCGGGGTATGGCGGTATAACGGCGGCAAGTCCGGGGCGCAGCAGGGACGGAATATCAAGTTTGCCAATGAAGCAGAACTGCAAACGGCCATGAATGGCGCCGTGGGCACGGTGGAAGTACGCAATGCCAAGTTCGAAGAAACCGGCCGAGGATTGGGGGTTTTCATTTTCCAACGGGGAACTTTTGTCACCGCTTTGGATTTGGTCCAGAACGCGTATCTGGTCACCATTAAAACTGGCGATGGCGTGATCTATATGGCGGATGGTATTGATGGCTTGAATGTCCCGGCTAATTTGGCGGTATTGCGGGTTCGCGAATCTTTAACCCAGCCCTTGGATGTCAATATTGTGACCAAGTTTGTCGAAAACACGGAAGTGTTCGCAATCAATTCTCCGGTAGGAGCGAGTGGGCGGTTTATGCTGAAGGGGGTTATTCAAAGCACGCGGCGCGATACCAATCCCATGATCGAGGCCAGCGATGACTTGTCCCCCACGTTTGTCCGCACCAATCTGAATCTGGCTCCCGCCTCGTTGGGTGGGCCGGTTTTTGATATTAGCGGACAATTGCATGGCTTTATGACGGTTACGCCCAAAAAGGCTAACGAGCAATTGAACGAGTATGTCACTGGCGATGCCCTGATCCGTAGTCTGGTCCGGCGCGATCTGGTGCGGCGTTTTGCAGGATATGGCTCGCGACCCATCCCAGCCAGCCAGGCCGCAGCCCTAGATACGATTTGGACGGCCATGCAGGCCAAGGAATATGGCACGGCTTTGAAGGGGCTGAAAGATTTGGGCGATGCCCCCAAGAATTCCTTTTTCTATTGGTCAATTTTGGCTTGGATACATCGTGAGATGGGCTCATTCCAGTTGTCCCTGATGGCCTACAGTAAGGCATTGGTGCTGGATCCGGAAGATGCCCAAACCCACTACGAGATGGGACGTACCTACCAATTGCTGGGGCAAACCACACAGGCTTTACGCAAATACGATGATGCGTTGCTGAAAAATTCCAGCCTACCCAATGCCCACCGGCAAAAAGGACTCTGCTTCCTCAAAGAGGGAAATTTCCAGCGCGCTATGGAAACTTTCCAAAATGCAATTCAGATGGATGCAAATGATGCTGAATCCTATCGCTATCTGGGACAATGCTTGGCCCACTTTGGCCGCCACCAAGAGGCCGTGGGCACCTTCAATACGGCCATTCAGCTCAACCCCAAGGATGCTATTGCGTTGTACATGTTGGGCTTGAGCACGATGCGTTTGGGGCAGTTCGATCAGGCGGAGGAAGCCTTCCGGCGTTGTATTGACTTGGATTCTGAGAGTGAAGTGGCCAAAGATGCCAGGGCGCAACGCGATTTGATCAAAAGGCGGCGTACCGAGCGATAATTTTGGATTTCGCGAAATTTTGTGTGGTTGTTCTTGATTTTGACCGTGGTTGGGTTACTATTAGAAGTACCTTTTAATGGAGATTGAAAATGAAGTCTGTAAGCTTTGCTATGCTTGGATTGGTCCTGTTGGGGTTGGCGGGTTACGTTGCTTCGATGTCGAGCGTCCCCCAAACTTCAATTGGAACGCCCACTTCGGTTGGCAGTGATTTTGAGCAGGCTGGCGTCAGGTTGGTGCGCCCGCCCGCACCGCAGCCTGTGTTGTCTGGTTTCACCCCCTTGCCTCCCCCCGCCTGAAAATAATTTGGGTTGGCAGTCGTTGCCAGACCTTGGCAATTGGTTTGTTTCGTTGATGTGACTTATCATTGTTTTCCTGTGAGCATGTCCAACTTTATGGGCGTGCTTTTTTTTTGTTCCACAGATGACGAACGCGTGCCTGCCGACTAAGATGTTATCGTATTCAGAAATTATTTTTGCTTGAGTACACGTAGCAAAGGCCTGAGGCTTCGGTTATGCTTGATAATTCGAGTCGAGGCGGTGAAATTCTGAACGAGCTTCTGCGCGTTGCAGAGGTTTACAGACGTGTTCCGGATGTAAAATTACGCAAGATTTTCGACATTTAGTTGAGGGTATGGCATTGGAAACCCAAGATAGACTGGCTCGTATCGAACCCAATACTCGTATGGTTCGTTCTGAAGCGAACGAGAACCTGACCCAATCAGGCGGGAGTGCGGGTGATGTTGCTGCGGCTACTGGCAACATGCTCCAGGTATTCTGGCGTCGGCGTTGGATTATATTATTGGTGACGCTGGTGGGTCTGGCGGGTGGTTTTGGTTATTTGCTCGCAGCGCCCCGGCTCTACTTGTCATCGGCGAAAATGATTGTTACGCCTTCGTCGCCGCGTCTAAATATGGATACGGTAGTTACTGCGCGTTTGGATGGTTTTTTACAAACACAAGCCGAAATTATCTCCTCCAAAGAAGTCTTGCAGTCGGCCTATGAACGCTCCAAGGCAGGGGCCTTCAATACGTTTCTTAACTCGAGCAACCCGGTGGGTTTTCTGGCCGGGAGTTTGGATGTTTTGGTCAGCCGCAAATCTGATATTATGACTATCAGTTTTGAATCGCAGTTTCCCAAAGAATCTGCCGTAATTGTCAATGCCGTGGTAGATGCGTATGTCGAGGCGCAGGATCGCCAGAAACGCTCGACCGCATTGGACTTGCTGCGAATTTATCGTAAGGACCGGGATCAGGTTGAAACCGACTGGCGCAACAAACGCCGGGCCATGGTGGAGTTCAAGGAAGCCAACGGCACGCTGTCCTTTGAAACCGATCGTGGAAATCTTCTGGTCCTTCGGCTTTCGCGTTTATCCGAGGCTTTGACCCAATCCCAGATTGACGCCTTTGATGAAAAATCCACTTATGACGTGGCTCAGGCGATGGCGGGTGATCCGTCCATGATCCGGCAATTGATTGAAGCCCAGCATGCCAAGGGCGTGTTTGTCAGCATGAATAATCAAACCACGGATTTGCGCCGGGAACTGATGATGCGCGAAATGCAGCTCAACGGCATGAAGTCGCGCTATGGCTCTGATTATCCCAGTGTCATCACCTTGGAATCTTCGATCCAATCGCTCCGGCAAATGCTTGACGAAGCCGATCAGCGCTTTGCCCAGGCCTATTTGGCCGCCGTCCGGCAGGCGTGGGTCACCGCCGAAGGCAAACGTGCGGAAATCCAAAAAGAATTCGAAGAACAGCAGCGCCAGGCGCTGGAATTATCGCGTAAAGCCGCGGAGTTCGAGGGTATGCAGGCCGAAGTTAAAATGCTGGAATCGCGTCTGACCGATTTAGATAAGGCGATCGCGGAATTAAATCTGCGCGAAGATGCCGGCGGCATGAACACCGTGAATGTGATCGAACGTGCGTCCGAATCAACCAATCCTTACAAGCCCCAGCATGTCAAAGTCATTGCCATCAGTCTGCTGTTGGGCTTAATGGGTGGGTTTGGTTTGGCTCTGGTGGCCGACTGGATGGATCAACGGCTGCGTTCGGCCGAGGAAATTCGGATGGCCTTGGGCTTGCCCGTATTGGGGGTTATTCCCCATATGGACACGCAGGGTGGGCGCACGGAAGTGGGCCAGTTGGTTCACAAAGAACGCACCTCAACGATGGCCGAAGCGTATCGTACGGTACGTACGGCAATCTATTTTGGTGTGCCCACCGATGGCGCCAAAACGATCGTGGTTACCTCGCCCGAATCGGGTGATGGTAAGAGTACCTTCATCAGTAATATCGCCATTGCCATCGCTCAGGCCGGCCAAAAGGTCCTGTTGCTGGATGCCGATTTCCGTCGGCCTATGCAACATGTCATCTTTGAACTGGCACAGAAGAATGTCGGTTTGTCCAACGTACTGGCCGGTCAAATATCTTTGGATCAAGCCATCCAAAAAACCCAGATTGACGGCTTGGACGTGCTGCCCTGCGGTATTATCCCGGTGAACCCCGCGGAAATCATCAGCAGCGAAGCCTTTGCCGAATTGCTCAACACTTTGAATGGTCGCTATGACCACATTCTGATTGACTCACCGCCGGTAATCCCCGTGACGGATTCGCGCATTTTAAGTGCCATGTGCAATATCACCATTCTGGTTTTACGTGCGGATAAATCCACCCGCAAAACTGCCAAGCATGCGGTGGAAAACTTGACCAGTGTTGGCGGTAACATTCTGGGTGTCGTCGTGAACGGCGTGGCCCGTAATCAGGGGTATGGCTCCTACAGTGGCGGTTCCAGCGGTTATGGCTATGGCTACGGCTATGGCTACGGCTATGGCTATGGCTATGCCAGTGGTGGTCGTTACGGCAGTCGTTCGGCACAAACGTTCGACCCGCTGAAGGCTGAGAGTAGCATAAAAACTAACGTTGGCAGTCCGACTGGAACTGATCCTGAAACCAAGGCCTGACATACGTGACCGTTGAGTGTTATTGGCTCGCAGTGCGTTTGTTTGAAAAGGTGGATAGCTGCGATGGCTGCCAAATCAGTATCAAGTCACAAGCATAATCGTCGCCAGTTGACGCAACACGATCACGCCATTGAAATTGTAATGGGCGTTTTGCTGGTGTTCATGCCCCTGGCTTTGGGCGCGGTTGAGGCTTGGAGTCACCTGGTTGTTACGGTGGCGGTTGGCTTGATGGCCTTGTTACTGGCGCTGCGGACCTGGTTTCATCCGGAAATTAAATTACACTTCACGTGGGGATATATTCCCCCGATCTTGTTTGTGGGTCTGGTAATAGTCCAGCTATTGCCTCTGCCCGCGAATGTGGTGGCGATTATCTCACCAGAAACCGCCACCATGTACCGGCAACTCTGGTCGGATCTGCCGGATGCCGCGTCCTTGACGCGTTTGCTGACCCTCAGTTATTACCCCGCGGAAACCCGTCGAATTCTCCATCTGGCCATCTTGGCGGTACTGGTGTTCGTGATCGTAGTCAATGTCTATCGCACTTCAAATCAAATCAAACGCCTGCTTTGGATTATCACCTGGATTGCCGGTGCCGCGGCCCTGCTTATGATCCTGCAGGTGGTCGTGGCGAATGAATCGCTGCACTACCAGCCCTGGCCATGGTCGGGTCCCAGCAAGGCCAAATTCTCCTTCTTTATCAACTACAATAATTTTTCGCAGTATATGAACCTGTCCATGGGCGCCACGCTGGGGTTATTCCTCTTAAAGCTGCATGAAGAACTGGGCCATAACCGGGTACAACCGAATACAGTGGTCTTATATTTTCGCCGGCCCGAATCCCATGGCGTCAAGATTTTGCTGTTGTTCTTCGTCTTGGGTTTAACCAGCGTGTTTCTGTCCTCGAGTCGTGGGGGTATGGTTTCGCTGATGCTGGCCTTTGCCCTCACCGTGCTGTCTTTAGCGCGGTTGCGGAAAATGAAAGCCGCGTCTTGGTCCATGCTTGTGATTGGCATGTTCGTACTTGTGGCAATTTTGTATTTGGGATTCGATCAGATCTATGCCCGTTTGGAAACCTTGAGCGATCTCAAGAATGCCAGCGGTGCACGTTGGCAGACCAATATTGATGTGTTATACCAGATAGTTCCCAAGCATACTTGGCTGGGAGTTGGTTTGGGCGCGCATGAAGTCGTATTTCCTTCGGTTAGCCGGGTATTAATCCCGGCCAATATTGCCCATGTTGAGAATGAATACGTGCAGGTTCTGGAAGAGGTGGGGGTGGTTGGTTTTATCCTACTGGCGGGATTCTTTGCGCTGGTGGGCGTCAAGTATTGGCAGGCGACCAATTTATCCAATACGTGGAAGCTCCGTACCGTTACCTATGGTTTGGGCTTCGGTCTGGTGGCCGTACTCATTCATAGCCTGAGTGATTTCGGGCAACGGATTCCCGCAATCTTCGTTCTTACTGCGACCAGTGCGGGTTTGATCGTCTCACTGGCCCGGCGTCGTTCCCTGCCGGCATCCGGCGAAACGGAACAGGGCGAGGAAGACGAGCTTAATACCACCGCCACACGCCAAAATACCAAACAAATATTGTCTGTGGTACTTGCCCTGACCGTAACGGTCTATATCGGTTATCAGTCCTATCAGCTGTTCCGCGATACCATGGCGCAAAACGCCTGGCGGTATTCGTTGGGGACCCAGACCCGATTGAAAAAAGCCGGTTGGCAAACCGGTTCCGATGCCGATTTTCGCGTCCTCACCGAATCGGGTCAGAAGGCTGTGGATTGGGCGCCAGATTACGTTCTATATCGTTATTGCAACGCCATGTTTCAATGGTACAAGGTGGCGCGTAATATTGATTATGCCGTGGATATCACCGTTGATCGTGAAGAGGTTAAACAGACGGCCCAGAATGTGGTTGCCCAAATGCAGGAAGTTCGTCGTGGGTGTCCGACCTACGGTATGGCGTTTAGTTTTCAAGGACAGTTGGAATCATTTATCTTGCGGCAACAGATCGGTGCCACCCATATACGCCAAGGGTTTGAACTAGCCCGCTCGCATCCGATCACCGTCTACACGGCGGGATTATTGGATGCCCAAGAAGGCCGTTGGAAGGAAGCTTTGGACAAATTCAAACTTGCCAAGCGTTTGGGTTATCCATATCGTGAATTATTGGACGTCTTTGTCAACAAATACGACCAGCCGGAATTGGCCTATAAACTGTCCGAAAATGATTATACCGCCCTGTTGGAAACAGCGCAATTAATCCGTAATTCCAAGGCGAATGGGGAAATTGGACTAAAAGCCCGCAATGAGGCGATCAGCTTGATTTTGCAAGCCACCGGGGACCAGTCCCCGGATGCGTTTGTTTTGGCGGAAGCGGGCAAAATTCTGATCGCGGATAACGTCTTGGATAAAGGCATCTCCATGTACCAGCGGGCGTTATTGCAAACGCCTGACGCGACTGGCTGGCGCTATGCGCTGGCAGAAGCGCTCATGCGGGCACAACGCTATGATGAAGCAATTGATGAAGCCCGTATCGTATTGCGTACCAAGCCTGATCACATGCAAGCCCGCGCTTTGATAACCAAACTCTCCGGCCTACGAACCATAGAACCGACCACGGAAATGAATGACTTGCCTGAAATTCGCAAATAATAATTAATGCCGACACAGGGCTGGCAATTTGGTGTTGGATATGGTAAAAGTTCCGGTGCACCCACGGGGACGAAGTGCGCGCTGAACCAGTTCCCCTGCGAGAGTATTTATTGTTTGTAAATATCTGCAGGCATTGAACTTAAGGTCTTTTCTTGCTCAAGTTATCTGAGAATCCTCCCATCCTGTTCCCGAATCCGCTGGTGCTGACCGAAGCGCCCCGGCCCTGGTGGGTGGCACATACTAAAGCGCGGGCGGAAAAAGCTTTCGCTTGGGATTTGCACCGAGGGGGCATTCCTTATTTTTTACCTATGATTCAGCGCGTAACCGTTTCCGGTGGACGAAAACGCACCGCACTGGTTCCCCTCTTCAACGGGTATGTATTTTTTTCCGGCGATCGCGATACCCGGCTGCTGGCTTTACGCACAGATTGTTTGTGTCAGGTCATTGAAGTGGTTGATCAGGGCCAACTGCGTAGACAACTGGGGGCGGTCGCGCAAGTACTCGCTGCCGGGACGGGAGAATTTCAACTCCATCCCTTTGCCACCTTGGGCAAACGCGTCCGGGTGCGCATGGGGCCGTTTATGGGCATTGAAGGCAAAGTGGCCGAAATTCACCATAAATCCCGGCTGATACTTGAAATATCCGCTTTGGGTCAGGCCGTTTCATTAGAAATTGATGCGGATTTGCTAGAGTCTTGCGAAGAATAATTTTTCGCTTGTATTTACGCGCGTTTTTGGTAGTCTAGTAACGGCTGTGGAAGTGGGAGAATTATGGTTGGAAGGTCGCTTGAGGGCGAGACATTGGGTGTTTTTATTAGCAGGGATGTGCGACCATGCTAAATCGTAAGTTATGGATCCGACCTGCCGAAGGCGTGCTGCGGATCATACCCGCGGCCAGTGCCGATCCGATACCAACTCCCCCCCAATTACATCAGGCCCATGGCGTTCATGCCATCATCCGTAAAGAGCGGGCACGCTCTGACCGTACGGGACGTATGTTTTCTGTGGTGGTTTTCGATTACCCCGATGCCAAGCCTTCCCCCAAGGACCTTTTGCGGTTGGCCAAACTGCTGTTAACTCGGGTTCGTGTCACCGATGAGGTCGGTTGGTTCGCGGAGCATCAACTTTGTGTGGTACTGCCCGAGACCCCATATGGTGGTGCCGTTTGTTTCGCGGAAGACATTTTTAAAACCATTGCCCATCAATCCGGCCACCGCCCGGTTTGTCTGATACAGACGTATCCCGATCCCGATCCCGATGATCATTCGGAACCCCGCGGTGGCAGTGAAAAATCGGCTTGGCGGCATGGCGGGAAAACAAATACCACGCCCCGCGATTCGGCCATTCCCCAGATCAAGCCCAAACCCACAGAACCACCGGCACCCCAAAGTTATACCATCGCCTCGCCCACTCAGGCTGCGGGCTTCTTGTTGGCTCCGGACTGGGCCTTTAATGCCCCCATGCGCCGCATGTTTGTCAAACCGATGCCGTGGTGGAAGCGTACCCTTGATATAACCTTGGCTGGGTTCGGCCTGCTGGCGGCGTCACCTTTACTGGCCATGGTGGCTTTGGCCATCAAACTGGAATCGTCCGGGCCCGCTATGTTCAAACAGCAGCGTTCCGGGCTGGGGGGCAGGCCGTTTACGATTTATAAATTCCGCACCATGTGTGTGGATGCCGAAGCCCGCAAGCTGCAACTACTGACCATGAATGAGCAGGATGGCCCGGCGTTCAAGATGGCCGAGGATCCCCGCATTACCCGTCTGGGCAAGTTGTTGCGTAAAACTTCGATTGATGAACTGCCGCAGTTGTGGAATGTTTTTATTGGCGATATGTCGCTGGTGGGGCCGCGTCCGTTGCCCCTGTCCGAAACCCGCGCCTGCCAACAATGGCACCATCGGCGCCTGGATGTCACCCCCGGCCTTACCTGTATCTGGCAGGTACGGGGTCGCTCGGCCGTGCGTTTTGATGAATGGGTGCGGATGGATGTGGAATATATCCGTGACCGCGGTCTCTTGAATGATCTGAAGTTGATCATCGCTACAATCCCCGCCGTACTGCTGCGTCGCGGCGCGCGTTAATGGTTGGGTAATCCCCTCCGCCGTGGGCGCTACCCGCCTTGAAATGCACCCATGCGAATTGCTTTTGACAATCAAATATTTTTCGGTCAGACCTATGGTGGTGTAACCCGCTACTATCTGGATTTATTGCTGGGCTTACAGGCCTTGCCGGAACCCCGGCCCGAATTACGGATTTGTGCCGGTTTGCACTATAGTGAACCGTTGCAGGAACTGCTGCAAACGCAACCTCAGGCCCCGGTTCGTGGCTGGAAACTCCCCGCCCAACGGCTGGGCTGGTGCCGTAAAGTTATCACGCCCTCCATGCTTCGGTGTGTCTCGAATGCCCTTTGCGGTGTTCAGCTGCGTCGTTTTCAGCCGGACATTATTCATGAGTCATACTACCAGCCCCGGCCTTCAGTACCGCACTTGGCACGCGGTCGGCGGGTCATCACAATTTTCGATATGATTCATGAGTTGTTCCTGGCGGATCAGGTGAAGGTCATTCGCGCGAAAGCCGCGGCACTCGTTCGTGCTGACGCGGTGATCGTCTGTTCACAATCCACCCGTGCGGATTTGCTGAAAATGTTTCCTCACGTGGCGGATCGAACGCATTTGATTCCGCTTTGTGGACCCGCAGAACAACCCCCATATCCGGTAACTTTTGACGATCAGACCGGCCAACCGCGGGCTTCGCGTCCCTACCTTTTGTATGTGGGGCTACGGGGTTTGTATAAGAATTTCCTGTTGTTCCTGCAGGCCTTTGCCCAGGTGCATCGGCAGACGCAGGTGCAACTTCTGTGTTATGGTGGGGGGGAGTTCAAACCCGATGAAATTGCCGAAATATCGCGTCTGGGCTTAACCGCCTGTGTGCAACAGGTTTCCGGTCGTGCGGAACTTTGGCCCTTATACCAACATGCCCAGGCGTTTGTCTATCCCTCGCGCTATGAGGGATTTGGTATCCCGCTGCTGGAAGCCATGGCCAATCGCTGCCCAGTGGTGTGTAGCAATTCCAGTGCGTTTCCGG
>JBIJDM010000042.1:0-15172 GCA_044344145.1 Phycisphaerae bacterium
ACGCACCAAGCTGCTGGCCGACAAGCAGCAGGTACCCCCGGCCGAAGAAATCTTCGTCGAAATGCCCAAGGGCCTGAAGATGACGCTGCATGATGGCCGTACCGGCGAAGCCTTCGAACAGAAGGTCACCGTGGGCTACATGTATATGCTGAAGCTTCACCATCTGGTGGACGAAAAGATTCATGCCCGCAGCACCGGCCCATACTCGCTGATCACGCAGCAACCCCTCGGCGGCAAGGCCCGCACCGGTGGCCAGCGTTTCGGCGAAATGGAAGTCTGGGCCCTCGAGGCCTATGGCGCCGGTTACATCCTGCAGGAGTTGCTCACCGTTAAGAGCGACGACGTGGAAGGTCGTACCAAGATCTACGAAAGTATGGTCAAGGGCACCAACATCCTCGAAGCCGGCACCCCCGTCAGCTTCGACGTGTTGTGCAACGAAATCCGCGGCTTGGGTCTGAATATCGTACTGGAAAAGAAAAAGTCGCTCTAATCCGGCGGCTTGTGCATCGAAACTGAAGTATTAGAATTGCTCACGGTCAGGAGTTAAAGCCAATGACAGAGGCTGTATACGATCGCGTAAATGATTTCGGCGCCGTTAAAATCGCCCTTGCCAACCCCAACGACATCCGCTCATGGTCGTTCGGCGAAGTCAAGAAGCCCGAAACCATCAACTACCGCACCTACCGTCCTGAAAAAGACGGCTTGTTCTGCGAACGCATCTTTGGCCCCGAACGGGACTGGGAATGCGCCTGCGGCAAGTACAAGGGCACCAAGTTCAAAGGCATCATCTGCGACCGTTGCGGTGTTAAAGTCACGCACAGCCGCGTGCGCCGCAAACGCATGGGCCACATCAATCTGGCCGCGCCCGTGGTCCACATCTGGTTCTTCAAAGCCACCCCCAGCCGTCTGGGCAACATGCTCGACGTCAAGACCGGCGACCTCGAAAAGGTGGTCTATTATCAGGATTACATCGTCACCGATCCCGGCGACACCCCGCTGAAGTTCAAGCAGATTCTCACCGAGGACGAATACAACGACGCCTGCGGCAAGTATCCCGACCGTTTCAAGGCCGAGATGGGCGCCGAAGCCATCCGTACCCTGCTCATGGGTATGGACCTCAAGAAAGAATCGGACACGATCCGTCAGCATATCCTCAACACCAACAGTAAGCAGAAGATCAAGGACCTCACCAAGCGTCTGAAGATCGTCGAAGCCATCCGCAGCAGCGAAAACAAGTCGGAATGGATGACCTACGAAGTGATTCCGGTCATTCCGCCCGATCTGCGCCCGCTGGTCATGCTGGAAAGCGGCAACTTTGCCACCAGCGATCTTAACGATCTCTACCGTCGTATCATCAACCGCAACAACCGGCTGCGCAAGCTCGTCGAGCTCAACGCTCCGGATGTCATCATCCGCAACGAAAAGCGCATGCTCCAGCAGGCCGTGGATGCCCTGTTCGACAACGGCCGCTGCAAGCGTCCGGTGCTCGGTTCCAGCAACCGCCCGCTCAAGTCCCTGACCGACATGATCAAGGGCAAGCAGGGCCGGTTCCGCGAAAATCTGCTCGGTAAGCGCGTGGATTATTCCGCCCGTTCGGTCATCGTGGTCGGCCCCGAACTGAAGCTCAATCAGTGCGGTCTGCCCAAGAAGATCGCGCTGGAACTCTACCAGCCCTTCATCATCCGCAAACTCAAAGAACACGGCTATGCCGATACCATCAAGTCCGCCAAGAAAATGATCGAACGGCGCGACAAGGAAATCTGGGACATTCTGGAAGAAGTCATCAAGGGTCATCCCGTGATGCTCAACCGTGCGCCCACGTTGCACCGCATGGGTATCCAGGCTTTTGAACCCGTGCTGGTCGAAGGCAATGCCATCAAGATTCACCCGCTCGTCTGTAAGGGCTTCAACGCCGACTTCGACGGGGATCAGATGGCCGTGCATTTACCGCTCTCCATCGAAGCCCAGACCGAAGCCCACACCCTGATGTTGTCGCCGCACAACATCTTCTCGCCGGCCAGTGGTGCCCCCATCATCGGGCCTTCGCAGGACATCGTGCTGGGTATCTACTACATCACCGCATTGCTCCGCGGCGAAGCCGGGGATCGTCCCGTCGGCAAGGAATTGGCCTTCCGCAATCTCTCCGAAGCCCTGATGGCCTACCAGAATCAGAAGATTGGTATGCACACCCTGATTCAGGTCCGGATTGATCGCAACCAGGTCGTCACCGACGAAAAGAAGGGCATCACCGCCGCGCCCGCCAACCTCCGCGTCACCACGACCATCGGCCGGTTGATTTTCAACGACATCCTGCCCGTGGGCATGCCGTTCTATAACTGCACGCTCTCCAGCAAGGGCGGCAGCCGCGTCATCGCGGACTGCTACCGCATCAAGGGTCGCCCCTCGACCATTGACCTGCTGGATAACATGAAGCAGCTCGGGTTCAAGTATTCCACCCTGGGTGGCTTGAGCTTCGGTATCGCCGACTTGCGGACCCCCGCCAAAAAGGCTGAAATCATCGAAAAGGCCCAGAAGAAGGCCGACCGTATCGAACGCAATTTCACCATCGGTGCCACCACCGGCGGCGAACGTTATAACCAGTTGCTCGACGTCTGGGCCCATGCCCGCGAAGAAGTGACCAAGGAGATGATGGAAGAGTTGCAGCATGACACCCGCGGTCCCGAGGGCGAACCCCTGCCCATGAAGGACCCCAAGGGCCGTCCCCATCTCAACCCCGTCTACGTCATGCAGGACTCGGGCGCTCGTGGTAACAAAGATAACTTCCGGCAGTTGGCCGGTATGCGTGGGCTCATGGCTCGTCCCTCGGGCGAAATCATGGAAACCCCCATCAAGACCAACTTCCGCGAAGGTCTGAGCGTGCTGGAATACTTCACCTCCACGCACGGTGCCCGTAAGGGCTTGGCCGATACCGCCCTCAAGACCGCCGACTCGGGTTACCTGACCCGTAAGCTCGCCGATGTCGCCCAGAACGTGATCATCTCCATGCACGACTGCGGCACCACCAACGGCATCCCGAAAACCGCGCTCTACAAGGGCGACCAGATTGACGTCCCCCTCAAGGACATGATCATCGGTCGTTGCTCGGTGGAACGTATCGTCAACCCGATCACCGATGAAGTGATCGTCAACGAAGGCCAGATCATCACCGAAACCATTTCGGAAAAGATCGAAAAACTCGGCCTCGATACCGTCCGCGTCCGCAGCCCGCTGACCTGCGAAGCCCACAACGGCTTGTGCGCCCGCTGCTACGGTGTGGATTTGTCCACTAACAAGCTGGTCGAAGAAGGTCTGGCCACCGGCATCATCGCCGCCCAGTCCATCGGTGAACCCGGTACCCAGCTGACCATGCGTACCTTCCACACCGGTGGTTCCGCGACCCGCGAACTCGGTAAGAATGAAATCATCGCCGGCCAGTCCGGTATCGTCGAATACGGCGATCTCAACGCAGCCGATGTCACCGACAAGGACGGCACCGTCCGCACCGTGGTCCTGCGTAAGAATGGCGAAATCATTCTCCGCGATGCCAAGGGGCGTGAACTCGAACGCCAGCGCGTTCCCTACGGGGCCCGTCTAGTGGTCAAGGACAAGGAATCCGTCCGTGGCGGTCAGCAGCTCTGCACCTGGGATCCCCACTTGACTCCCATGCTCGCCGAAAAGACCGGCCGCGTGAAGTTTGAAGACGTGGTCGAAGGCGAAACTGCCCGGCGTGAAAGCGAAGGCGGCACCAGCCGTCTGATCGTCACCGAGCACAAGGGCGAACGCCATCCGCGTCTCTTGATCGAAGATGCCAGCGACAGCAAGACCCTCGACTTCCATTACCTGTCCGCCCGGACGCGTATCGAAGTGGACAATGGCCAGATGGTTCAGGCCGGCGAACTCATCGCCCGTCTGCCCAAGGAAGCCAAGGGTACCTCGGACATCACCAGCGGTTTGCCCCGCGTGACCGAACTGTTCGAAGCCCGCAAGCCCACCAGCCCTGCCATCATGGCGGAAATCTCCGGTGTGGTCGAACTCCAAAGCGACAAACGCCGCGGCAAGATGACCATCATCGTCAAGGGCGAAGGCGGGATCGAAAAGGAACACCATGCTCCGCAGGACCGCATCATGCGGGTCCATGCCGGCGACCGCGTCGAAGCGGGCGATCCGTTGATCGAAGGCCCGATGGTGCCCCACGACATCCTCCGGATTCGTGGCGAAGAAGCCTTGCAGGATTATCTGCTGGCGGAAATCCAGAACGTCTATCGCGCCCAGAACCAGAAGATCTCCGATAAGCACATCGAGATCATCATCAGCACCATGCTCCGCAAGGTGAAGGTCGAAAACCCCGGCGACAGCGAATTCCTCCCCGGCGAAGTCGTGGATAAGTTCCGCTTCCGTCGTGGCAACGAAGCGCTGGGCCGCAAGGTCAAGATTGATGATCCGGGCTCCACGGGCCTGACCATCGGTGATCTGATCAGCAAGGAAGACCTCCGCGCCATGAACGAGAGCGTCACCGCCCAGGCCGGTCAACCCGCCAAGGCCAAACGCCCCCGTATGGCCACCGCCAAGACCCTGCTCCTGGGTATCACCAAGGCATCGTTGCAGTCGGAATCGTTCGTCTCCGCCGCCAGCTTCCAGGAAACCACCAAGATCCTGACCGAAGCCGCCATCGCGGGCAAGATTGACAACCTCCGTGGCCTCAAGGAAAACGTCATCCTGGGTCACCTGATCCCGGCTGGTACTTCCTTCCGGCCTTACCTCGAAATGCAGCTCACCCACGCCACCCCGGCGGAAGAAGTGGCTGCCGAGGGCTCTGCTGACGCGGGTGTCGTTGCTGAAGTGGTTTCCGCCACGGAAACCCCGGCCGCCCCGCAGGCCTAAGCCGCTGCAGTTCATATCCCAAACGCACAAGGGCACCCACTCGGGTGCCCTTTTTTTATTCGTGTTGTCCGAAGCGTTTAATAGTGGGCATCACCCAAACGCCTGATCAATCCGGGTCCGCAGGGTGTGTAGTTGTTCGTCATGAACGATGGGCTTGCTGCCGGTGATATCCAGTGGCGTTTCCAGTGGGACCCAACTCTTGCAGCCCGCGTAGGCTGGGGTGTTGGCCAATTCCACCGGCCGGACCAGTTCATAGGTCCGCAGCAAGACCAGATACAACGGCTTTTCCGGGCGATACGAAAAACGCATATCCAGCAGCGGGGCAGCCCAGATGTGCAGATCCTCGAGGCGTTCCATGCGGGCGCGGTCGGGGACGGCCCAGATCGCTTCTGCCTGCGCCCAGGCCCGCAGAGTGATCCGCGCGGGCTCCTGACTCTGGGTGGTGACCTGATCCTGCCAGGCGGGCTTTACCTGCTGGGGTGATTGGTGCAGCAACGTGGGGAACAGCGCAAAGCTTTCATGCTCCAGCTCAAACTCCCCGGCGGATTCCAGAATGCCCCCTTTGCGCAGGATGACAAATTGCTGCCCCTGTAACAGGGCTTGAATCACCAGATGCCATTCTTTCAGGGCGTACGACAGGGGAGTGGTGGGCACGGCGGTTCCTGATATTAAGGGGATACAAAGATGTCTGCGGGCAGTGTCACCGTTTCGTAACCCGCATAGGTGGCTTGATTATGGCCGCGAATGGTCCAGATATTATCGTTATTGGGGCCGATATCGGGGGTCTTCACCCAGCGTACCTGACCATCGCTGCTGAGTACATTCTGGCCCCAACGGGCATGATTCAAACTATTGTCGCTGCTGCCACCGACGGTGGTCAGGTTCTCAAACAGAGGGTTGCGGTCCGCCATGATGATGGCATCGGCCCGGCCGTTCCATACGGGTTTCTGCACGCCACGCATATTGATATAGCTATACCCGCGTCCGGCATCCAGCAGGTCTTTGTGGCCGTTGACTTGGACAATTTGCCCGTCGGAAATACTGCGCGAAGGACAGATCAGCTTGGCCAGCAATTCCGGCCGGGTTTGCAGCATGGGGGCCAGATTGGCGGAGTTGGACTCGCCCGCCAGCACATATTGCCCATCCGCCCCGCGCCAGGAGGTTTCGGCTTTGGTCGGTAGCGCTGGCAGTTGCCCTGTATTGTTGGCGGCGTAGTCGGCGAAGCCCTGACCAATACTGGCCAGATTGGCCGCACACGCGCTGCGCTGGGCCGTGGCCCGTGCCGTGCGCAGGCCCGGAATCAGCAGTACGATAGTCACACAAGCGGCGGTACCCAAAGCCAGATATTCCACCCAGTGTTTCCGCCACAGGCTTGGGACGCCGGGGGGCGTGGGGGACGGGGTGTTCATGGGAATGGGGGCTTCTGCCAAGGTCGCCAGAAGACGGTCCAGTGTGCCTTCCGGCGGCTGGGGAGCGGGGGTTTGCCGGATCAGTTTGACCAGTGCCGTGGCCGCGTGGGCCTGCGCCTGGTCAGGTCCGTCGGGGCGGATGACTCCGGCCAGCGCATCCTCCACCGCATCCGCGGCGGCGGGGGTTAGCTGGTAACTCTGATTTGGGTCGTATGCGGCTTTCATACGCTGCCATCCTGTTTCTCTTGCGTGGCCCACAGCTTGGCGAAATTCGCCAGCGCGGCATGCACGCGACTTTTAACGGTGCCAATCGGTATTCCGAGCATCTCCGCGATGTCCTTATAGGGTATCTGCTGATACACCGCGAGATGGATAATTTCACGCTGCGTCGGCGGTAACGTCGTCAAGATATGCTGCACCCGTTGCACACGTTCCTGCGTCATCAAACCGGCATCCGGGCTGGGCAAGCCCGCGTCCATCAAATCCATAAACTCGGTCGGCCCATCCTGGGCGGGGGTTGCGTCCAAAGACTGGGCCGGCCTCCGTTGGCCCGCCCGCAGGAAATCCCGAGCCTTGTTCGCGGCGATGGCATACAGCCACGGCTTGAACCGGCGTAGGGGATCGAAGCTGCGGGCGTTGCGATGTACCAGCAGGAACGTCTCCTGCAGCACATCCTCGGCCGTTGCGTCATCGTTCACAAACCGCCTGATAAAGGCGAATATCTCGCGATAGTACCGCCGGGTCAGTTCCTGGAACGCCCCGTTATCGCCCTGGGCATAGCGTTCCAGCAGCCGTTCGTCGCGGTTGCCATCGTCTGAAGATGATACGTACGTGGGGGCCATCGGGTTCACTGCGAAACTTTATCGGACACTGTTACCGGACGCGGGTGGGGGTATAATCCCGCCCATGGATGCACACTGGGACACATTATTCATGGCCGAAGCCTTAGAGCAAGCCCGGCAGGCAGCCGAGGTGGGAGAAATCCCCGTGGGGGCGCTGGTGGTACACTTCCCACCCGGCGAAGCGCCCAAAGTCATCGGCCGGGGCTTTAATCTCCGCGAAGCCGATAATGATCCTTCCGCACATGCGGAAATTGTAGCTCTGCGCGCCGCCGGTGTCGCGTTGGGCAGTTGGCGATTATTGGACTGTTGTCTGTATGTGACGTTGGAACCCTGTCCGATGTGTGCCGGGGCATTGGTTAATGCCCGGCTGCCCCGGCTGGTTTATGGCTGCGCTGACCCCAAGGCCGGAGCGGTACGGACCTTGTATCGGCTATGCGAAGATGAGCGATTGAATCATCGGGTGCAGGTGGTGGAGGGGGTTATGGCCGAAGCGTGTGCCCAGATTTTGCGGGAATTCTTTGCCCAGCGCCGGCAGGCGAATAAACGCCCGCCGACGGGCCCTTGTGAGGGATGTCATGGCGAAGCCTAAAACGTTTTATCTCTGTCGCAGTTGTGGTGCCATGCAGCCTAAGTGGATGGGCAAGTGCCCGGACTGCAACGCCTGGAATAGTCTGGAAGAAATGTCCAGCGCTGCGGCCGATCCGCACCGGCCCAAGGCCTTGAACACGCATACCGAGATACTCGGTGATGAGGGCAATCATGAACCCGTGGCGCTGGCGGATGTGCCCACGCAACAGGTTCCACGGATCAATACCGGCGTGACGGAATTGGACCGTGTGCTGGGCGGGGGGCTGGTGCCGGGGTCCACGATTTTATTGGGTGGCGAGCCGGGCATCGGCAAATCCACGTTGCTGTTGCAGACGTTGGCCGCACTGGCCCAGCAGGGGCAGGAAGTTTTGTATGTGACCAGCGAAGAATCCGCCCAGCAAACCCAGATGCGGGCGCGGCGGCTGGGATCAGGCCAGAGCAGCCTGAAGGTCTATGCGGAAACCAATCTGGAAAAAATCACGCGGCAGGTGCAGCGCCTGCGACCCTTGTTGTGCGTAGTGGACTCGATTCAGATGGTCTACCAGCCGGAGAATGCCTCCGCGCCCGGCTCGATTTCACAGTTGCGCGATTGCGCCACGGAATTGGTCTATCTGGCGAAGGCCGGCGGTACGGCGGTGATATTGGTGGGGCATGTGACCAAAGAAGGCACGCTGGCCGGACCGAAACTGGTGGAGCATATCGTGGATACGGTGCTCTATTTCGAGGGCGACTCGCATCACGATCACCGCATTGTCCGCTGCGTGAAAAACCGTTTCGGCAATACGCTGGAAATTGGCCTGTTCCGCATGACCGGTAGCGGGCTGGAATGTCTGCCCGAAGCAGGGGCGCTGCTGCTGCAGACGCATGACGGCAAGGTGAATGGTTCCGTGGTGACGCCCGCGCTGCAGGGGTCGCGCGTGCTGATGGTCGAGGTGCAGGCGCTGACCTCCGAGGCCATGCTGGGCGGCGCCAAACGCAAAGTGGCGGGGGTGGATATCAACCGCGTGGCGATGATTGTGGCTGTACTGGAACAAAAGGTCGGGCTGCGGTTGGTGGATCGCGATGTATTTGTGAATGTCGCCGGCGGCTTGAAAATGAACGACCCTTCGGCCGATGCGGGCATTGCGTTGGCCATTGCCGGGGCGCAATTACGCCGGGGGCTGGCCCCGGGGATTATGGTGGTGGGGGAGTTGGGTTTATTGGGTGAACTGCGTCCGGTGGCCCACATCGGCCAGCGCCTGAGCGAAGCCCAGCGTCTGGGCTTCCACGGCGCCATCGTCCCCGCCGGCACCAAACCCCTGCCGGACATGAATGGCTTTGAACTCTGGCCCTGCCGTAAATTGGCGCAGGCGGTGGAGATGTTGAGTTAAGTGATACGTGGCGCAGGCAGGAAAACGAAGCGCTGTTTGGCGGGTAAGTACACAGTTTGCGTTTGTTCTGGTATCAGTAGCCTGTGGAAGAATCATCCAACCACGCACCGCGGTCCAGGCCAGCCGTGCCGGTGATGGTGACCCCCACATATTTGCGCTGTTGGATGGCCGGGTTGCCCAGTTGTCCGCAGGCGCCGAAGAGGTCGCGGCCGTGGGTGGTGCGGCGTTTGGTGAAGACGCCCCGGGCCTTGAGGCCCATGACAAAGGCGACGATGCGCTCTTCGCTGGGTGTCTCGTAGGCATCGCCCTGCTGTTGGTTGTAGGGGATGATGTTCACGATGCAGCGCAGCCCCGTCACCCATTCGGCCAGCGCTGCCAAATCCGCATCGGTATCGTTCAAATTCTTGATCAGCACATATTGGATCATGTAATGCCCCCGGCGGTGCAGGGGATACTCCAGCATGGCCTGCTTGAGCGCTGTCAATGGCATGGCCCGGTTCACGGGCATAATCTCATCGCGCAATTCCTTGCGGGCGCTGGTCAGCGAGATGGCGATCCGCAGGTGCGGCCAGTTCAGTTCGCCCAGCTTTTTCAACCCGTCAATCCGGCCCACGGTGGACAGGGCAATCTGCGGATGCGGGAAATCCAGCCCCACGGGATCATTGAGCACCCGGATGGCCTGCGCAACGTGTTCGAAATTATCCAGCGGCTCGCCCATACCCATGAACACAATATTCTGAATCCCCTGACAGAAATACGTATAAACCCCCGGCTGGGCCACATCCACCCGCTGGTCCGCAGGTAGACGCTCCTGCAGAATCTTCCGTGCCACCAGCAATTGCATCACAATCTCACCGGCGGTGAGGTTGCGAATCAGCCCCATCCGGCCGGTCTGGCAAAATGTGCAGCCCATGCGGCAGCCGATCTGGCTGGAAACGCACAGGGTATGCCAGCGCGGCCCTTTGGTGGCGACCATGGGGATGATGACGCTTTCGGTTTCCAGCGCCATGCCGTCATGACTCCCCGCCGGGAGGCAGAATTTGATCGTGCCGTCCTGCTCTTCCATACGCGTGGGGGTGGGCAAATCCAGCCCCTCCAGCAGGCGCAGGGCGCGGCGATAGGGGGCCTTGGTATGAAAAGGCTTCAGACCGCTGGCGCTGGTGTATTGGGCAAAAGTTTGGCCGACCAGTTCATTCATGCCCCCAGTATAGGCGCTGGAACCCACCGACAAAAGCCGTTACCGCACTGGGGCACGTTTCCCCCTGCAAAAAGCGCACAAATTGCTACAATGGCGTCTCTGGTGCCGTGTTATTTAGAACCATGCTAAGTAAAAAGGTATTGCCCATGACCATGTCGCCCGCTGTTGCAACCTTGCCCGGTGAGTTGATTTGTTTGTGGCCACAGGTCGCGCCGCTGGCCATGGGCACAGAGGCGAAAGATATCCCCAGCATGCGTTATCTGCCCGCGCAGGGCCCAACGGTGGGGGCGGCGGTGATCGTGTGTCCCGGCGGGGGCTATGGCTATCAGGCTGACCACGAAGGGACCGAGTATGGCCGTTGGCTGAACCAGCGCGGCATCCACGCTTTCATTCTTAAATATCGCGTCGGCACGGATGGCTACCGTCATCCCGCCATGCTGCTGGATGTGGCCCGAGCCCTGCGGACCGTGCGGGCCAATGCCGCCCAGTGGCGGATCAATCCCGCCAGGATCGGCGTGATGGGTTCCTCGGCGGGTGGGCATCTGGCAGCCACACTGCTGACCCATTTTGATGCTGGCGTTGCCGATGCCGCCGACCCGATCGAACGGGTTAGTTCCCGTCCCGATGTGGGTATTTTGTGTTATCCCGTGATTGATATGGGGCGCTACACCCATCAGGGCAGCCGGCAGAATTTGCTCGGGGACACTCCCAATGCGGCCTTGGTAGCGGATCTATCTTGCCATCTACGCGTGACGGCCCAAACCCCGCCGACCTATCTCTGGCATACCGCCGAAGATGGCGCCGTGCCCGCGGCGAATTCCCTGCTGTTTGCGCAAGCGCTCGGTGATGCCCAGGTTCCCTATGAACTGCACATCTATCCCGCCGGTCGGCATGGACTGGGCTTATCCAAAACCGAAGCCTGGCCCCCGCTGGAACTATTTCTGCGCGGGCAGGGGTTTTGCTATTGATTACGTCACACTGATAAAGTAATCGCCCTTATAGTCCGCACTGCCGGTCAGCGCTATATTGACCCTTACCAGCCATTGGGTGCGTGGATACTCGGAAAAACTGTCATCGGTACTGGGCTGACAATGGTCCGCACCGATCAGCATTCCCTCCCAGACCAATTCGTGATCCGGGATGGTCTGCACGCCTTTGGCCAGTAGGGCGTTGCTGGTGTACTGGGTGACCGTGCGGATTTGGGTTTTGTTACCGCTGCGAATTTTAATCAGTTCCTGACAGATTAAACTGACGCTGGCCATGGCGATATTTATATTGGCGCGGGGCAGCACGGATAATTCCACTTGAATCTGCTGCCCCAGACTGATGTGTTCGGGTTGCAGCCGCAATACCGGCTCGGAAATATGCGCCAGCAGATTACGGGTGTAAATGTACATGCCCACGAGTGTTCCCGCCAGGGCCAGATAGGCGGTGGCGGAGATCAGAAAAAGCACCTGGATGTTCAGGTTACTCACCAGCGCATAATGGCCCAAAACCAACCCGCCCCAGACGGTACCAAACAGGGCCAGCCAGCGCCGACTGCGCAGCCGTTGCTGCAGCGAACTGTCTGGTAGGGCGATGCACCAGCCGGAACCATCCGGGATCATATTTCCCACGCCATCGCGTCGGCTGGACTGTTGCATCCACAGCCCCATCCCCACCCCTACAAAAACGGACGGGATCAAGATCAACAGGTAGATGATAAAGGTGTGTTCCCGATGGATATACGCATCGCCGGGACGATTGGGATTCACATACGCCGTGGCAGGCCGACCCGCGGGGTAGCGGTTAAGCACGCTTCGGGCCCAATCGTTGTTGGAGCTTTCCTCGATTACCAGCGTGCGACTGGACTGGTATACCCGCCCCTGATAAGTATAGTGATAATTAACTTCGGGCTGATAAGTAACGCTGCCTTTACTGCCGCGCTTGTTCAAGAGTTGGGTTGAGTCCACCCAGGCCTCGGTGGGGATAAAGGTGCGGATTTGTCGATCCTGACCCAGTACCTTATAGACCCCGACGGCCGCCACCCCCAGGCCCAGAACAATAAATATAAGAGCCAGAACTTTCATGCCGGTGGTTTTCATCGTTGGGCTCCTTGGGAATTTGTGTCGGTCATTGTAATCTCTGGCGGGGTAAGATACGAGTCCGAGCCCACTTGCGGTCTTGGGTTTTGCAGCTAGACTGGAGCCGTTGCACACTGTTACGGGTCGTTTTTTATGGGACGGTCTGATGTTGTTCGCCGCGCGGGTCAAAAATTGGTGGGTGATGTTCCGACTCACGCTGGGGCCGCTGCTGCGCTTGGCGGGGCCGGCGATTGCCGGTTCGCTCAGTTACACGCTTATGCATTTCATCAATGGGTGGATGGTCTCGCGTCTGGATCTGGCGGTAACCAATTCCGCCGATAAAGTGAACTTGGCGGCCATGATGAATGCGGGGATGATGGCTTTTGCACCGATTGCGATGGCGCTAGGGGTGGGGAGTTGTCTGAACACGCTGGCCAGTCAATCGGCCGGGCGCGGCCGGCCCGAAGATGCCGCCCGTTATGCCTGGCAGGGGTTGTACATGGCGCTGGGTAGCATCCTGTTGTTCGCGCCGTTGGCGCTATTTGGCCGGCAGGTCTATGGGCACCTGAGCCACAGTGCCGAATTAGTCCGGGTAGAGCAACCGCTGTTTGTGTGGTTGTTGTTGTTGGGACCGCTGCATATCGCCAATTCGGTGCTCGGTAATTACTTTTTGGGCATGCACAAACCGTCTTACCAATTTCTTGCCGCGCTGGTGGGGAATGCGGTGGATTTTATTGTTGGCTTCAGCCTGATTCTGGGCCATTTTGGTATGCCGAAAATGGGCCTGACCGGGGCGGCCATCGCCACGACCTGCGCCCTGCTGGCCACGCAGATAACCCTATTAGGGGTGTTTCTATTCAGTTCCCACCAACGCGCCTGGGCCACCCGCATCGGCTGGCAACTGGACCTGCGCCGGCTCTGGCACTTGATTCGCCTGGGACTGCCGGCGGGTCTTCAGGGCGGGAGTGATGTTTTAAGTTGGACGATATTCAGTGTCTGGCTGGTGGGACAGTTTGGTACCACTTGGTCCTCGGCCCAAAGTGCCCTGATGCAGTTTGTCATGATTTCTTTTATGCCCGCGATCGGCGTGGGCAATGCCGTTGCGGCGCTGGTGGGCAAACGCATCGGCGCCAAAGACATCGCCGGAGCCAACGCCGCGGCTTCTACCGGCATGGTCATCAATATGACCTATATGGGGTTGTGTGGGGTGGTATTTGTTGTGTTTCGGGAGCAATTGGCCACGTTTCTACTCAGTGATCCCGAGGCGATTGCCGCGGTGAAAACCATGTTGCTGCTGGCGGCGGCATTCCAGATTTTCGATTCCTTGAATGCCACGTTTATCGCGGCCCTGCGCGGGGCGGGCGACGTGGTCTGGCCAACCATTAAGATGGTGCTAATCTCATGGGGTATCTGCGTAGGGGGGGGCTGGCTGTCCACCCACTGGTTCCCGCAGGCTAAAGGGCTCGGACCATGGTCAATGGCCACGCTCTATGTGGCTACCATCGGCATCTACGTCATGCTGCGCTGGTATTCGGGGCGTTGGCGGAAGATTGATGTCTTCCGCTGAGTAATCGCAATGTTTCCGTGACAAACCAAGGTGTTCAACAGTATAGTTCATAACATGCTGTAAAATAATAACATGCAGATAACATATAAAACCTATAGGAATAGTGTTGACATATTGCGATGAGGTGGCTAAAGTATTGCCATATTAAAAAACTAGGAATTAAAGCTATGGTCCGATACTTAAAACATCTTCCGCAACGCTGGGCGACTTCCAGTCGGGGGCGTTGTTGACGCCTAAGGCTTGGTTTGGGGTTTCCCCACAGTTGGCAGGTCAGGTTGGCACTGCCAGGTAGGTTTCAAAGTGAATTTTGCAGATAAGGAATTTAAACATGTTTTTGAATCGTTTGTCATTTTGGGCGCGGAAACGCGTCGTCGGTCTGCTGGTCGCCTCGTTGGGTGTGGCGGCTTGGGCCGGTAGTGTGGAATTGAGCAATGTCTCGTACGATCCCACCCGGGAATTGTACCAAGCCGTAAACAAGGCTTTTGTGGCAGAGTGGAAGGCCAAGACCGGGGATGATGTCACCATCCGGCAGTCGCATGGCGGTTCGGGCAAGCAGGCCCGTGCGGTCATTGACGGTCAGGATGCCGACGTGGTTACGCTGGCGTTGGCGTATGACATTGATGCCATTGCCAAGAATGCCAAGTTACTCCCGGATGATTGGCAGACGCGTCTGCCCGATAACGCATCACCGTATACTTCGACCATCGTATTTCTGGTCCGCAAGGGCAACCCCAAGCAGATCAAGGACTGGAATGATCTGATCCGTCCCGATGTCGGGGTGGTCACTCCCAATCCCAAAACCTCGGGCGGAGCCCGGTGGAACTATCTGGCCGCATGGGGTTACGCGTTACAGAAAGAACTCGGGGATCTGAAGTTGCTCAAGGATCCGGCCGCAACCGCCAAGGTGGAGCAGGCGCAGTTGAAGGCCAAGGAATTTGTTACGGGCATTTACAAGAATGTCAAAGCCTTGGATACGGGGGCGCGCGGTAGTACGACCAGTTTCGTACGGCGCAATCAGGGTGACGTGCTCCTGGCGTGGGAGAATGAAGCGTTCTTGGCGTTGAATGAATTCGGTGCCGACAAGTTCGAAATTGTGGCGCCCAGTGTAAGTATTCTCGCCGAACCACCGGTTTCGATCGTGGACAAGAATGTGGACAAGCGGGGCACCCGTGCGGTGTCCGAGGCGTATCTGAAGTTCTTGTATACCGAACCGGCCCAAACCATTGTGGCCGAGAATTTCTATCGCCCCCGTCT